>DHXR01000085.1 GCA_002413785.1 Mucilaginibacter sp. UBA5151
ATAACCGAAAAACAAGCTATCCCATATTTTTTTAATCTTATTGATAAAAAGTAAGTCCGACAGGCTCCTATCAGCTTATTAACTGAAAAGAGGCTGCATCATAAATAAAATAGAGGCCCTGAGAATCGTTTAAAAGAAAACGATCTCCGCCAGGTACCCGAATAAATCAAAGAAAAAGAGGCTGATCGTGATTTATGATACAGCCTCCTTTTTTTTTAATGCGGCGCCGACAGGCAAACCATCTTACAGGTCAATCATTTTTCCCGTTTTTACCGATTCATCACAGGCAAAGGCAATTTTCAGGCTATTTACCGCGTCAGAAGCAGGTGCTGAAAGATCGATATCTTCCAGTATCGCCTTTAAAAAATAGCGTTGTTCACGATTACACAATTCCTGGTGGTCTGGTTCGTCTCTCAGATCTATCCATTCATTTTCCCTAACAAACTCATCGTCTGCATCAAGGTCTGCATAATGCACTTTGATTGATTCTGTTTTGGTATGCGCACCAATATTGTCTGAATTACCGGCTGTGGCTGCGGTTTTGGCAACAATAGAAACAGCACCTTTAGGTCCGAATACATCCTTGATGAAAAATGCATTATCGCTCACCATTGGCCCCCATCCGGCTTCATACCAACCTACAGAACCATCTTCAAAGCGGATCTGTAGTTGGCCATAGTTATAATTCCAGTCAGGAATATCATCGGTAAGCCTGGCACCAATGGCACTCACTTGTGTTGGCCGCGATCGCGTCATCTGGCACATCACGTCAATATAATGTACTGCACAATCTACAATAGGGCTCAGGCTTTTCATCAAATTGCGATGAACCGTCCATTTTGGGCCGTGGCTCTGCTGATTTAAGTTCATACGCATTACCAGCGGTTTCCCCATTTCTCTTGCCAGTTCAATAAACTTTTCCCATGACGGGTGATACCTTAGAATATAACCTACCAACAGCTTTTTATTTGCCTTTTTCGCAGCTGCTGCAACCCTTATCGCCCCCTCAACAGTATCAGCCAATGGTTTTTCTATAAACACATGGCAGCCTTGCTCAAACGACCTAACGGCGTAGACCTCATGTGTATCCGGATAGGTAGAAATACAAACGGCATCCGGCTTCGTCGCTTCAAGGGCTTCATAGAAATCATTAAACAACGGATAGCCACCACCTAACTTTTGGTTAAGTACCTCCTTGCTTTTTCCGGTAGATACCAGCCCGCATATTTCAAAGCCCGGTAAATTATGATACGCCGTAGCATGAGATGCCCCCATATTGCCGCAACCTACCACCAACACTTTTATATTATTTTGTATAGACATATTTTTCTTTTATACTCCCAAACTCCAGCCTTTGCGGTAGTCGCGTTTTACAAATTGGTTTACTTCATCAAAGTTGGTCACTTTCATGTTAACTTTATCCCACAACATTTTCATGTCCCTGCCCGGATAACTTAAACGACCGTTTTCATCCTGGCGTTGTACATCGGTACCCCTTATAGCCAGGTTGGCGATCAACAATGTTTCTGTAAGCGGACCAGCAATCTCAAAAGGAGAGCTCAGCTGAATCTTGCCATAGCCAGCTATGGCCGCTTCAGCAAACATAGTATAATGTCCATCTTCCTGCCCGGGAACGCGCGGAATGGTGATCTTGGTATTGTCATCATCATTGCGCGACAAAGGAAGAAGCCTTGGGTTTTTGCCGTATGTTTCGCAAATCATCTTACCTTTGGTGCCGATAAACAGCACACCATTATCGCCAAATCTTTCATCAGGGCCCAGTTCTTCCGGACGCTCAGGCTTTATTCCGCCATCCATCCAGTGTACCCTCACCTCACCTTTTGTCTTATCCGTTTTAGCAAAAGTAAGGATTACATGGCTTGAAGGCGGACAGCTTTCGGGAAAATAGCCCCGTTTAAACTCGCCAACGTATACATTTCCTACGCTACATTCTACAGAAATTGGCGTATCAAAATCCAACACTCTGAAAGGTGGTTCTACCAGGTGGCAGCCCATATCGCCTATAGCACCGGTACCGTAGTTCCACCAGCCGCGCCAGTTAAAGGGTACCAGGTTATCTATATAATCCTTGTAAGGCCCGCTTCCCAGCCACAGGTCCCAGTCTAATTCTTTAGGAACTTCGGTTTTCCCTGTTGGCCATGCTATTCCCTGTGGCCATACCGGGCGATCTGTCCAGCAATATACTGTATGTACTTTGCCAATCTTTCCGGCATTATACCATTCCTGCAATCGTCTTACGCCGTCTCCAGAAGCGCCCTGGTTACCCATTTGGGTTACCACCTGGTAGCGTTTTGCCGCCTCAGTCAACATGCGCGCCTCGTAAATATCGTGGGTTAAAGGCTTTTTGTACATATATGTGCTTTCCTAACTGCATGGCAGCCATGGCTATCATTGCGTGGTTATGATCTGGTGTCGATACGGTTACTGCGTCAATGTGTTTGGCTTCTTTGTCCAGCAGTTCGCGGTAGTCTTTATAGTATTTTGCCTTTGGAAAGTTTTTGACTGATGTGGCCGCCCTTCGATCGTCTACATCACATAGAAACGCTACATCTGTCTTTCCACCTTTAACAATGTTGGCAATGTCGCTCTCGCCTTTCCCCCTGCTCCTATACCGGCAAGTTGTAACCGATCGCCCGGCGCCAAAAATCCTTTCCCCCCCCAATACATGGCGGGGTAATATCATAAATCCGGCCGCTGCAAGCGCAGTTGTTTTAATAAAGCCTCTTCTTGAATTTTGAGTTATTGATTGTTCTTTATCTTGCGGCATGACTATTCTTTTATAATTATTTTTTTTATTTTACTCCGGCAATTCCCTTATGTAAATATCCCGGTAATACACATGCGTTCCATGCGCCTGCAGTTCTATTTGCTCTTTGGGGAAAATGGGTTGTTTTCGGTCCCAGTAGTTATCCATTACTATATTATCAACCACCAGCACACCGTTTAAGTAAACGGTAACTTTCTCTCCTTTCATGATGATGTGGAAATTATTCCAGTCGTTAATGGCATTATCCGCCTGTTTAAGTGGTTTGCTTTGATGCGCCTGGTTATTGTATAATCCGCCAGAACCTACTTGTGCACCAACACTTACTCTTGATGTATCCCATATCTGCACCTGCGGCGACCCACGCAGATAAATACCTGCATCACCTTCTTTTTCTATTTTCCAATCCACATACATTTCAAAGTTGCGGTACTGTTTGGTGGTACATATGTTCTCGCCTTCGCCACTGAAGTTGAGTATGCTGTCTTTTACATACCATCCTTTGTGCATAATATCATCCGCCTTTTGTTGTTCTTTGGCTAATGTCCGGGCATCCATTTTACTGCGCTCTATCGGATTGCCAACCAAACCTTTCCAGCCGGTCAGGTCTTTATTGTTAAACAGCGGTACAAGTCCGGCGTCTGTCGGCATCTCTGCAATAAACTTACGAATGGCTACTTTCTCATAATCGCTGTCACCGCCCTTTTTTATCTGCAGCGTTTTTTCCAGCCATTGCTTTACATCGCTGCCATAAAAGTTCTTATCAGACAGTCCGATATTTGAGACGTAGTTGGATACATCATCCTTCAATTGCGGGTCATCCAGATATTTACTCAAATATAGCAGTGCCGGGAAGGTCTTGTTATCTGCCAATTCTTTCAGTATCAGTTTTTTCTGCGGAACGGTTTGCGCAAGCTGCATGGCATTACGCAGGTAGATCACCTTCTCATCTGCCGGGTAATTGGATTTGCTTATCGTAGCCACATAGCCCATAAGTGCCTGGTTTTTCAAAACTGGATCGTTCGTCTCTTTGGTAATCATGAACAATTCGGGTGCAGCACTTACATCAGACCATGCTGACAAAGCATTGATAGCTGCCTGTTTGGCAGAAGTATCACCCTGGTCAAAAGCTTTTGATATAGCAGCAAGCGACCTTTTATCACCTATGCTTGCAAGGATGTTAAAATATACCGATTTCTTATCCGCAGCCGCTTTACTCATTTGTTCTAATACCAACGGGCTTTCCACCGACTTATCCTTCATCTGACCGATAGCCGCAATAATGGCCGCCTCCAGATCTGATGTTTCAGTTGCCTGGGTTGATGAAGACAGTAAAACAAACAATTGGCTCAAGTTATCTTCACCGGCAAGTTGTTTTAAGGATCCATAAGCTGCCGCGTGAACATTAGGATCGCTACTGTTCAGCAATGGTATTACGACATCTATCTTATCATGGGCACCTCTGGCAGCCAATACATTAATGAGCGCCACCTGTGCGCTGGCAGGCATACCAGGCAATACATTCGCTACTTTGCTGGTAACCGTACCTCCTTTCATGATCAGCAGTGCATTTTGTACTGCGGTAATTTCTGTAGCATCGCCGGTTTTCATTACCTGCAATAAATTGCTCAGGTATTTGTCCTGTCCTATTTTACCGGTGGCCGTAATGGCAGCAACCACCACCCCGCTATCCTTACTTTTCAATTGCTCTAATATTGCAGGCAACGCCCAAGCAGCCCTGTTATCACCCAACATTTTGATTATGGCAGCTTTTTCCTCGTCTTTAGCTATGCCTAATTCATTTAGCCATATAGCAGTTGAAGTTGGGTTGATGTATGGCCCTGCAAATTTTAAGGCGGCATCCCGGTATTGCTGATTGTTATTCCTTGCGGCATCAATTAGCAATGGTGTGCTTTTGGCTCCCTGCATGTCTGCCAGTAATTTTAAGGCCGCTGTATGCGTTTGTTCCTGGTTAGCCAGGCCTGCTTTGGACAACAGGGTTTTAGCCAGGCGGGAAGCAATTACCACATTCTTTTTGGCTAAATTTTTAATATACAACAGGTAAGCAGATGTGGCATTGGTTTCATCATAAGTGAATCCGGCTTTCTGAGCCGCATTGGCCATCAGGTTGATAGATACCGGGTCGGCTATATTAGCCACCGCATATAATGCTACCTTATCCAGCTTTTTGTCTTTGCCGATCAATGCCGATATACTTTTTACAGCGTCAGCATTCCGGATATCTCCTAAAGCTTCTACTAACGATAACCTGCAGGAACCTTGCGAACCCCTTAAGGCTAATAATAAAGTTCCTTTTGCTGCAGGCGAATTGATCTTTACCAAAGCACGCGCAGCAGGGTCACAAAGACGTTCATTATCTAAATATTTTTTAAGAATGAGAATAGCATCATCCTTACCTGTTATTTGTAACTGGCTGATGATAAATGCCTGGTTTTCTTTGTCGTTCGATTTAGCTAATGCTTTGCCATAAGCTTTTACAGCCATGGCGCGCCATGGCTCTTTACCCGGCTGCGTAACATAGAACGAAAAGCCGCTGATGGCATCAAATATTTTGGTATTATCTGCCAGCCCCGTTGGCTGCAGCATACCCAACATATTTACTATGCCCACTTCTCCAAGCTGGGCGGTTGCAATAGCATTGGCGTTTAATTCGGATGCATTGTTTGCCGGTTCTTTATCAAGTATAGATTGCTGCGCCTGTACGGATACAACAAATGGCAGCAGAAAGGCAATTGCGATAAATATTTTCCTCATAGTTGTGGTTTCAAATCATTAAACATTAAATGGTCCAGGGCCCACGAAGTGGCGGAAAGATCAAGCGGTTTGCGCCTTCATCATCAATAAATTCCTGCTTCAGAGGGTCAAATTTTAACGAGCGACCTAAACGTAGCGCCACCAGACCCATATTAATAATGGTACATGAGCGGTAACCGTTTTCCTCATTCAACGCAAATTTTTTCCGGGTCTTTACAGCGTCAATAAAATCGGTAACCTGTGGCTCGGGGTCAGGGAATGCAGATAATTTCCTCTCCAGATCAGGGATGTCCGATTTAAATCCGGGATATAGCTTTCCTTTGGGCCCTTCTATATATGGTACATTCTCAACTGTCCCTTCGCCATCCAATATAATTTTACAGCCATCAGCATAAGTATAGGTGATTTTCCTCCAGGTGCCTACGGCATCCATATTTTGCTGCGGGGCATCTATTTCAACACTTATCGGGCTGGTATGATCCTTTCCTAAAAAGTATTGAACGGGATCTAAATAATGCTGCCCCATATCGCTCAAGCCACCGCCATCATAATCCCAATAGCCTCTAAAGGTCTGGTGCACACGATGTGGGTGGTAAGGCTTGTAAGGTGCAGGGCCCAGCCAGGTTTCATAATCCAGTTCAGGCGGAACAGGCATTTCGGGCAGATTGGTTTTCCCAACCCAATAAAACTTCCAGTCGAAACCAGTATGCCGCCCAACCGTTACTGTCAATGGCCAGCCCAGCATTCCACTTTCTACCAATTTTTTGATCGGCTTTACGGTAGTTCCCATCCCGTAAAAATTATCTTCAAAACGAAACCAGGTGTTCAGCCTGAAAATGCGGCCATGCTGCTGCACTGCCTCCATCAAACGCTTTCCTTCGCCTATGGTATGTGTCATCGGCTTCTCGCACCAGATATCCTTTCCTGCCCGTGCTGCATCAGCGGCTATAATGCCATGCCAGTGCGGCGGAGTAGCAACGTGCACAATATCAACCTCTGGCAATTGAATAAGCTCTCGATAATCGCTCATCGTTTTTGCACCGTTATTCAGCATTCTGGCTACATCCTGCAAATGATTTTTGTCGACATCACAAATGGCAACCACTTTGGTGCCGCCATAAGGGATATGGTTACGGCCCATGCCGCCTACGCCGATGATGCCTTTAGTCAGATGATCGCTTGGAGCAAGATAACCTTTGCCCAAAACAAAACGTGGCACGATCGTAAATGCTGCTGCCGCGATAGCCGAATTTTTTATGAACTCGCGCCGGGAATTTATTTTTTTCTCTTTCATGGATATTGATGGATAAGTGATGGTTTTATAAAAAAAACATATCATTCGCGTTTTTCCTGTGTATATCTCATTATTTTTTGTGATACACTTAAGCACAAAAAATAATGAGAGTTAAAAACGAAATTTCACAGACTTAACAGGATTACAATTCCCTGATCATGATATGCTTATAGAAAGCCTTATCTCCATGATCCTGCAAAGCGATCTCGCCGGTTTTAGCCTGACCATAATCCGGATAATTCTTCCATTTACCTTCAGTACGTTTTTTGTTCCAGTCGTTAGTCCAGGCATCAAATTCAACTATCTTTTTGCCATTCAACCAATGTTCCACATGGCCGTTATTAAAAATGATACTGCTGGTATTCCACTCGCCTACCGGTTTTAGCTTTTTATCGCCGTTAGCAACATGCATGGCATAGTCAGCGCCTGCCTGCTGCCATTCTTCCAGCTTCTCAGGAAAATTAACATCATCTATAATCTGGTATTCGGGGCCTGTCTCATAAGGAGAATGATATTTTGCACCTTCCTGCACATGGTACATTACGCCGCTATTACTGCCATTATTCACTTTCCACTCCCATTTCAATTCGAAATTCGCAAACTTCTTATCAGTCACTATATCACCTCCCGATGCATCTTTAGCTGCACCCAGGCATACCAGGGCGCCGTCTTCAATATCCCAGTTTTTAACCGGCGTTGTTTTATTGTAGCCATGCCAGCCTTTTAAGGTTTTGCCATCAAAAAGACTTATCCAGCCGTTCTTTATATTTGATGGGGGCGTTTTAGTTTTAGAAACAGTGAACGCCAATGATGCAATGACCATCAATAACACTACTGATAACTTAAATTTATTTTTCATGTTGGTTTGTTTTAGTTTAGTTGGTAAAAGTTTTTTAATGTATAATTTTTAAAATAAAAACCAATTATATGAAAAATAAATAAAACAAATTTAAAAAATGTAATTATTTATATTACTTATTTAACTTTACATAAAATTTTATAAAAGTATTTTAAAAATAACTGATACTACTAATTGCAATTATGCATCCTATAAATTCAAGTCCCCTAAAATTATTACTCGTAGATAAAACTTATATCCAGGAACTAAGTAATATTGAACGGAAAAAATATTTACAAAAGGTTAAGTTTCTAAAATATATACATGCTGAAGGCCCCCAGTCAAACGCCAGCTTGAGTAATTTTCTAAATTTAAGCTTACCGACTTCAATTACATTGGTCAATGAACTTATAGAGGAGAATTTGATAGAAAGAAAAGGAAGAGGTGAATCTGTTGGCGGAAGAAAGCCAGATCTGTATGCCCTAAAGGATAATTCTTTCTATATTCTTGGTATTGATATGGAAAGATTTAAGATCAAAATGGCCATTTTCGATAATAATAATAACAACATGACCGGCGTACAAAGCTTCTCATTTCCTATAACACAAGAGATAATAGCCGTAAATCAACTTTATGACATTGCTCAGGATCTGATGAAGACCTCGAAGATTGATCAAACTAAATTAATCGGGATAGGGATTGATATGCCGGGCTTGGTTGATACAGCCCTGGGTGAAAATTATACTTATTTGTTTTCAGGAAAAGGATCTAAAAGCTTAAAAGACACATTAGAAGAAAAATTCAATAAACCTGTTTTCATTCAAAATGATGTTAAGAGCGCAACCCTTGCCGAGTCTCGTTTTGGGCTGGCCAATAATAAAAAGGATGTACTTGTGCTTTTAATGGACTGGGGTGTTGGTTTAGGGGTGATCATGGGTGGAAAATTACAAGATGGAACATCAGGCTTTTCAGGTGAACTTGGGCATATCCCTTTTGTTGATGACGGCGCTTTATGTTATTGCGGCAAACGCGGGTGCCTGGAAACAGTAGCTTCGGGCATTGCATTGGCAAAAATGGCCAAGGAAGGTATAAAATCCGGTCAGAATTCAATTTTGGATAAACTATCTGACCAGGAAATAGACAAAATAGAACCACAATTGGTTATTGATGCTGCAAATCGCGGTGATCAGTATGCAATTAGTATATTAGCTGATATCGGCATTAAACTGGGGAAAGGTATAGCTATCTTAATACAACTATTTAACCCGGAGCTAATTATACTGGGAGGGAAAATGGCCGAAGCAAAGCAATATATAACTATTCCAATTCAACAATCAATTAACACTTATTGCATGACGGAAATGAGAGAAAAGGTTGATGTTGTTTTATCAAAACTCGGGCAAGATGCTGCTATAATAGGTACGGTTGGATATGTTATAGAAAAAATTTTAGAACGACAGATCCTTTTAGTATTCTGACAAGGAAAATAAAGCGGATAAGTGGTCAATGACACCTCTTAACTCCCTTATTTCATCCTTTCGCTGCTGGTAAAACATATAGGAGCCTGTCGGACTTAACAATCCGGTAAATATTTTGTATATTCCGCTATGAAACGGTTTCAAGGCGCAATGCGAGAGCAGGGTATGTTAATGCCATACGATTTATCAGAATGGCTACCGGAACCCCATTTAGCGCGTTTTGTTGTGGAGATAACTGATAAGCTGGATTTTACTGCCGTGTACCGTCAATATCAAGGCAAAGGGACAGCAGCGTATGACCCCAAACTACTTTTGGCTTTATTATTCTACGGCTATTCAACAGGCGTATTCGGTTCAAGGAAAATAGAGGCGGCCACTTATGATTCAGTTGCCTTTCGTTTCATTGCTGGCAACCAGCATCCCGATCATGATACCATAGCGGTTTTTCGCAAACGCTTTCTTAATGAAATCCGTGGATGGATTAAAGAGATATTACTTATAGGTAAAGAATTGGGATTGGTGAAGCTTGGCAATATCTATATTGATGGAACCAAGATACAAGCCAATACCTCCCGGCATAAAGCGATGAGCTTTGAATATATGAAGCGATTAGAAGTCCAATTGGAAAGCGAAATAGAGCCCCGTACGTACGGGGCTGGAGCTTGCCACGGCACAGGATGAAAAGGAAAAGGATCAGCAGCTTGAAATCCCCGGGGAACTGAAACTGCGGAAAGATCGGCTGGAGAAGATAAAGCAGGCTAAAGCGATAGTAGAAGCATGTGCTGCCGAAAAGGTATAAACAGGACAAGGAGGCATACGACCAACGGATGGAAAAACGGGACCAGCATGAAGAAAAGACTGGTAAAAAGCCACGTGGGAAAGCTCCCGAGCCCCTTCTGAAACACCGAAAGAGTCTGATCAGTATAATTTTACCGATCCGGAGTCAAGGATCATGAAAACATCCCGTGGTTTTGATCAATGCTATAATGCCCGGGCAGCTGTGAATGAAGATATGCTCATCGTTGGAGCTTACAGTAATGCCCATGCAAATGACAATCAGGAATTTATTCCGGCAGTAGCTTCGGTTGACCCTCAACCGGGCACGATAAAAACAGCAACGGCAGATGGTGGTTATTTCAGCGAAAACAATGTATTAAAGGTTCAGGAACAGCGTATTGAACCAATTATAGCTACCTCAAGAGAAAAGCATAACAGCTTTCTGGAAACCTATCCCGAAAAGCAAGATACTGTAAATGAGCACATAACAGTAATAGAGCAAATGAACCAAAGATTAAAAAGCAAAGAAGGCGGTGACATATACAAAAAAAGGAAGCAAACTGTTGAGCCGGAACCGAAATCAATAGAGAGGTTATATCATATTACAAAACACTTTGTTGCCGTAACGGAAAAAGTGTATGAAAAACATTTGCTGAACAGCAGCCTGTAATGTATAGTCCATTAAAGGCAGACTGCGGCAGGCGGCTCATTACATCACGCGTTAGCACGCTATATTCCATTCGCCGCCAGCCTCGCTGCCAGTGGCGCAGGATTGAAACTCGTACCTCCTGACATACCTGCTTTTTGGGGCTGTAGTTAAGTTTTCATTGGAGATACGAACGTTGTTCGTTAAATAAACATGGTAATGATGGAAAAACAAAATCGTTGTTCCGTTAACGGTGACATCTGCAACATCTACAGGTTATATTTTACTACTGGTGGTTATTACAAATATCCGTCCTCATTTTATTGTTGCATTCCACCGCAGTCACAAAATTAGCACCGCAGAAAAACCGTCAAGGGCACGTAAATGGGCAGTTGTCTATTTTTTTTAGCCCACCCTTGACAGTTTCCTGCTTGCTGCTGGCGGCTGTTTAAGCGGAGCAATGGCAGGCTCCGTGCAAGGCGCACAGCGGACAAGTTTATTCTTCGGTAATACCAAAAAACTCGTGACCATTCGGTTTACCTAAATGGGATCAAACCAATAATTCAACTGCAGCAAAAATGAGTCTTACTTTTCCCTATGGATTGAAAGGTAGTTATTCCATTATTAAATTCCTGTTTTTAAGAATGGCAAATCGATTTGCTCAAATAAGTATCTAACGTTAACAACGGGCTTCTTAGTCAGCTTCTCGTCATTTTCCCTTAACAGATTTAATACCGCATTTTGAACTTCATCTACTATAGTCCAATCTTTTTCTAAATAAATATCAGTTGTTTTTCGACCATGATCTACATGATTAAGAGCCTGAGCAACATCATCTTTTGGCAACCGGCATTTATTACGGGCAAGATTACCAAATGTATGCCGTGCCGAATAATATGTAAGACCAGGGATTTCGGTAAGTATTGATATTTGCCTCATACCTTTACTTAACGCAGCATTCAAATTTCCTATACAGGAATATCTTTCTGAAAGGGTTTCGGCAAATTTTAGTAATTCGGCTACTTCCGGGACTATTTTGATACTTATGAACGCGTTATCCTTTCTTTTACCTTTAGTCTTTGAACGATTATATTCAAGCCTGCCTTTTTTATTATATAGTTCCTGTTATAAAAATCAACTGCATTCATACCGCACAGGTAGAAAGACAACATCAATAGATTTCTTGCCAATTCCGTCCTGCCCAATGGTTCAATTTTACAATCCCTAACTTTTATCAAATCCTTGACCTGGATGTTTCGTTTCCTTGTTTCTGGGCTTTCAACAATTTTATACTCTTCGAAAGGGTTATATTTAATGGGATTTAACCCTAAAGAGGGCTTATTGTAATGAATCATAGACGCTGTAAAAAAACCTTGAAAATCTCTTAAATAAACATGGACGCTGGCGTCTGGAAGTGGTTTACCCTCTATTTTATATTCTTTTCCAAATTGATTCTTTCTTATCAAAACTCTTTTACCTCTTAAGTAACGTTCATAATAACCTATAAAGCTTAATGTAATTTGCTCAATCGGTAAGCTTGATTTTCCGTCCAGAAAATCTACCAGGCTATTACGAACAGTTTTATAATTTGCAGCACTTTTAGTCCGGCCATCTGCAATTAACTTATCTATATTTATTTGACAAAAATTAATGAAATCAATTTTCTCATCTTTTTTGAGCAGAAATTGCCTCAGAGATTCCGCTGTAAAATTATCAAGGCGCTCCTCTAAATTGCTTACACTCTTTCGGTAATCATCCAGCGTTCGGTTTAAAATGGAATTGAGAAACTGATCCTTAATTTTAAAATCTTTAGTGAGTTGTCTGTCCACCACATAATGAGAGGTGTCGATATATACTCTTTCTCTTTGGTGGGTAATACAAATTTTAACATTGTAAGTACCGTCTGCCTTTTTGTGATGTTTGAATACTTTAGCGCTTAATGTAGCCATGATCAATTAAATTAACCACGAAGCGTTGTAACACAATTGTAACACAATTGTAACACAATTGTAACACAACTCCGTGAAGTTTGACAAAAATTCTTGCGAAACTGAAATTTTGATGATATAGCCTCTGCTTTGTTGAGAAGACGAAAAATACGTCATAGCAGCAAAAAAGTGCATTTCTTGCTCAAAATAGGCTATTTTTATTGAAAAAAGGCCCCGCAGACGTGCGGGGCCTTGCTCCTGAGGCTGGGCTCGAACCAGCGACCCTCTGATTAACAGTCAGATGCTCTAACCAGCTGAGCTACTCAGGAATATTTTCCGGTTTGGAGTGTGCAAAAGTATGATTTCCGCGTTAAATAAGCAACAACTCTTTTAAAAAAAATTAAATAGCTGTTAATGAGCTCACAGCCAGGTCGGTTTTTGCAATTTCGCGGTAGGTTATCAAAAAAGCAGAAGCTTTTACGCTTTAAATTCACAATATTTGTGCAAAAAATTTTAAAAGATATTTAATGAGCCTTTTAGTTATTGGTACCGTGGCTTTCGACGCCATTGAAACGCCCTTTGGTAAAACGGATAAAATTGTTGGCGGCGCGGCAACTTATGCCAGTTTGGCCGCTTCCTATTTTTATAATAAGGTGAAAATTGTAGCTGTAGTGGGCGATGATTTCCCGCAAAGCGAAATTGACGACCTTAACCGTCACCATATCCGTACCGACGGACTACAGGTAAAAAAAGGTGAAAAATCTTTCTTTTGGGCTGGCAAATACCATAACGACATGAACAGCCGTGATACCCTGGTAACTGAATTGAATGTGCTGGCCGATTTTGACCCCATCATCCCCGCTGCCTACCAGGACTGCGAATACCTGATGCTGGGCAATTTACAGCCGCAGGTACAGCAAACTGTGATAAAAAGACTCGCTAACCGCCCGAAACTGATTGTAATGGACACCATGAATTTCTGGATGGATATTGCGCTCGATGATTTGCTGGAAACCATAAAAATGGTGGACGTGTTAACCATTAACGATGCAGAGGCCCGCCAGTTATCGGGAGAATACTCACTGGTAAAAGCAGCCCGTAAGATATTGACCATGGGCCCGCAATACCTTATCATAAAAAAAGGCGAACATGGTGCGCTGCTTTTTAACGAGGATAAAATATTTGCCGCTCCGGCACTGCCATTAGCAGAAGTATTTGACCCCACCGGCGCGGGGGATACCTTTGCAGGCGGCTTTATCGGCTATATGGCAAAAGTGGGCACCGTTAATTTTAACAACATGAAAAACGCCATCATTTTTGGCTCGGCATTGGCTTCATTCTGTGTTGAAAAATTCGGTACCGAAAAGATCAGGAACCTTAGCCAGGAAGAAATTGCCGCGCGGGTACAGGAGTTTGTGAGTTTGAGCAGATTTGAAATATCATAAAGACAGCAGTCTTGAGTCGCATGTATTACGTCTGAAGTCAAAATGGGGCTGGATCGATGACTTTTTTTTCTTACTTCAGACTCAAGACTTAGGACTCCAGACTTTATCCCAACCTTCCTATCGCATCAAAATGGTCGAAAACCCATTCATCATGCGGAGCGTCAACAAGTTCGGGTGTAAGGTCCTGCCCGGCCCAGTGTTCATAATGTTTGCCTTTTAGCCATAGTCGGCTGCGCGATACATCATAGATCAATCCTTTATAGGCTATCCACACTTCGGGCTTGTCCTGCCCGTTGCGCAGGGCAAGCTGAGATTTTGTATAAACAGGCAGGTCCTTCATTAGGGCTTTGTATCCCGCTAAAATACTTAATCGGGCCTTATAAAGCATATATTATTGAAAAAAAGGGGACAAAAAAATCCCCCTGCTTGTTAACAGGGAGATTTAAACTGATATATATGGATGTGCTAATTTTCTGCATAAGCCGGTTTCGCAATACTGTTATCATAAGCTTTTAAACTTTTTTTCAGCAATTTACGTGCAACGTGTATCCGTGTTTTTACGGTTCCAATCGGAATAATCAGGTGATCGGCAATTTCGTGGTATTTATGGCCCTCAAAGTACATAGTGAAAGGCAAATAGTAATCGGAAGGCAACCTGTCCAATGCTTTTTTAACATCGTCCATTACAAATTTAGCTTCGCCCTGGTTTTTTGTTGAACTGAATACCAGATTTGGCGAGGATATCTCATCAGATTTGATAACAAAAGTGTTCATCTTTATAAACCGTCTGTAGTTATTTATGAAGGTATTTTTCATAATAGTGTATAACCACCCTTTTAAATTTGTTCCTTCCTTAAACTTATTATAATAAGTTATGGCCTTCAACATTGTATCCTGAACAAGGTCGTTAGCATCGTCTGCATCGTGTGTAAAATGTAAGGCGTAAGACCTCAAAGAGGTCGCCTGACGCAGTACCAGGGTGTTAAACTCAATCTTTGTCATACTGTTAAAGTTTTGTACTTTACCTTAGACAAACATAGTACCACTAAAAAAATCCGCACCTGCAAAACAACGTACCATGAGGTAAGGCAATGTTTAAATTAAAGTTAGTGTACTAACAACACAATAAAACAAACAACTAATTTAACAACAGCTATTTATGGGTAACATTACAAAGAAAACAGTTTTTTGATTTGTGCCGGATTTGAGGATATCTGGCTATTAAAACACAACAATTCAGGCGGCGGGCATAAGCATAATTAAAAATAATCAGCTGATTATGTTTACTTCACGTTGTAGCAAAACGCCAAATTTTACGTACACACTGTCTATAATTTGCGACGAAAATGCATAAACCTCTGCACCGGAGGCATCCCCGTGATTTACCAGCACCAGGGCCTGGTTCTTCCAGGTGCCGGTATGGCCGGCCACTTTCCCTTTCCAGCCGCATTGCTCAATCAGCCAGCCGGCGGCTAACTTAATTTGCGCATCCCCGGTGGGGAAATGTACAATTTCCGGGAATTTTGTTTGAAGCGGCCTAAACTGATCTGCGCTGATAACCGGGTTTTTAAAAAAGCTGCCGGCATTACCAATGGTTGACGGATCTGGCAATTTGGAAACACGGATATGCGAAACCACCTGCGATACATCCTTTAAAGTTGGCACTGTGATATGGCGATGCGCCAGTTCCTGCTCAATGGCGCCATATTTTAAATTGAAATGCGGGATTAGCGATAGTTGAAATTTTACCGATATAATAATATATTGTCCCCTTAGTTCGCTTTTAAAAACACTTTCGCGGTAGTCAAAACGGCAATCCTCTTTGCTGAATGTTCTGAATTTGCCTGTTGCCGGTTCAAAGGCATTGCAACTGCGGAAAACATCTTTCAGTTCCACGCCGTAAGCGCCGATGTTTTGTATGGGTGAGGCCCCCACTGACCCGGGGATCAGGCTCAGGTTCTCCAAACCTGCATAGCCCCTTATCACACAAAAATTCACCAGGTCATTCCACACTTCACCCGCACCCGCTTCAATAAAAACCTCATTTTGACTGATACGGTGCTCAATACCGCGGATATTGATCCTTATAACAAGGCCATCGAAATCATTTAAGAGCAGCATGTTACTGCCGCCGCCCAAAACCAGTGTTTTAGTTTGCTTCCACTGCGGATCTAAAAAAAGCTCAGTCAGTTCTTCTTTACGGTTTATTTCAACAAAATATTCCGCATTGGCATCAATGCCAAAAGTGTTAAAATTTTTAAGGGAGACATTTTCCTGTATCTGAAGCATGCAGCAATTTATCGGACAGGGCGAATTTCGGAATTTAATTGGTAGGATTTCACTGATTTGATACGATTTCACCGATTACATTTGTCAAAATTCCTTTTTCATCTTAATTTCATAATCGCCCCCTACTTTAGTTGCGTAAACATTAGCGATATTCCGCATTTCCCCCCTGACTGGCGAAGTTTTATAGCGAAGGTTTTTTATTAAAATATTTCTTATACGGCATTTAAATTCTACCAGTTTATGTTAGCTATAAAGACCTTAGCCCCCAAATCAGTGATATTCAGGCGCCTTGTACGCCTGATGGGTAATCAGTTTGAAATTAGTGTAGTTGGCAGCGACCCCAGTTGGGCCGATGAACGCATAAACGATGCCATAGCTGAAATAACCCGTGTTGAAAAACTGCTCAGTACTTTTAGTGACGATACCCCTATTAATGCCATAAACCGCAATGCTGGTATTAAACCTGTAAAAACAAATCCCGAAATTTTCCGGCTGATCGACCGTTCGTTAAAAATAGCGGAACTTACCCACGGTATATTTGATATTACCTATTATGCCGAAAAGGGGGCTGATAATTTCGAAGCGAATGGTACTGCAACCGCTGTAAGGAAAATAAACTCCCAAAACATTGTGCTTGATGCGAAGGAGCAAACCATCTTTTTGAAAGAAAAGGGCATGCGCATAAGCTTTGCCGCCAATATTAAAGGATATGCGGCCGACAGGGCCAAATACGTACTGCAAATGCAGGGTGTTAGCAGCGGTGTTATTAATGCCGGAGGAGATTTGCTTACCTGGGGCGCAAACCCCGACAATGAACCATGGACAATAGCGACAGCGGACCCCGCTCAAAAAACGCAACCTTTTGCGGAGGTTGAGATCAGTAATATGGCTATAGCGACATCGGTAAATATTGGAAAACAAACTGCCGTCATCAATAAAAAATATTCGGGCATGATTAACCCTAAAAAAGGCTTTCCGGTTAGCAGAATTAAAAGCGTAAGCATTATAAGTACTTGCGGCGAAATGGCTGATTCAATGGCCGGCCCGGTAATGGCTATGGGTGTTAATGCCGGAATGTATCTGATAAACCAATTAAATCAACTGGCCTGCATCATTATTGATGATCATGACCGTGTATATACATCCAAAGATGTAAGTATCATCAATTGAAAAAAATTTAATTTCGGTTTATTCATCCCGTAATGAATAAATAAAAGCTAAATTTACCCTTTTGCTGAACTTATAAAAGTTTGGCATTTTGATGGTGAACGCCTCTAATAGATTTTTAATAAACTCAAATTATACAACCTGCGCGGTTAATTAAATGCATGCAGTTTAATTGAATGCCATTTGAATATAATTTTAATATTTCCCCCATCTCAATGATAAAGTGGTTTGCGTATATTGTCGTGTTATTGATATTTGCACCATGTTTATCGTCTGCTAAAATAAAAAATCATCATTTTAATGCTTTTTCTGATAGTTTGGGGTTAAGTTTGCCATTAAAACAATTGGCAGGCGATACGTCAACAACAAAAAACAACAAGAAACAGGATCAGGATGATAAAAAGAAAATAAAAGAAGTAGCAAAAACTAAAAAACAACCAAAGCCCGAAAAAGTAGAACCTGCTAACAACACGGCCGCTGCACAAAGCAAACCAAAGCCGAAAAGGCAGCGAAGGCCTGAAGGCCTTGAAAGGCCGCCGGAAATACCGAGAAGAAATGGCAATTAATAAATTTACCTGAAATTTTTTTAATTAATGAAATATTACTTCGTGTTACTTTCCCTGATAATTTGTATTGCTGCAAATGCTGCGGCGGTAAAACCATACCCCTATTTTCGCGGGTCAAGCCACATTATTGCTGATTCAGATAGCGTGATCAGGAAAAGGTCTATTTCAGTTGGGGCCAATTATGGCAGTGATTTTCAATTTTTTGGGCGTACCGGGCCGGTTACCTACCCCTTTTTAAGTGTCGATGCTATATACAATTTCAAATCGGGCATATTCGTCTATGCTTCGCCGGTACAGGTAATTGGTTATTACCCGCTTATAGATGAAGTTGACCTTGGGGCCGGCTATCTATTTAACTATTCAAAAAAGATTTCCGGCACCATTAGTTACTCCCGGTTTATATTTAATAAGAATACTGCAAAGGTGATAAAATCAGCTTCGTCAAACGATATAAATTTCAAAAACTCCTTCGACTGGAAACTTGCAAAATCAAGCGTGGTATTCGACTACCTGTTTGGGAGCGCCAACGACTATTTCGTCACGCTGAATACATCAAAATACATCGAAACTGACTGGGGAGTTTTTGATGATAAAGATTATCTTTCATTCAATCCATCCATCAGCGCTATTTTTGGCACTCAGAACTTTGTGGGAAGGTATTCTTCCGAACACCTGGAAAATATCGCTGCAGCCAATGATTTCAACCTATACGATGGCGTATCCCCGCCTCCATTTCCACGTTATAACAACGGGAGGTTTACGGCTCTTAATTACAGTGTTAAATTGCCTGTTGCCTATAACAGGCCCCACTATACTTTTGAAGCTTCATGGAAATATTCTATCCCACTGAATGTTGAAGGCGCTTTGAAAAACAGGCATGAAGTTTTTTTTAATTTAACATTTTACTACCTATTTTTTTAAAACTGGCATGAATGTTTTGATAATCGAAGATGAAAAGGCGCTTGCCGATGAACTGGAAATCTTCCTGACCAATTATAATTATATCTGCGAGGTATGTTTTAACGGGGCGTCCGCATCTGAAAAAATAGCCGTTAACCTTTATGACTTTATTTTAATAGACCTGGGTTTGCCCGATTATGATGGCCTTGAATTGCTGAAAGAAGCAAAAAAGAATAACCCGGAAGCGGTTTGCATCATATTAACTGCCCGCGCCGAAGTTTATGACCGTGTAAAAGGACTGGATCTTGGGGCCGATGATTATTTACCGAAACCATTTTCTTTACTCGAACTGCAAAGCAGGATGCAGGCCATAACGCGCAGAAAATTTGGCTTAAAACAAAATGTTATTGACCTGGGGGGGTTCTTAATAAACCTGCCCGACAGAATGATCAGTTATCATAACGCTGAAATAAGTAACATAACCAAAAAGGAATTTGACCTGATAGCCTATTTGATTTTACATAAAAACAGGACATTGACACGTTCCCAGTTAAGTGAACATATTTGGGGAAGTGTAATAAACGATGATTACGATTCCAATTATATTGATGCGCATATTAAAAACATCCGTAAAAAATTAAATGTTTATGCATCGCCCGACTGGCTTGAAACTGTGCGCGGTTTAGGTTATAAAATAAAAATTAATACTTAGGCATTTGAAACTTAAAACAAAACTTACACTGTTTAATACCCTATCGAAACTGGTAATTGTAACACTGTTTATTTTGTTGTTGCCTGCATTGATCAGAAATATCAACCAGAATTTTACTGATAACAAACTCCGGAAGCAAAAAACCAAGGTGTTGCAACTCATAAAAGCAGCAGGAATAAAAGATTATGTTTATGCCGCCTATTCTCCCCTTAAGGAGGAATATTACAGCCTTGATGAAGATTCACTGAATGAACACCTTGACACAATAATAAACGAAAAACGCAAAATTGAAGGAGATACTATAGAATACCGCATCCTCAGCTATAATTTTGCGGTCAGCAAAAAAAATTACCTCCTTGAAATCGGAAAGAGTGTGGATACGATAGGCGAAACAAGCACTCCCCTGCAAAATATCGCTTTTGAAGTTTTGGTTGGCATGATACTACTGACAATCCTGGCCGACCAGGTATATAGCAATTATGTTTTAAAGCCTTTGGACCTGATTATTAAAACAAAATTAATTGCGCTTAAATTTCCAAATTTGGGTTCCTATCAAAAGGTAAAAACGTCCACTTCTGATTTTGAGTACCTGGATATCAGCATCCATAAAATGATCAAAACCATTGAAAGTACTTTTCAAAAGGAACGGGAGTTTATTTCAAATGCATCGCACGAGTTAATGACCCCCATATCTATCCTTCAGTCGAAGATCGAAAATATGTTTGAGCGGGAAGATATCGGAGACGATTTTAAGGCCCGGTTACTGGAGATGCAAAAAATATTGAACCGGTTAAAAAGTATAACTAAAACCCTGCTGCTGATATCACAAATTGAAAATGAGCAATTTTTAAAGGAAGATAAAATTTCACTGACTGCTTTATTAGGCGAAGTTTACGATGAAATATCAATAAGGCTGCAGGACAAAAATATCAGCTATGAAGCTATCCTGCCCGAAGAATGGGTTTTGTTAAACGTGAACAAATTTTTGCTGTTTAACCTGTTTTTCAACCTGATAAATAACGCCATAAAATATAACCACGAAAATGGCGAAATAAAAATTGTTGCAAGCCGTGAAAACAATATTTTCATGGTCAGAATAATTGATACCGGTATCGGGATCAGCGCTGAAGACCTCCCTTTAATTTTTAACAGGTTTAAAAAGTTCAGGCAATCATTGCAGCAGGACAGTTTTGGGCTTGGCTTGCCAATTGTAAAGTCGATTGCCGCGTTTCATAAGATCAAAATTGAAGTGGCGTCAGAAAAAGATAAAGGGAGCACATTTAAGCTTATTTTCCCTGCCGAGATGATCCAGATTGATTAAAACCACGATTCGCACAGAGCACTGGCAGTAAAAAAGACGCTTTAAAATGGAAAACGAATTGCGATAACCACATTTTAATACATAAATTTGCTGATAATGAGTTGTAAAGCTCAAGGCAAAAAAATTAATTAATTAGCGGGGCAAGATTAAACCATCAGAGTAATTTTCGGTCTAATAGCTGATTAATAATTTCAGGAAATTTTATACTTAAAAAAGGAAAAATCTGTTAAATAATAGTTTTATGAAAATATGAAAAGGATTTATAAGTATGCTTCCGGTATGTTTTTAACCGGACTATTTTCAGCATTAATGATCACAGGCGCCAGCGCCCAACGGGGTGGTAGTCATTCCGGTGGTGGTGGTGGCGGTGTGCATCTGAGCGGAGGGTTTGGCGTTCATAACAGCACCGGACTAAGTTCGGGCTTTCGCGGCAACCAGAATGTCGGCGTGAGATCTGCCATTGCTTACAGGGCTGGTGTTGGTTATTTTGCAGGCGCCGGTTATAACAGCGGTGCATTTTACCGGCCGGGCTTTGGCTATTATGGTTATCCGCATATCGGGTTCTATTTGGGCTTTTTGCCGTTTGGTTATTATCCATTTTATTGGGGTTCGTCCTTATATTATTATTATGACGGTATATTTTATAGCCCGTATGATAACGGGGGCTACCAGGTTACAGCCCCGCCGATTGGCGCAGCTATCCCTAACCTGCCTGAAAACGCCCGCCCTATTAAAATAGACGGTGTGCAGTATTACGAACTGGATGGCGTTTATTACAAGGAAGGGCTTAACGATAAAGGCAAAAAAATATACATCGTAGCCGGAAAAGACGGCGAATTAAATACCGCTGATAGCGTTACTGACCCTAATGCCACAGTTGCGGCGCCACAGGTTGGTGATATCGTAAACCAGCTCCCTGATGATTGCCGGAAGGTGATACTGAACGGTAAAAAATACTATGTATCGCCAAATGGCATTTATTACGAAAAAGTAACTGATCCCGATGGCAATGTTGGCTACCGGATAGCAAGCCTGCCGGAAGACGATAAAGGCGCTTAATTGTTATCGTTATAAAATATTCAAAGGCTTTCCGATACACCGGGGGCCTTTTTTATGTTTGGTATCGTTGAAATGTTTACATTTATCTTTATATCCAAAATGAAAACATTAAAAGTATTTTTATTCCTGCTGACACTTACCGTCGGCATTGCCAAAGCACAGTTCACCAGGGCCGAATTACAGGTTAGCGGCCTGAACTGTGCCCTTTGTGCTAAAACCACAGAAAAATCACTCAGGGCCCTCCCTTTTATTGCAGATGTTAAGCCCGATCTGATGCGTAATATTTATGTGTTAACGCTTAAAAACGACAAACCGGTCAACTTCGACAAGATCGCTGCTATAGTTCATGAAGAAAACTTTTTTATCAGCAGCCTCAAAGCCACCTTTAATTTTGACAATGTAAAGGTGGTCAATAACTTTTTTGGCTATGGCGGCAATACTTTTGAATTGATGAACGGGGCCGGTAAAATACTGAACGGCCCCGTAGAATTAACTTTGGTTGATAATGGTTTTGCCCCCCGGTCGGTATCAAAAAAATACCTTAGCCGGCTTAGCGCTGATACCGCGGGAAACCCCGGACGGATCTATCACCTTGCTATTTAGTTCAAAATGTCTTAACCGTTTCCGTAATGTGTGCCAGGTGATGGTTACTATGCCAGGCATATAAGGCAAGCGCCCTTTTCAGCTGCATGGTTTGGCCCGAAGCCGGGTGTACAAAGGTGCGGTTCCACTCTTCTTCGGTAAAACTTTCAAGCAGGGCCACCCAATGCAGGTGTATTCCTTCAATTATTTTCAGGGACGATTCAACGGGTAAACGGTAATCGGGCAACAGGGCCCAATCCGCCTCTTCGTAGGGTTTTATGGTCGGGTTTTCTTCCGTTAGCGCCCATTTAAAACGTAATAAGGAGTTAACATGGCTATCGGCAACATGGTGCACTACCTGCCGCAGGGTCCATCCGCCGGTGCGGTATGGGGTATCAAGTTGTTTTTCATTTAACCTGATAATCGCATGGCGCAATTTACCGGGAAATAGCTTAATCGTAGTGGTCCAATGCCTGATATCATCGGTAGTGTAGGATACCGGCGCTTTAAATTTCCCGATGGGGTACCTTAGTAGTTCGTCTGTCATGGTCGTAAAAAAAAATTAAATTAAGTATTATTTTTATCTGCAACAAGCTTTTGCGCTATTTTAGCATTTCATATTCGATTATTTTAAGTTCTGATGATAAATAAGCTGATCGCGATATTACTTTTTTCCAACTGTTCATTACTATATGCCCAAACAATTAAAACCGATGTACTGGTTATTGGCGGCAGCGCGGGAGGCGTTGCGGCCGCTATTCAGAGCGCAAGGAGTAAAGTGAAAACGATATTGGCGGAAGAAGATACGATACCAGTATTTTTTGAAAAAGGCACAGGACAGGCTGATGCCGGCGTTGTTACTCAAGGTGAAGTGTCTGTAATAAAAGAAGACCGCAACCTTGCTTCCGGTATTTGGGATGAATTCCGCAGAAGATACAGGGAGCATCATAACGGTGAAAAAGATTTGGATACAACGGACGATTCGCCGTTAACGCTCGATTCCCGGTCATGTTCGGAGATTCTTAAAAAGATGACGGACACTGTAAAAAACCTCGCCGTTTACAACAACATAATAGTAACAGCCATAAAAAAGGAAAACGACTTTTGGGATGTCAGTGTTACACAAAACGGCAAAACCAAACTCATAAAGGCCAGAGTAGTTATTGACGCTACCAGGAATGGCGGTGTTGCCCATTTAGCAGGTGCAGGCTATCCCCG
This sequence comes from Mucilaginibacter sp. UBA5151, assembly GCA_002413785.1. Lineage (GTDB taxonomy): Bacteria > Bacteroidota > Bacteroidia > Sphingobacteriales > Sphingobacteriaceae > Mucilaginibacter. The sequence continues at coordinate 23,781 of DHXR01000085.1, forward strand.
GCTTGATAGCCTGTTAAATGAGACAAGATCAAAACTATGCCGGACATCCATAGCCATGGGAGACGGTATCACCGGGGAAAGCCATAATGACATTACTGCCCCGAAAGAAAATTATCCGCCTTTTCCCTCCTATTGTATTCCAATGAAAGCTGTGATAGCTAAGGGGGTGGATAATTTACTGATCGCAGATATGCTGTTTCCGACAAATACCAACCTTCATGATTTACCCGGCCAATTAATATTGGGTCAGGGCGCGGGAACTATTGCCGCCTATTGTGCCTTCTTTAAAACCACCACAAATAATTTAAAAGTGCGGATCATACAAGGTGAACTGATGGACTTTAAAGGCTACCTGCTTCCATTTACTGATATTCCGCAAAAAGACCCTGACTGGAGGGCTATACAACAGGTTTGCGCGACAGGCCTGCTTAAAGGAACACAAGAGTTGACCGGCGATAAAGTACAATTTTTGTTTAAGCCCGATTCACTGGTCAGCACATCTGAGGTGCAGCCCGTTTTAAAGGAAATTTATACCCGCGCCTTTTTATGGTTCGGCAAAGAAAAACCGGGTGATAAGTTTACCGTAGGTAACTTGTTGTCGTTCATCAGCGACTATACGCTTACCGACCCGTTGACCTTAAAGCTCCGCATACAAAAGGACTGGAAAATACATTATAAATTCAAACAGGATTTTGACATTAACCGCCAGGTTAGCCGCCGCGAATTTGCCGTTTTGGCTAACAGGTTCTTAAACCCTTTTGCGAGGACAGTGGATTTGAACGGGAGGCTGGTGAATTAAGACATCAAAATTACCAATCATAACAACATGCCCGCCGTTTTATTCGCCACAGGTTTTTTTTCCGCGAGTTTATGTTTAACAATATGCTGGCCGATAATGGTTATACCGATGAAATATTGAACGAACCCTATAATGATGAAAAGGCTTACCGTTTAAGCTCCCCCATATATTTTGCCAACGGCTTAAAGGGAAATTTACTGATGCTGCACGGCATGGTTGACCAGAATGTGAACTACCAGGACATTATCCGCCTGACCCAGCGGTTAATAGAACTGCATAAAGACAACTGGGAACTGGCTTCATATCCGGTGGAAGACCATGGATTTGAACAACCCAGCAGCTGGGCCGACGAGTATAAACGGATCTATAAGTTGTTTGAGCAAACGCTGAAAAAATAGTTGATTGGGTTGATGGACTGGCAAGTTTAAAAATAAGAATCTAATAAAACCTGGTAATCACTTTTGCTCGCATTCCCTTTGAATAAGATATTGTGGTATTTTCTTTTTGCAGTTCCGTTATAACACTCTCTCTCAAAGTCAAATTGAAACCCCTGGACCATCGCACCGTTTAATACTTTCTTTATCACTTTTGAAAGTTCAGTGATACGGTCAGGGTGTTGATGGTAAATATTGATATTGATCAGAGCAATCACATGTTCACCGATATAGTTCATCTTTCCCAGTAAGTTGATCTCCACCATGTCATCATTTAAAGGCAAATACCGATCCTTCATGTGTAAACCTCCTTTAGGGCGATTATCTTCATCAGCACAAAGTATGCTTTCTGAAAGATAGGTTTTCACAATCTCCATTGCCATGATATCTTGCCTGTCGTAATGCACGTTTTATTTTTTGTGTAAACAGAAATTCCCGCGAAGAAAAATTAAGGAAAAAAAAGCCCGTTGCCGGGCGGTCACGATTCATTGCCAATATACCTATACCATCCTTTGCTATTATTTACCGGTGTGGATGAGCTACGGGAACATATCGGTGCCATAGGGGCTATATGTTCAAATTTATTCCTTTTGTAATCGCCATCAGGAAGTAATTCAGTATTTATTACTTGTACTTCTTTGTTTTTGATTTTATAAATTAATGCCTCACCCAAGTATAGGCTATAATCAGCATAATCTAATCTGTTTTTCCTTTCGTATTCCGATGATACCGATGTTCCTTTACGTTTACCAGAAGGTAATGTTTCGATCCTTATATCCATTTCCATTATGCAAATATAAGGCAATACATTGGTTAATAAATTTAATTATTTATTAAAATTATTTCTTTTAAATAAACTTTTTTTATAATTTCATTTTTTGGTCTTTAAAATCTGTTTTACTTGCTGAAAATTATCAGGTTGCTCTAATTCCTTCCAAAACTTTTTGATATATCTCGTGCGATCAAAACTCTGGCTATGCCGCTCGTATATCCAAATGGCGTCTTTATCCGCAATAACCAATATGTTAGACATGAGCCGCTGCCCATAAGACCAAACCTGTTTAAATGTTTCTTCAAGTTCTTTATTGTTCTTGATCCAAAATTTCGATTCAATTAACATAGATGCAGCTTCGTATCCTTGCTCTTTATTTGTCAGGAAAGCATAATCAGGAAAGTTTCGTTCACCTCTGCCCATGCGCACAGATAATTGCCTCACCCAGTGATTGGCTGTATAGCCTAATTGCAGCAACAAAGGTTCAATAAGGGCTATTTCAACTTCCCTTTCGTTTGATAAATCCTGGTTCGTTGAAAAGGTGTGACTGTAAAGTTGCGGAAGGTCCTCGTTATTGCCGCCTTTTTCAATTATTATTTGCTGAAGACGGTTATAATCTTCTGATGTCAAAGGATAGCCATTAACGCCTTGTAGATTTTTCCGCACTAAAGGGTGGTTGCTGAAATAAGTATCTTGTTTTAACTCGTTGAGGGTGACAGGAACAACTTTCTTTCCTTGTCCAATATAAATATTGCTGTACCAATGAAAGAATGGGTCGGCGATACCGTCAGAAGTAGCCCTCCAAATAGAATGAATGTAACTACGTGGTGCTAAACAATACATAACAATTATATCGCCCCGTTTGGTATCCTGATTACCCTGCCAAAATGATATGTTATTTTCTGAGGACTTGTCTAAAAATTCAAAGTCTCCGCCACCTTTGTCTCCACCAACCATCCATACTTGCGTTGGTTTTGGCAATTCAAGTTCCGGTGTATCCGATTGGGAAACGTAATTTGGCGCAAAGTCATACAGGAAAGCACAAAATTCTGCTGCGGTTAATTCGTTTTCTATTTGAAACTCCAAAAAAGTTTTGCAAAGTTCCCAATAATATTTTATCCGTTCCTGTTTATATCGTTTTAATGGCACCGGAGGAAGGTCAATACCAAAGGTGTCAGCAATACGGATCAACAGTTGAAACCGGTTTCTAAAAAAATAGGGTTTGTAAAAATCTGGAAAAATAGTGAAAAGCCAATTTGAAATAATTGGAGTAAGGGCGAGAAAATTTACTGTTTTTGGATCATATTTCTCTTTCTCCCCATCTTCATTGGTTAATTCAATACCAGAGCTAATAATAGATTCAAAGAGTTGCCCAGCTTCTTCAAAATTCATTTCTGTAGGTATAGTTGGCAGTGTTGTAAAATCAATAAGATCGTCTATAAAGCTTGTGGTATCGTCTGGACTAAGGTGAAATACTCCAAGATATTTTTTAATAAGTTCATCTGTTGGGCCATTTGTAAAAAGTTGTATGGCTTTTTGTCCCTGTTCCGATAGTTTATAAATGTCCCAAAGGAACTTGTTTAGTTTCATTAAGTTAAAATATTTTTAATGCTGCAAATAAATTAAAGAAAAGCTAATGAACAGGCGTGAAAGCGCCTTTTGTTTATAAATGAATAGTGCTGTATCTATTTTAGAATACCAACGATGTAATGATAGTGATATATTTGTGTAATGCGCAGGTAATTAAATTTCTCCCCTTTTGACCCGTCCGTTCAATTTCAAAAATCAATAAAATCAGCGTAACCAGTGGTTCAGACAATAAACCACCTATTCCCCTTTAAACTTTAACCCGATATTGGCCCGGGCCTCATCAAGCAAAGCGATCATTTGCCTTGACATATCATGGCTGATCACCGGGCTTTCAGTTTTCTTTTGAAGGATCAGCTCGCAGAAATGCTGAATTTCGTAGTTAAGGCCGCCAGCGGTGAAGGGTTCATCCAGTTCAACAATACGGCCATCCAGGTAGTTGATGGTAGCACGGGCGGGGTTCCACCAGTTTTTATGGATGGTGACATAGCCAATGGTGCCGCAAATAAGCGCATCGCCTTTGCCATGCAGGTCGAAACCGCTGTAAAGCTGGGCGTACCCGTTCTCATGCTCTGTTTGAAAAACGGCAAACATATCTATACCCGTATCGCCAAAGCGGCCCATGGTTTGCACCTGTTTGGTGGCGCCAAGCCAGTCGATGGCTAAAAAAGCTTCGTAAATACCAATCTGCATCAGGCTGCCGCCAATCAGTTCGTAACTAAAATTCGGGTGATCGCGGCTTATATCCGCCACAGACGATCCTGCTCGCACATAGCCGGCCGGGCCAATAGGATCGGTAAGCAAATACGCTTTTAATTTGGTGTACAAAGGAAAGAATGGCGGTTTCATCCCCTCCATAAAAAGCAGGTTCCTGTTTTTTGCAAGCGTAAGTACTTCATTCAGGATGGGAAGATTCATCGCTGCCGGTTTCTCACATAAAACATGCTTCCCCGCATTCAGCGCCATAATACTATAGAAGGCATGGCTATCAGGCAGGGTTGCAATATAAACAGCATCTATATCGCTTAAAAGCAATTCCTCCGCAGATGCGCAGGCAGCGCCGCCGTATAGGTCCACAAAACCGCTGACCGTTTCAGGGCGCCTTGAAAATACAGATACCAGTGCGGCACCCGGTACTTCGCGCAGTCCCTGCACAAACCTGTGGGCAATTCGCCCGCAACCTATTATGCCCCATTTTAAAAAGTCCATAGTCGATAGTCCTTAGTCCATAGCCGATGGTCCATAGTCCATAGTAAAAAGCAGATAGTCCACGACCCGCCTGGCTACACTCACCTTTCACCTTTCACCTTTCACCTTTCACCTCTACTGATATTGTATATAAATCGGATGCGGTTTGTATAGCTTTAATATTTCCTCGGGCGTAAGCATGTGATGCGGCGCCGACCAGGAATCATTTTTGTAAAACAATTTGAAGCCGGTAAACTGTACCGGGTCGTGATAAATGTAATCACGGTAGGTGCCGGTCTTTAAATCGGGGGGGCCGAAGCCGTCCATATCCATAACGAACTGGATCTCGGGGTGAAGCTTAATGTTTTGATAATTGGTTAGCATTTTACGCGTAAAGCGGTGCACAATAAAAATTTTTGGCGGCAGGTTATATTTCTTCACCACGTTGGCCAGGTAAGCCGAAACATAGTTAACATCAGCTGCATCGTAAGTGCCTATTTTTTTGCCAGGGTGAATGCCATCCTTCATGGAAAATTCGGGGTCGATACCGCAATGTACGTTCGGCATTTGCCAATATTTTTCCAACTTAGGCAACTCCGCGCGGATATTACTCAATGCTACCTGTATATCCAGGAAAAGTATGGCATGGGCCCTTTTAGCCAGGCGCACCGCGCTATCTATTTTTTTCGAGGGCATGCGGTTGATATACATGTTATCCTTACCGGGGAAACCGGCGGCCACCACCGCGATATAATGCAACGCAGGTTGCACAGGTGTTTGCGGGTCGGCTTTCTCCCAATGTTTTACTTCTCCATGCAGTTTGTCCAGCATTTCGTTTGGCGGCAGCTCGCCCAGGATACCCATCTTTTTAGCGGACAGGTTCCCATAATAAGCCACAACACGTTTAAAGGGTAAGATAGCGCCGGGCAAGGGATATGGCGCGTTTTTTACCGGCCATCTGCCTGTAGTATCGCCATGGGCAAGCTTTTTCATCAACGAATCGTACAGATGCTTGTCAAGCGGAGGATAAGTAACCGTTACAGGAACGGTATCTTTTATAACAACAGCTGCCACTTTCTTAGCGGTATCTTTTAATGGAGGCGCACTCTTGCTGCTGCTTTGACTGCAATTAGAAAAAAGTATTACTGATAATAACAGGAATGTAACCGATAGGATAGTATGCTTGACTTTCATGTATATTGATTTTGTTTTGACCGGGGCGTTGCAAAGTAACACCTTTTCGGGATTTATTTATTGATATATTTTTAACTTATTATGTCATTGGTTATTTGGTCATTATGTCATTGGTCATTGAGTCATTGAGTCATTGGAGTGTACTTACCACTCACTATTCTCCACTCACCAACTCACCGCTCACTTAAACACCCCCTTTAAAAAACTTACCGAATACGCCCAATGGTAATTTCGGTCCCGAAGTTGCCTGCAGGTAAAGCTCACCTGTTTCCAGGTTTTGTACCTGCGGGTAGGCACTTTTTATAAGGTTTTCAATAATAACCGATGAAAACCCTAATGAATAAGTATTCAGGATCAGAAAATGTTCATCGGGATCGAGCAATTGCATTACATCGCCCATCATTTCGTTAATATTATCTTCCAGCTTCCATTTTTCACCGTTGGGGCCGTGGCCGTAAGCAGGCGGGTCGAGGATAATGCCGTTGTATTTTTTACCCCGTTTCAATTCGCGCTTTACAAATTTCAACGCGTCTTCCACCACCCAGCGGATATTGGTCAGGCCCGAAAGCTCCTGGTTTTCGTTAGCCCAGGTAACTACCTGTTTAATGGAATCAACATGGGTTGTGTCGGCCCCGGCTGCCTGTGCGATCAGTGAAGCGCCGCCGGTATAGGCAAACAGGTTGAGTACTTTTGGCCCGGGCGTTTTAAATTTTTTGATGCTTTGGCTGATATAATCCCAGTTAACGGCCTGTTCCGGAAAAATGCCCAGGTGTTTAAACGAAGTTAAGGCGAGCCTGAATTTAATACTTGCCTCCGGGTTTTTATATTCAATATGCCAGCGGTCTGGCGTAGCGGGATTCTTTTTTATCCATTCGCCCGATGTTGCCGAGCGGCCCTTAAATTTTATATGATGTAAGCGCTGCCATTCCGCGGTACTTAAAACTTTGCTCCAAACCGCCTGCGGTTCGGGCCTTATCAGTATCACATTGCCAAACCGTTCCAGCTTTTCAAAATCGCCGCAATCAATCAGCTCATAGTCTTTCCAGTAGGTTGGGGTGAGCAGCTGGATGGTGAGTGGTGAGTGGTGAGTGGTGAGTGGCGAATGGTGAGTGGTCATTATTTATTGGCTGCGGTGAGTGGTATGTGCACAATTACGCAACTCCATCACACTTAATTTTTTACAAATATAACAATTACCCAAAACTACTCACCATTCACTACTCACCACTCACAATTTTCCCCTTGCGGCCAACATAAACTTACTGGCAAATACAAAGGAATTCAATTCTTTATTATCAGTGTGGGCGATCTCCTTGTTAGTGCCTTCCCACCATTTTTGCCCATTATGCAAAAATATAATGTTATCGCCAATCCCCATTACCGAGTTCATATCATGGGTAACAACCACGGTGGTTGTCTGGTATTCTTCGGTCAATTCGGCAATCAGTTCATCAATAAGGATGGCCGTTTTTGGGTCGAGGCCCGAATTAGGTTCGTCAACAAACAGGTATTTAGGCTGCATGGATATGGCACGGGCAATACCTACCCTCTTCTTCATCCCCCCCGATAACTCCGAAGGAAACAGCCTATTCTTCCCTTCAAGGTTCACCCTTTTAAGGCAAAAATTGGCTCTGTCAGTCTTTTCTGACTTCGACATATCGGTAAACAGGTTAAGCGGGAAGATGATATTTTCTTCAACCGTCATGGAATCGAACAATGCGGAATTTTGAAAAAGCATGCCTATTTGTTTGCGGATAGGTACGCGGGCCTCAAATTTCAAAGCCGTAAAATTCTCCTTATTGTAAAGCACTTCCCCGTTTGTTGGCTCGTGCAGGCCCACGATACATTTTAGCAATGTAGTTTTGCCCGAACCGGAACTGCCAATAATAAGGTTGTTTTTACCCGGCTTAAAATCAGCAGTGATCCCGCTTAGCACCTCGTGCTCCCCAAATGTTTTATAAATGTCTTTAACTTCGATCATAATAAAAGACTTGAGATAACGAGGTCAGCAAATAATATCCAGATACAGCTAAATACGACCCCTTTTGTTGCCGATTGCCCAACTTCAAGCGCGCCGCCCGAGGTGTAAAATCCAAAATAGGAACAAACCGAAGTTATGATGAAACCGAAAGTAACGGCTTTTACTGCGCAAACTGTAACTGTTACAGTATTAAACCCGTTCTGCAAACCAGCAACAAAATCTGCGGGAGCAATGTCGCGGGACAGAAGGCAGGCAATGTACCCGCCCGTTAATCCCAGGATCACCGAGATAATGACCAGCAAAGGGATCATTGATATGCCCGAAATGATTTTCGGCGAAATGAGATAGCCGGGCGCGTTTACCCCCATGATCTCCAGTGCATCGATCTGTTCGGTTACGCGCATGGTGCCGATCTGGGAAGCGATGCTCGACCCAATGCGGCCGCTAAGTACCAGTGCAGAAATAGTAGGACTAAACTCCAGTATGGTGGAGTCGCGGGATATGCTGCCGACAACAGCCCTGGGTACAAGCGGACTAACCAGCTGAAATGCCACCTGGATTGCTGCAACCGCACCGATAAATACCGAAATAATACAAATAATACCTAATGACCCGATACCCTGCGAAACCATTTCGCGCAAAATCTCGGCCCGGTAAACACTCAGCTTTTCGGGTTTTCGGAAACTTAAACGCAGTAAGAGTATATATCTTCCTAAACTTTGAAACATTTTATAACTAAAATTCGGCTAAAAATACGGTTTTTCCGCTTTTGTTGGCGCTGTCTGTAACAAACATTGTCATTTTAATGGATTTCTCCGCCTTTGTTGGAGTTGTCTCCAACAAACCGCGTGTTGAGTTTGAACCTTATCCACTCCGCCTTTGTTGGAGTTGTCTCCAACAAACCGCATGCTAAGTTTGAACGTTATCCATTGTAGTGCATCAGCAAGCCAAAATTGTCGATGCCTGTTTCATAAAATTTAGCAGAGGAATATTTGTAGTCTTCAGGAAATTTGGCTAATTGCCAATTATCCTGCAATGGATTATTATGAATATAATCCAGTTTCTGCATAAAAAAATCCGGGCTCCAAAGATCAATCCTCAAAGAATTCCGCTCCCAAAATTGATATTGCCTGTCCTTTGCATTTACAATGAATTGCGAAAGTTTTTGGTTATTCGTATCCATTAGCCTGAATTTCATTTGTTGGGCCGTGAATTTCAAAAAACGATTTTGAATTTGTTCCTGCTTATAGCCATCTTGTACCTGCCATATTAAATGAACATGATTAGGCATGATAACAAATCCATATACAACAATGCTCTTTTCTTTTGTTAAAAAGAGCAAACTATCAATAATAATGTCTTTATAGGTATCATCCTGTAATAGGTGCTTCCATTCCAGGATGGTTGCTGTAAAAAATTGAGGATGGTAATCAAAGTTGATAGCGGCCATGAAACAAAAGTACAAAAATCCCGCTTCCTGCAAGCGTTCCAAATTGTTGGAGACAACTCCAACAATGGCGAGGCGGAAAATAAAAAAATCCCGCTTCCAGAGAGCGTTCCCGATTGTTGGTGACAACACCAACAATGGCGAGGCGGGAGACTGACTCCAGACAATGGCAGAAAATAAAAAGTCCTGCCGCTTGAAAGTATTCCCAATTGTTGGTGACAACACCAACAATAGCGAGATGAAGGTTGAACCGTGTAATCCAAAAAACGTTGACCATTCCCGTTTACCGCTACTTTCCCCCGCTTTACCGAAAATTTAACCTGCTTTGCCAAATGCCTTACCGTGCCTTTTGAAATAAGATTTAGATTTGTACTATCAGAACTGAATGATAATTTTAATTTGCAATAGAAATTAGCATTACAAATTACAACATTCAAACATTAAAACAATAAAATGGAAAATGCCCTCATCACCGCTGCAACTAAAGGAATCGGACGCGCTACGGCTATCGCTTTTGCCCGGCAGGGCATCAACCTGGCTATCTGCGCAAGAACAGGTGATGACCTTGCAGCTTTTAAAAAGGAGCTGTCGGCCATCAACCCTGCTATAAAAATATTTACTTCGGTTACCGACTGCAGCATTAAACAACAGGTATTGCAATTTGCCGCCGGTGCTGAAAAGGAGCTGGGCTTTATCAGCATTATTGTAAATAATGCGGGCATTTATGAATACGCCAGCATATTGGATGATAAGGAGGGTACTTTTGAAAAACACATCAATACCAACCTGATGCCGGCTTATGAACTTTACCGCTTTTTTGGCAAAATCATGATTGCCGCGCACAAGGGGCATATTTTCAACATCTGTTCGGTAGCTTCGGTTAACCCGCTGGCGGAGGCCGGTACTTACAGTGTAACAAAATATGCGCTCTTTGGTCTTACCAAAGTAATGAGGCTGGAGATGCAGCCGCATGGGGTAAAGGTAACCGCCATTATTCCCGGCTCAACATTAACCGACTCATGGAAAGGCATGACCGTTAACAAAGATGAAATGGTTTTGCCCGAAGACATAGCCTCGGCAATTGTAAATATTCACAGCATGAGCGCAGGGGCCAATGTGGATGAAATAGTAATTAAACCTGTAACAGGACAATAAATAATAACAAGCTAAAAACAATTATAAAATGAACAAAAAACTATATCGCGACGAATACCACAAGGTGTTAGGTGGTGTTTGTTCAGGCCTGGCGGAGTACTTTGAAATGGACGTAACCATTGTGCGCCTGCTGTTTGCCTTCACCTTCTTTATTATGGGCGTCGGCTTTATCCCTTATATTATTTTATGGATAGTGCTGCCAAAAAAGGGTTACGTATTTAATAATTTCAACAACCCGACGGTTGATTATACCGTGCCCCCGCAACAACCGGGCAGCCGGTTCAATACGCCTCCGCCCCCGCCTCCGGGCAGTCAGTTTGGCAATAACCCCTACAGCGCCAATCCTTTTGCAAATAACCCGCCTGAAAATATGCCCCCAAAACAAAGGACTAACGGCGGGATCATTGTAGGCGTGGTACTCATACTTATCGGTGCAGCCATTTTAATAGATAATTATGACCTGATCCCTGATTTTGATTTTGAAAGGCTATGGCCTGTGGTACTGGTGGTAATAGGCGGTGCGCTGATTGTGAGCGGTCAGCAAACACAAGCCTGGCAAAACAAGGACTGGCAAGCTACAGATAATAAAGAAAACCCGGCAGCTGATAGTTCAGCCGCAACTGATGATTCAGCAAAAACCGACAGCACTTCAACTACAGAGTAATGGTTCTGCCTGTCCCGGTTTTATCGGGGCAGCTGCACCTTGTATCAATGTATATTAAAAAATAGGTTATGAAAAACGATAAATTAATCCCGGGCCTGGTACTGGTAGTTATAGGCGCGGCCATTCTGCTGGCTAATTATGGCTATCTGCATTTTCACTGGTGGAACATCTTTCGCCTGTGGCCGATATTTTTGGTTATCGGCGGTGTAAATCTTATATTCTCACATAACAAATCGCCCTGGGCCACCATTATAAAGGTATCGGTGCTGGTGATTGGATTGGGCCTGCTGTTGTTCGGCAATTTTGGCAACCGGTATAATTTTTGGCCGGGCAACCATTACAGCTGGAACAACAATGATAAGGATGATGACAACAATAATAACGATAATGGCGACAATGACAAAGGCGACATGAAAGCCGCTGTTAACGGCGTGTTTAATGAACCTTACAACGCTAATATTAAAGTTGCCCGCCTCAATGTAAGCGGCGGCGCCACCAGTTATAATTTATCTGATACCACCAACCAATTGTTCAGCGCTACCACACGCGACAATACTAACAGGTACACTTTCTCCCAGAGCAAGGATGAGGATTCCATTTATGTAGTTAACTTTAAGACTAAAAACCATAATGGTTTTAATTTTGATTCTGATAAAAACAGGGTTGATATGAGGTTAAATCCAAACCCTGAGTGGGAGATCAGCGTGGAAACAGGTGCAAGCAGCGTTGATTTCGACTTGTCGAAATTTAAGGTGAAAGAGCTTAAACTGAATGGTGGCGCCGCATCGTTTAAGGTAAGATTCGGTATGCCTGTAGTTATGACGGATGTCGATATTTCGACCGGTGTTTCCGGGGTAGATATCAGTATTCCTCAAAATGCGGCATGCAGTATTGAAACCGATTCGGGTTTGTCGGATAATAAGTTTGACGGGTTTAGCAAAACCAGCGATAACAATTATGAAACACCGGGCTTTAGTTCGGCAAAAAACAAAATGCATATCCATATCAGCGGCGGCCTGTCTGATTTTAAAGTCAGGCGGTATTGAGCCTAAAAAAGGGTATCTTGAACACCGGATCCGGAATGATGAATAATGAAGTTTTCCTTCAAAATTCGATGTTCGGGATTCGGTGTTTCTTATTTATTAACAGCTAAAACATGTCTCCAACCTATTTCCTGGTAATCAACGGCAGGCCCGAAGGACCCTTTAATTTGGAGCAGTTAAAAGCGCTGAACATAACGCCCGGCGATTTTGTAAAATCTGCCGGAATGGACGATTATAAAGAGGCCCGGGAAATTGCTGAACTCCGCGAACTTTTAGGTTTTACCGTGCCTGCCTTTACCCCGCAGTATTTCGGCAGTTTCGACCAGCGCCTGCTGGCCTCCGCGCTCGACTGGTTTTTTGTTGCAGGCTTTTGCATCATCCCTGCATTCCTCATCTCCGTGTTTATTAAAGATACCGGGAGTCATCTTCTAATAGCCCTCAGCCTGCTGGTAATTATCCCGGTAATTAAATTTATTTATCATATCGTTATGGAATGCTCCCCCAGGCAGGCCACCTTCGGCAAGCAGATCCTGGCGATTAAAGTTTGCGATATGCAGGGCAAAAGGATAAGTTTTGGCCGGGCCGTAGGCCGTAACCTGGCTAAAGTATTTTCCGCAATCCCCTTTTTTATAGGTTACCTCTTCAGTTTTTTTAACAAACAGCAACAATGCCTGCATGATATGATCGCCGGTACTTTGGTGGTGAAGGATCGATTATTTTAGTTCATAGTTGATGGTTCATAGTTCATGGCAGCTTCGATTTTACTATGAACCATCAACTATGAACACTTAAAAATCAGTCCCGTTTTACAACGTAAGTTTTGGCCAGGAAATCATGCAGGGCCTGTCGGTGTTCGGTAAACAAAATACTGATAAAGCCCAGACAAAGAAAGGCAACGGAAAATGCTTTGCCGATACTCCGCAACAGCGCATTCGGATAGGAAAGCCTCACTCCATCAATATCTACCACTACCAGCTTGCAGAGCTTTTTACCAACACTTCCCTGCATTGGCGATGCTTCGCATATCGAGTTATAAATAATTAAAGGAAGGCTTGAGATCAATTGCAGGATCAACAGATCTTTTGCCGATAATTTTAAAAGGTCATCAACCGACTGCAAATTGAATTTTATACCTCTTGATGCTAAAATTATGAATATGAACTGGATCACAAAAGACAATATGATATAGTCGACCACGTAAGCCAGCAACCGCCACCCAAAAGAAGCAAGGTTATCGCCTGTAGGTAAATAGATCCCGCAATTCTCAAAATAGGGATAAAACTCCGGCAGGTCGCAGGCATCCTGCCAGTCTTCCGCCTGAGAGGACAATATACGTTCGTGGATACCAAGACCCCTGTCGGTTAATTCAGCAAACGTGAAGGGCCCCTTCTGTTCCCCATCCTCCAAAATAAAATAGTCGTTGTTCATTAGCCTGTAAAATACGGCGAAAGATAGAAAATTTAGTTGATTGGGTGAGGGATTTGATTGGAATTGTTGCCCTGCCGCGAGTTTAGCGTAGCGTAACTCGTGGTGCGGCATGCAGGGCAGACGCATTAAAATA
>DHXR01000005.1:0-16260 GCA_002413785.1 Mucilaginibacter sp. UBA5151
TCAGAAAATAAAGCCCCAAAGGCATATGAAAACTGCAGCAAAATTCCCATTCACTTGTTGTTCCAAATATTGCGATAGGACCGGCTACGTCGACATCATATTGTTTCATTCCAGCGCCACCGTTTGAAGTTAGCTCGCCAATGTATTGGTTTTCAAGTAGCCGCTCGGCCATATCCAGATAACGCGTCTGGCCGGTCCAACGCCAAAGCCCTAAATTAAAACGCAGCCAGTCTGATTCGCCGCAGCCTTCGCTGATCTGATATGATTTATACCAGTGCTCCCCCACGCCGCCTGATTCCCATACGAAACCATTCGCCATTGCATTTTCCCATTTGGCAACTGCCTCAGCCAGGTAGGCACGCCTGCCGGTTACCGCATAAAGATCTAAAATACTGCGCCATGCACAAAGGTTACCATGACTATGATCAATCGGCAGCGCATCAAACTTTTTAAACCACTCTGCCATGCGTTCTGCCTGATGAAGATAACGTTCCTGGCCGGTCGCCTTGTAAAGCATAACCAATCCTTCTATTGCAGGAAAATAGCAACAAGAATAACCATCTCCATAATTACCCGTTGCACGAAACTCGGCCTCCCGGGCAGGCGAGCAAAGCTGATCGCCTGTATTGACATAGAAATCCCCCAGACGCTGGGCCGACGCAAGTAATTTCTGATTGTGCAGTTTAACCGCTGCTGTTACCAGGCCTACCAATAGCCGCGCATTTCCCCATAACATCGTAATTTCCGGGGAAAGTGTCTTCATCGGTTTATTTGCATCAAAATTCACCCCAAAATGGCCGTCTGCCTGCTGATAATCAGTAATAGCTTTCACCGCTGCCGGTAATGTCGCTGCAGGCAAAAGCTGCCCAGAAGGACTGGTAAGTACGCCCAATTCCAGAAACCGTCCAGATGCATCCCCGCTGTAATTGGTAAATATCCGGTCAAATTTTAACGAAACATCCGCTAGCAACCACTCCAGCGTATATGGCGCGCGATTCAGACGCTCAACCCCCCGCTGAAACGACTGACCCAAAGAACCTCCGAAAGTAACTTTGTCTGGATCAGCCAATGAAATAACCGGCCACTGGGGGCTCGTCGCTTCGCCCCGGGTAAAGGCGCTGGCAAGCACCGAAGTTTTGCTCTTTTGGCCATACGCGCTGACTGATATTACAAGGAATAAAAAAATAAATGCTCTTAATATTTTCATGTGTAAACTATTTGTTATGCTCTCTACTCTTAATATTATAATTATCACCATTTAAATAATCTGTAAGAAAACTAACTCTCTGCATTATTTTCATTCAGCAATATATTGTTAAACTTAGCATCGTTATGCGTAATTCATAAGGGTAATTTCTTTTTCTAAATTTAGAATGGCGCACATAATCTTTACGCGTGCCCGAATAAATTTCATTTCTGCAGATATGGCTTTTTTCGGAAGAAAATACGTTCCGTATCTCACCCCGGAACGCATTTCAACATCATTAATGATATTGGATCAACTAAACCTTATAAGTAAATTGTTATAAGTTCATTTAATATTCATGGTTGGTATCAATGTATTCAGCAAAACGTATAACCACTATTATTATTTATTTATATTTAGATAACATTGCCTGGGTTCTCTGCATCCAGGCCTGGTCAACTCCTTCAAAG
Source organism: Mucilaginibacter sp. UBA5151 (assembly GCA_002413785.1). Taxonomy (GTDB): domain Bacteria; phylum Bacteroidota; class Bacteroidia; order Sphingobacteriales; family Sphingobacteriaceae; genus Mucilaginibacter. The sequence continues at coordinate 1,657 of DHXR01000005.1, forward strand.
TCGGTAGTGGTTTTTCCTGATCCATCCAGACCTGCGAAGTAGTAATATCCATGGCTAACAGGATCACGATCCACCGAATTTATAGCATCAATATTTTGCTGTGCATACGTAATCCAGTTAGCGTTGTTATCGGCCTCGTAAAGCTTTATCATCGCTTGTGAACCCCACACGCACCATGCCGGATTGATCCTTGCATCAGCCGTATTAAAAATAAACACATGGTAGGTACTATTCCACAATGTGGTGTGCATGCCTGCGCCTAATGTTTGTGCCTTGGCTAAATAAGTATTATCGTTCATAACCGATGCATAAAGCAGATCAGCCTCGATCATTATAGCATTGTCATAGGTAAACTCAGTAGTCATACGGGTGCCTGGACCTGTCCCTGTAATTTCCCAGATATACAAATTGGTTGCATTGTCATACATCGTGGTTTCTAACCATGTTTTAACTGAATTTGCCCAATCGCGGTAAGTGGTTTGGCCGGTTATTTTATACAATCTTAGAAATAGCTGCATAGCCAGGCCGTTTGTTTGGGTAGGCTTTAAGGTTTTGTCAGTATTCCACCAAAAACCTCCCCCGAATGTGGTATCCCATTGCCCGCTTTTGATCAGCCAATTGGCACAAGCCTCAGCCGATGCTAAATAGGCAGCCTGGGTACTGCCTGTAGTTACGTCATAGGCATCAAGGTAAACCATCCCAGTGAGTGAATTATCATCCGCATATTTGCCACCGCCTGCACCTGTGCCGTCAATATTTGCAGCTGCAAAATACCCGCCATTGGGATCGCTTGTATCCCATAGATGGCCCATCCAGTTGTAAGTATTGTTCATAGTGTTCATATACGATGTTTGCCCCGCCTTTACCATGGCGGCATCAGCATAAATCTGGCTTACATTATACCACTCGTAAGCTGTGCCGGTTGAGGTTGATGTATTTACTCTGTAGCTGCTATTAGTTGTCATCAAATTGCTGGCGATAAAAGCATGCGTCTCCTGCGCCTTGGTTAAATAAGCAGAAACTGTGCTTGTTTTACTTGTATCTGGCGGAGGATTAACAGGTTGTATTGATTTACTCTTGCTGCAAGATGCAGCAACTACCAGTGATAATGCAGCTAATAATCCGGATCTTAAATGTTGTATGCTCATAATTCATTTATTAATGATGCCGCCCGCTTTCCAATACGCTGAGCCTTGCATACAATTCTGCAATGCAGGCTTCGTCAAGCAACCATTTTGGTTTTTTCATTTGCACTGGATCATTTGTCCAGTTATTGGTTAAAAATCCATACTGGTCCCGCGTATTTTGCCAGGCATAATCCAGGTCTTTATTAATGGTAGCGATATAGCGGTAATTGCCATCAACATGATACAATTCTTCGTATCCCTTGAATAATACGGTTAAGAACCAGGGAAGATCACCCATTATATTTAAATTCGGGCCATGCTTTTCATTACTGAAATGCTGATAGGCTCCTTTTGCTATGAATTCAGCCTCATCCAAATACTTTTTCTCATTGGTAAATTGGTATAAAAGCACCGAAGCCTGCAACATAGAACCGGTATTGTAAGTATAATATGTTTTGTTAACTGTGCCGTCTGCTGTTTTTTTGTCATTCCAATAAACCCCATTCGGATCGCCCAGGTTAGCTTTCATCCAGTCATAAAAGCGGGTGCCCCATTTTAGATAATATGGGTCTTTTGTAGCTTTATACAATTTAAGGGCAACCAGCATATCCATGCCATTGCTGCAAGCCGGTTTCATGTCATGATGACCCTCTACCCAGTACACTCCTCCTCCGAGCTGATCGCTCCATCCGCTTAGGATGAATTTAAAAACTACCTTAGCCCTCGATAAGTAAACCAGGTTTTTAGTGTTAAAATAAGCCTCCATATATTCAATACCCACCAGGCCGTTATCATCATAATAACGGTCGTCTTTTTCAAAACGCGAAGGATAAGCCTGGTAGCCAATTGGCGAACGGGTGGTATCCCGGTATGCTTCCATCCCTGTTGACACACTATCGAGGTACGGCAAATACTTTCTCCGCTCAGAAGGAATCGTCAACAATACATTGGTAACCGAAAACACCCCCGAAAATGGCCACAGGAAACTCACCTCTTTCGTTTTCACCTTATCTCCCTGGAAGTAATTGAGCGAGCCAGTTTTATAGGAGGGAAAAAACTCAGAGAATAAACCCTGGTAAGCCTGGACACGGTAATGAAGCCAGATATCAGCATACATCTTTTCTGCCCGGTGCAGGTATTCTTTTGAGCGTTTGTTTTGCTGCGCAACAGCACTTTTGGTACCGGAACACAGGAAAATCCCCGTAAGGCAAAACACTATTAATTTTATTTTGGAAAATCCCTTGTTCATCTCGTTTATGTCTTATTAAAAAAACCTTGTTTACTGAACAGACGGAGGCGGAACTTTGATACCCCAAGCCTCATTGGGCTTGTTGCCCATTGTAAATACCATTTTACCGCCTTGCATTAACTCATCCCGGTACAACCAGCAATTATTTAACCGTTTGCCATTAAACTGAACTGACTGTACGTAAACGTTTTCTTTTGAGTTGTTTTTTGCTTCGATAACTAATTGTTTATGACTACCCAATGCGATGGTGGCTTTGTCAAACATGGGACTGCCCAGCTCAACGATAGGTTTTGCATCGGTAAAGCCTTTCACATCAAATAAACCAAGTGCCGTCATTACATACCATGATCCTAATTGCCCCTGATCTTCATCCTGGCCATAGCCGTAACCATGAATTGGCTCGATGCCATAAAATTCATCACAGATCATTCTTGTCCATTTTTGTGTCAGCCATGGTTTACCCGAAAAATTAAACAACCAGCTAATGTGCAAGCTTGGTTCGTTGCCATGGTTATAAATTGACGTGATCCCGGCAAAAGCATTGATTGTCTTTCCACCCCCGAAACCATCTTTTTCGGATTTTTTAAAAATATCGTCCAGGTTATTATTGAAATAATCTTTACCCTGGGCTGCAATTAATGCTTCCGGATTTTGAGGAACGTAAAAAGTGTACTGCATGGCGTTGCCTTCCTGGTACCCTCGCCAGGGCGCATACGGATCAAACTTGTCTATAAATGTACCATCTGCTTTTTTGGGTTCAATAAGTTTGTTGGCCGGATTATACAGGTACCGCCAGCCATTGGAATATTTTATCAGCCTTTGATAATCTTCCTTCATCCCTAATTTCTTTGCCATTTGAGCTGCCGCAAAGGCGCTAAAGCTGTATTCCAGTGTATGTGAGGCTGAAAAGTCAGAGCCGGTAGTGTCCGTTACGAAGTTTCTCCCGTCACCTTCTAAAAAAGGGACGTAGCCATATTTGGTAAATGCCTTCACATCCATTTTGCCTGACCCGACAGGCCTCTTTTTCCAGCCCAGTTCATTTGCTTTAACTGCATTGTAAGCTAAATTTATATCGTAGTCCCGTATTCCTGCCTGGTAGGCGGCAGCAATGGTTAAGCCCACGAAATTAGTTCCCACTCCCGATACATATTCACTATTGGCAATGCCATCTCCAAACCATCCCTTATCCTTGTATAACTGCAATTGTGTATGAATAAAATCTTCATAGCTTTTTGGATAGGATAAAGACCACAATTGGGTTAAATCCCAATAAGCGCCCCAAATCGCATCGGTATTAATGAAATCATAATTTGGTTTTCCGAAGGCATTGGTTTGCAATTGCCCCACTAAACCACCATATTTAGGGTAGGCCCCATTCACGTCACTTGCAATGCCGCGACCTAACAGGGCGTGAAAAAGCCCGGTATAAAATTTAACTTTATTGGTATCGTCTTTCCCTTCTACATAAATTTTGCCGAGCTCCCGTTGCCAGGTTTGCTGCGCTTTTGTTTTAGCTTGCTCAAATGAGAGGCCGCTTGCTTCTGTTTGTGAATTTAATTTAGCGTTGGCTGTTGAAGTGTAAGACAACCCCACTTTGATTTCGATGGCTTCATTTTGAGTTGTTTTATAATCCAGGAATAAACCCGCGCCTTTTCCATTAGCCGACGCTGATGTTTGCTGTATCCCCTTTGCTGTAAACGAACCTACGTTATCCGGTTTTTTACTGACCTCACCATAGAAATACATATTTACCTTACCATCAGGGTCATATAATTTTACATATTTAGGATAGGTAAATACAAATCCCTCAAAATGAGTATCATCAATCATTTTGATCCCGGCATCAACAACCGGCCCGCTTTCGCCCTGTACATTCCCGATATCAAGGATAATGTGCGAGTAATCGTTTTTTGGGAAAGTATAACGGTGGAAACCAACCCTTTTTGTCGCAGTTAGCTCAGCGGTGATGTTATAATCATCCAGCAAAACTTTGTAGTAGCCCGGTTCGGCAATTTGATTTTTACGGTCGAAATGTGAACGGTACCCACTGTTAGGTGTGTCCAAACCTCCGGGTTTTACTTTTAATTCTCCTGTGGTGGGCATAAAGCTTACCCCACCAACCTGCCACTCGTGGAAGTGAACAAAGCCTTCGATGGAATTCTGACGGGTATCATACCCTACAGCTTCCCAGCCCTGGTCATTTCCATAATGCCCGTTTGTTGATGGGGCCAGCTTGGCCATACCGCCCGGTACTGCAGCCGGTGTATAAAAGAACCACCGGCTGTGCGCAGTACCAATATTTGGATCCACATATTTTAACACATTTTGACCTCTGATCCCACACGAACACAAAAGCAATGTGCAGATTAAAATTGTATGGACGTTTTTTAAGCGGTATATTTTCATTTTATATTATTTGATTAACAATAGCCTTTTTAATGTTTATGGTATAGGGTTTTGAACTAAAACCGGCACGCCATTTACTGCGCTTTGATCAATTTCACTTTGCGGAATAGGGAAATATTCTGCTTTCCCTTTTTCAAAACTGGTGCCCTTCAATAATGAAAACTTTTGAGATTCATGCGGTATAAAAACTGTATTTAGTTCGTAGTCGGCGGTCCCCCAGCGCACCAGGTCATAAAAACGATGGCCTTCCATCGCAAGTTCTATTTTCCGTTCAAACTGCACATAAGTCCTGGCATTAGCTTGTCCCTGTGTGGTAAAGAAGCCCGCAGGGTAGTTTTTTACAACATAATTTGCAGCCGGTGAGCCGTCAGGATTAGTTACAAACCCTGCCGGGTTTGCAGCCCTTGTTCTGATCATGTTTACATAAGTTTCGGCCTGGTCAAGGCTGCCGACTTCCACCTCGCATTCAGCAGCCATAAGTATAACATCAGACAAACGCATAATGGTAAGGTTAACACTGGTCAGGTTGCCCCATGAAGCATCCGTCATGCTTGCAGTCAGGCTTTTATAATACGCTGTTTTTTTACCTATATAAGGACCGCCAAAACTCTGATCAGCTATCCAGCTATATCCTGGCATTGGGCCCCAGTCCAGATAAGGGATCCCTCTTCTTCCCACCGTCCAGTCCAGGCGTGGGTCTAATGGCTGGCTGGTAGGAGTAAAAGGCTGGCTTGATAATATGCCCTCATCGTTCGGCACATCTGCATTGTTAAAGTTAACAGGATCAGGAAGCCCTGTTACTGCATCCGTTTTAAAAGAGTTAACCAAGCTATAGGTGGGCTGAAACCATCCACAGCATCCTCCGGGTGCATTAGCGCCTGAAGGAAAATTCAACGCATCGCCTAAGTTGGCATCGCTGCCGCTTGATCCGTCGTTTGCTGAAAACTGACAGGTAAATATGGCTTCATTACCATTGCGCGGACCATAAAAGTTATCGGAGAATTTTGCATTCAAAGCGTACTTTGCACCACTTGCAGTTACACCATTGTTTATTACGTCCGTAAACAATGGTGTAGCTTGACTAAACTTTTGCTCAAACATATAAGCTTTAGCGAGGAATGCTTCAGCGGCATATTTGTTGGCACGTGCAATCTGTGGCTGTGTTGCCGGCAGATTTGTCATGGCATATTTAAAATCAGCCTCAATTTTCGGCCATATATTTATGGTATTGGAAACATGCCAGTTACGATTGGTATAATCCATTGTTTCATCTATATAAGGGACATTATTAAAATTCTTCTTTAAGTCGAAATAATAGTGCCCCCTTAAGAACCTGGCTTCAGCCCCAATTTCCGTTGTATCGGCAGTACTCATATCTTTTGCCAATTTCAAAACGCGTAAAATTTCGTTACAGCGCAATACACCCTCATATCTTGCATTCCATAATACCGGCTCATAAGTGCTTGTGGGAACATATTTCCATGTTTCCAGTTCTTGCATGTCCGGAGCATTATCGCTTGGAGTTGACCCCTTATTGCCATCGCCCCCTACCATGCTGCCCCATATCCAATTATCAGGACTTGATTCAACGTTACCGCTTACACCGCCAACGCCGTCAAGTAATGAATAGGCGCCGATTAAAAGACTGTTAACCCCGGTTTTGTTCGCCAGTAAGCTTTCATCTACTGCCCCGCTGGGCTGAATATTCACAAAGCTCTTTTTGCAGGAATAGATCGCTACCACCAATAGCACTGCAATGATGGCGATGAATTTATAATTTAACTTTTTCATGTGTTTAATATTTCAAAATCAACAATTATTAATTAAAAGGTAAGATTTGCACCTACCAGGAAACCCCTTTGATTGCTGGGGTAATAACCGCCGCCGTCTACCCCGCTTTGTACTTCAGGATCAAGCCCTGTATATTTAGTAAGGGTGAACAGGTTGGTTCCCTGCACATATACCCTGAATTTAGTAATGCCTGCTTTATTGAAGAAAGCAGATGTACCGGTATAACCCAATATTGCAGATTTCAATTTTAGGAACGAACCGTCTTCCACATAGTAGGAAGAAGGGGCTGCTCCGTTACTTGTAGTAAAAGCAGTTTCGGTAATTGGCGTAGTCGCATTTAAATTAGATGGTGTCCATGAATTATCTAAAGCATTTATACTTTTATTACTGGGGCCGCTGCCATAAAAATCCGTGTAATATTTTGTAAAGTTCACTACTTTATTGCCGTATGAACCATAAAATACTAAGCCCAGATCGAAGTTTTTATAACTGCCATTCAAATTAAGGCCGTAAGTAAACGTCGGGTTAGGGTTGCCTAAAAATGTACGGTCGCTTGGGTCTATTTTTCCATCGCCGTTTACATCTTTATATTTAAATCTTCCCGGCGCCCCATCAGTTTGTGTGGGCGAATTAGCAACATCGGCAGCGTTCTTAAACAAACCTATTATCTGGTAGCCAAAGAATTCACCAACGGGATGACCAACCCCATTGCGGGCGAATGAACCTCCAAGCGTATAATCAGCATCAAAATAGCCGGCTGCACCAGGTATGCTTACAACTTTATTGTCAAAACTGGTAAAGGTACCCCCGATGTTAAACTTGAACTGGTTTAAGTTTAAATGATAAGTGGCGGAAATATCTATACCCTTGTTTTCAATATCCCCGATGTTTATTTCAGGAACGGTAGCTGCCCCGGTAACATAGATTGGCGCCTGGTCAGGAAACAATAATCCGCTGATCTTCTTATCATATAGTTCAATTGTAACATCAAGTTTACTGTGGAATAAAATTGCATCTACCCCAATATTGCTGATCCGGTCCTTTTCCCAGCCGGTATTACTATTACCCAGTTGTGAAGGATAAAAACCTGCTACCGCACTATTCCCCGTTCCGTTAATATCATAATATGACCCTACACTACCTGCGCCCCAACCTGGAGAGCTGCTGAATAATGTATAGGCATTATTGGGGCCAACATTATTTTTATTACCTAATATGCCATAACTACCGCGAAGCTTAAGATCATCTACCCATGAGACCCCACTCATAAATGCTTCTTTAGCGATCCTCCAACCAGCGGAAACCGATGGGAAAATACCTGTTTGGCTGTTACTGCCAAAGAGCGAAGATTGATCCCGGCGCACCGTACCGCTTATCAGGTACTTATCATTATATGCATAATCTGCCTTTGCTATCAAAGAATATAAAGTTTGATCCATGAGCAGATAACCATAATTGGTTTGCCCTGTGGCGTTACCGGTATTGAGCGTTAAGTAACTGGGATCAGTAAAAGGATAATCGATCCTGGTGCCGCCTAACGTTGTGCCATAATCACTTACCGCTTCAGAGGCCACAAATACTTTTAAACTATGAACTTTATTGAAGACGTTGGCATAGGATAGTGAATTTGTCCATGTCCAGTCTGTAGAATAAAAACTGGACTGACTAAATGAATTATTCTTTGTATTTTGGAAACTTTCATAAACTATCGGGGAAAATGATTGGTTAAACCCATTCTGATATGTTCCGCCAAAGCTTGTGCGTGCGGTAAAATGCTTTAAAAAGTCAACCTCTCCCCACACATTGCCTAAAATATTCCAGGCATATGATTTGTTGTTGGCTGTACGTTGTTGTTGAGCTACAGGGTTGCCTGAGGCACCAAGCTCCTGACCAGCTGTTCCTGCGTAATTCCCCATAATATCATATATAGGTATAATAGGCTGTGAAAGCATAGTTTCGTATATAGAATTCGTCGAATTGTTAGCAATTTGAGGATTCTCTTTATAGGTCCAATAAGCATTTTCGCCTACCCTTACACTTTTGGTCAGGTTAAAAGTATTATTTGCCCTTAATGCATAACGCTTTAAATAGGTATCCATTAGCGTACCCTGCTCATTGAGGTAGCTTAAAGAAAAGTAGCTCGTTGATTTGTCGCTACCGCTGCTTGCAGAAAATGTATTGCTTTCGTTCAGTGCAGGCTTAAATACAGCGTGAAACCAGTCAGTCCCGGTTTTATTGGCTTTTACAATCTGATATAATGGAGCTGTCCCGTTACTGTTAATATAGTCGCTTATATTATAAAGAGCGGGATTAACACGTGGGTCACCTTCAAATGCTCCTGAAGGCAAAATATAATCAGGAATTACAGGATTCACACCGTTCCCATATTGCGCAGATACCGGGTTACCATTTGCACCTACCTGGCCCGAATTCCTATCGGCGGTCCATTCCAGTTGGGCAAGTTGCGGCGTATTTAATGTGTGAAAAGGGTTGCCGCCAAGTGGTTCAGTTACACCGTAGTATCCATCATAATTAAAAGATACTTTTCCTGTTTTCCCTTTTTTAGTTGTAACAATTATTACACCATTTGAACCACGCACACCATAAACTGCTGCCGAACCGGCATCCTTTAATACCTGTACCGATTCAATGTCATTCATATTGATATCCTGCATATTGCCCTGTACCCCATCAATTATATACAAAGGGGTATTATCACCAAAGGAGTTGACACCACGTATCTCGATAGATGAACCTTCGCCAGGCATCCCATTTCCAACAATGGTTACACCTGATGCCTGCCCCTGCAAGGCCTGTATGGCGTTACCAGACGGCAGGGTTTTCATTTCACCTACATCAACAATGGAAACAGAACCGGTTATACTTGTTCTTTTTTCCTTAGTGTAGCCTACTACTACTACTTCATTCAATGAGGCCGATTCTTTTAATACAATCGCCGAAGAAAAGTTTGGTGAAGCGGTGTTCACCTCCAATTGCTCATAGCCTACATAGGTTACTGTTAATACGGTTTTGCCTGCAGGCAGGTTAATTGTAAAAGCACCGTTTTTATCGGATAAAGTACCAGCGTTGGTTCCTTTAACCTTTATGGTTGCAGATATAAGCGGCAAACCATTTGAATCTTTTACGGTCCCGGAAATGGCGTGTTGTGCAAAGGCCTGATTAATGCCTCCCGCAACGAGAAACAATACAACAACAAGGCTTCTTAAGGGCCTTTGCCATATCTGTGTGTTGTACTTGTGTAAAAAAAATCTCATATTATTGGTTTTTATGGTTAATTGATTGATAGTTAATTAATTAGTATATTATGACTTTACCAGCAGGTTAAGTTGGATGTTTTATGCATATGCCCAACTCATTAAATCTGATGGATTGATCGATATTGGTCTTATTTAATGGCATTTGTTTTTATTTTAATGGTTTCAACTTGTTTAGTTCCAGCATATGCTGTCTTCCAGTGAGTTTCGATCATTTCCAGTGACTTGCCTTTGGTTTCAGGTATAAGTTTCCAGGTAATCCACAAAGCAGGTGAGCAACACAAAGCAAAGAGCCAGAATGTCCATGACGAACCCAGGCCCTCCAGCATTACCGGGGTTAATTGCCCCACCAGAAAATTCCCCACCCATAAAGAAAGAGTAGCAAGAGCCATAGCCTTACCCCGTATTGCATTCGGGAATATCTCGCCAACCACTACCCAGCAAACCGGCCCGAATGAGAAAGCAAAACAGGCAATAAAAGCCAGTATGAAAATTAGAATCCATGGACCTGATGTTAGTCCTAATGAGAACAACATCCCAATCACAATTAATGAAATTACCGCGCCGCCTATGCCAACGAAGAGTAATGGGCGCCGGCCCCATCTGTCGACGGTAAAAATGGCCACGAAAGTAAATACTACATTTACCAGGCCTATGGTAACCTGTCCGCCCAGCGCATTGTTCAATGTAAATCCTGCCTGTTCCAATATCCTTGGCCCATAATAGATCACTGCGTTAATACCGCTCACCTGAGATAAGAATGGCAGGAGCAATCCTATCCACATTGCTTTGCGATAAACAGGTGTAAATAATTCTTTAAGTGAGCTTGAACCCTTATCATTGCCAGTAGCATAAAAAGCTGATAATTCATTCATTGCAGCGTCAATGCCGTCAATTTTAACGAGTATATCTTTCGCCTTTTGTTTTTTGCCTTTCAAAAGCAGCCATCTTGGCGACTCAGGCACCATCAATAGGGAAACAAGGAATATACCTGCCGGTAAAGCCCCCAGGCCAAGCATAGCCCGCCACACTTCGGTGGAAAAAATTTTACGGATACTTTCGCTATCAAATGAGTTCCCAGCATGATTAGCGAGGTACGCATTTGAAAAATAGGCCAGTACAATACCTATAGTTAATGCAAGTTGGTATAACGAAACCATCATTCCCCTGAAACGCGAAGGTGAAAACTCGGAGATATATAAAGGAGAAACCATGGAAGCTACTCCAATTCCTAACCCGCCAACTAATCTGAACATGATCAATGTGGTAAATGACCCCGAAACCATACAGCCTAACGCAGAAAAAAGAAACAAAACAGCTGAAAGGATCAACACGGGTTTCCGCCCATATTTATCACTTAATTTGCCCGAAGCACTTACGCCCAGTATGCAACCCAGCAGTGCGCAGCTAACAAACCAGCCCTCGTGAATTGCATCAAGGTTAAAATCGTGCTTTACCAGACTTATTGTCCCCGAAATAACTGCGGTATCAAATCCAAATAGAAAGCCGCCAAGGGCAGCCACCACGCAAACCAGGTATAAATAGGTATTGTTCTTTTTAGTCAACATATTATCTTTTGTGATGATCATATCCTTATTTTAAAAACGCTTTGATAACTTTTGCCCGGCCTGTACCCAGGTTTGTTAGTTTGTAAGATCCGGCTGCGGCCGGAATAACAAAAGTTTCCGCATAAGCAAACGCCTGTTTGGTACCATCTGCCGTTTCCAACAAAACAGACTCTCCTTCAACTAACATCATTACATGGCAGCAATTATTCGTTTCCACCTGTATCTCATTATCAAACTCTATGCGGTGTACGTCGTAAAAATGTTCTTTATGGGTTGGCAGATGAACCAGTTGCCAGTCATGCCCGGTTTCAATGATAACGGGTTTTGAAATAAGCTCCTGCTCCACCCGGTTTCCTTTACGTTCAAAATCGAGATTATTAAAGGCATGATCAATATTGATGGGCCTGGGATTACCATCCAGGTCCATTCTTAACCAATCGTACATTTTAAAGGTGAAAATGTAGGGCGTAGCGCTTATTTCAAGTACCACAGTGCCGGCGCCGGCACTGTGAATAGTTCCATTCGGAATTAGAAATAAGTCGTGTTTTTGAGCCGAATGTGATTGTACAAAATTATCGATCTTTACTTCAACATTCTTATTCTGACTGTTTAATAACGCATTTTGAAATTCGGCAGGATCAATATCTTCCTGAAAACCGAGATATACCTGTGCATTTTCCTTACAATCAAGTATATAATAAGTCTCATCCTGTGTAATTTTTTCTCCAAAAACGTCCTGAATATATTTTAGACGGGGATGGCACTGGATCGATAAATTGCCGCCATCATAGGTATCCAGAAAATCAAACCTTATCGGGAATTCATCACCAAACTTTTCAGCATGTTTACCCAGTACCTGTTCCCTATTATGGAACATCAGAAAATCAAATGATGCTTCAAGGAGAAAGCGCCCGCTTTCAAAAACCAACCCGTTCTCAGGAACAATCAGTTCAAAGGACCAGGCATAGTTCACCACATCTTTATTTACTTTTTGAATGTGTTGCCTTATCCATTGCCCGCCCCAGGCACCAGACTCAAACCAGGGTCTCACCCGGATAAAGGAATGACTGATCTTGCTTAAACCATTAATAAAATCGGTCTTGAACATCCAGTTTATATCGTCAATCCATTGTCCGTCGGCAATAACCGAAATTTTGTCAAGTATTTCCTTTTTGTGGCGGTTTAATAAAACCCAATCCACAAAATAAAATCTTTTATACATCAGGAACGGTTCGTAAAGCCGATCACTTCCAATATTTGTAACAGAGCCGGCCCTCATCCGGTATTGAAGTTCATTTTTGGGCAGGTCTATATAAATAATTGGCGCATCCCAGTTGACTAATGACGCTGCCGGACCAAAGAGGATATTAATATCACACTGGTCATCTGGCAACCGTGCTGTGAGAAGTTCCATTTCATAAAGGTCCTTAAGTTCCAGTAAACATCTGGTTCCCCATACAGAATCCGGCTCACCTAAAAAAGGCTTCACCATAGTTTCAATCTCTGACTTGGGTTTTAAATAGTGTGCGGTATTGATCCAGTTTACCTTTAAACCCGCATTAGTCATGTGCTGGAGCAGTGCCGATTGAATCTTATCCCAAAAGACCCCTGTATAGCCATCTATGATAACTGTTTTTTGTTCTATGATCCACAGGGCCAGTGAACCATAGCCATTAAAAATTTTATTTTCTCCAAGAGAGCAAACCGGATAAATATTATATATACAATTTATTGGCCTATCCTGCTCTAATTTAATGGGCATTAAGAATTGTGAGGATTTGCGCAACTGCAATTCCGCAGATTCAGGATAAAAAGTTTGCTTATTTGGTTCGTTAGAAATCATATATTTTGTCGTAATGTATGTACATATTAATAATACAAAAAAAAATCTCACATTAGGGGTATCTCGCTTTGTTCAGAAAAAAAACTTTAACGGGTTTATATGTTAGAATGTACAAACATATATAATAAATTTTAAATTCCAAATAATTTTTTACAAATTATAATTTATGTCTGTAAGACAAATAATTATCTTAATTTTATGTACCAACAAATAAACTTATTTTTAAAAACCGTATTATTGTAAATTATTAAAACAAATGAGATATTCCATAGATCACAAAAGCCCTATGCCGCTGCACGCACAGGCTGAAACACTTTTAAGAAAATTAATTAATGAGGAAGAATATCAAAATGGGAAGGTTTTTCCTAATGAGGTCGAGTTGGCAAAACAGTTGGCTATTTCCCGCACCACATTGAGGCAGGCTATTAATAAACTTGTTTTTGAGGGTCTTTTGGTACGAAAAAAAAGAGCGGGGACCAAAGTTGCTCAGGCGGCCGTCTGCTCGAAATCAAATAATTGGTTAAGCTTCTCGCAGGAAATGAAAGTCCGGGGTATACCCATCAAGAATTTTGAACTCCATGTGACATGGGTACACCCGGACGAAGCTTTAGCCAATTTTTTTGAAATAAAGACAGATCGTAAAATATTGAAGATGGAAAGGGTCAGAGGTAAACCGGACGAGCCTTTTGTTTATTTCGCGTCTTACTTTCATCCCCGCATTGGGTTAACTGGAGACGAGGATTTTAAAAAACCCTTGTATGAAATGCTGGAAAACGATCATTCCGTTATTGCCACTTTGTCCAAGGAAGAGATCAGCGCGAAAACGGCTGGTTCGTTTATTGCCGCTAAACTTAAAATAGCTGTCGGCAGTCCGGTATTGTTTCGAAAACGTTTTGTATTTGACCACGGAGAAAGGCCGATAGAATACAATATTGGCTATTATAAAGCGGATAGTTTTGTTTATACAGTTGAAAGTACAAGATAATTGGCACTATATCAATCTCAAATATTTCATCTAAGGCTAAAATTTTATGCGTCCCGATTATAATAGATTATGAATCTCCTGCTCTTTTACTCAGTACCTGAAAAGAAACTAAGCAAAAAACATAGCACCAGTAAAGCGAGTAAAAAATATTTAGTGACGCCAGAAAAGTAAAATTTTGGAATTATGTTATTTTTAATATTATGTTAAGTAACAAACACTGAAAAAAATTCTGTCTTATTTATCGATAATTTGTATTCAACGATAAAGTATCTAATTATCAGGCATATAATATTTAGGGTTTGAAGCCCTAAATACCACTAATCGTTTCAGATCTGTCAAAAAGCGGTTCGATATCCTTCC
>DHXR01000005.1:16428-30772 GCA_002413785.1 Mucilaginibacter sp. UBA5151
GGAAGGATATCGAACCGCTTTTTAGAGGATTTAAGACTATTAGCAGCATTTTAACTACAAGTAAATATCTGATAATAAATAGAGTATGAAAGTTTGGAATTAGCTTGATTGAATTTAGTTAAGATAGCATTGTGGTAAGCATTGGAGTGTTCGGTTCCTTTGTTAGCTGAATTTACCGATGCATATCAAATCGCTCGCCGCCAATCAGCACTTTATACGGCTGATCTATTTTTTCTGCCTCACGGGCAAATTCATTCACATCGGCAGTATTGAAATAAAACATATCATAATGGCAGGGGATCACGCATCCGGCAGCAATGGCTTTAGCTAACGCCGCTGCTTCTGTGCTGTCCAGGTTGCCAGCCACTTTCCTTTCGGGTTTATTTCCGTTGATGGGCAATAGTGCAAGGTCAATATGAAAAGGCCGCAACAAGTGCACCAGGTTGTTAAACAATAAAGTATCGCCGCTGTGGTAAATGTTGTATTTGCCAAAAGAGATGACATAGCCCATGTATTTGCATTGCCCCTGCGCGTCGCGCTCAATTTCGTTATGTTTGGCCGGTATGCCATGAAAGGTAAACCCATCCACCGTAACCGAATTTCCGTCATTCAATCCCAATGGAAAATCTATTTCGCATTTTACCCTTTCGGCAACAAAAACCCGGTTAGCCTCGGGCATGATAAAAATAATGCCGGGGTTGTTTTGGAGGATGGGAATAACGGTTTCGGCGTCGAGGTGGTCCGTGTGGTTATGACTGGAGCTGATGACGGAAATATTTCTTAATAACTGCGGGGCCACCACCAGTTCGCTCATCCGGGTATGCGGCTTATCGGTAGCCGCGTATTTTTTGGTCAATGAATCAGAAAGATAGGGATCGATCAATATTCTTTTACCGTTATATTGCAGCAAGTAGCCGCTCTGGCCAAGCCACCATAAACGAAATCCGTCGCTATCCTGCAAAAATGAGTCCATTTCGGCAATAAGCGCTTCTCCCTTTTTTGCGGCTTCGATGAGTTCCATTATAATGCGGCCCTTACTTTTTTTGCACCTGCAACCATATTGATCAATTTTTGGCGCGAGGCCCACCGGGCAGTCTGGCTCAGTCCGCAGTCCGGCGCTACCGATAACTTTTCGGCAGGTATATATTTCAGACAGCGGTTAATTCGTTCAACAACATCCTCAACCGTTTCGATATAATAATTTTTTACATCTATAATGCCCACTGCTACATTCATTTTTTCGGCAAAAGGCTGCAGTAATTCTATCTCCGCAAATTCCCTGTTCGCCATTTCAATGTGGATCTCATTCACATCCAGCTCAAGGAAATCGGGAAGCATCGGCTTCAGGCTGCGATAGCCAACCGGACGGCCTTTAAAGTTTCCGAAACACAAATGCGTGCTTAGGTTGCATTTACCAACAACAGGTTTTACCGTACGGTTAAAAATATCAACAAACCGTTTGGTATCCTCCTTATAGGCATAACAGCTCATCGATGGTTCATCAACGGTAATCTCGGTACACCCGGCTTCCACTACCGCCTCCAGTTCACGCCGTATAATGGGCAGCAATGCCTCGGTGATGGCATAGCGGTCCTTGTATTGCCCGTTGGGCAGCAACCTGCCGCTTAATGTATAAGGGCCGGGTATGCTTACCTTTAATACCGGGTCCTTCGGCGCCAGTTTTTTTAGCCGTGCAAACTCCTTAACAGCGCCCAGCCCGTTAGGGGCTGCCAACTCACCGGTTATATTATTTTTCCCCCGTTGATCATGCGCCGGAGGGCCAAACTTTCGCGTCTCGGTATCATTATTTTCAATTCCGCTGATATAGCCATAAAAGGATAAGTTAAAATCCAGCCTGGTTTGTTCACCATCGGTTATAACGTCAAGTCCGGCTGCGCATTGGTCGTGGATGGCTGCGATAACGGCATCTTCAATCATCTCTTCAATATCTGCCTTGCCAAATTTATCCAGGTTTTGCGACGCGAAATCGAGCCATCCCGGAAAAGGATAACTGCCAACAACGGTTGTGCGAATAGGGTGGTGATTCATGTTTTATATTTGTGTTATTTGAATATTGGTATCCTCCAAAATAAACTTTTCTGCAAATCGGGAGCATAAAGCGGTACTGCTAAGGTGATAAACTTGCGGAGTGTTTCCAAATTTATTTACTTTCAAAGGTTTGGATGTACTTGTACATAACGACTACTTGTTTTGCTCCGAAACATAGCTTGGGATACCTACTTTTTTATACAAACGCGAAAGCCGATGGGCATGCTCATCATAAGCAGCTTCGAATATTTCGGCAGCGCGTTCAGCACCTACAACTGCACCGGCGGCAAGGGCGTTAGGCGGGTGGCCGCCTTTGGTTAAAAGGTTTGCAACTTCGGCCTTTATGCAATTGATAAGCATACAGGAGCCCACGGTTGACCCGGGCGCGACGGGCATTTCCATTCCTTCAACTTTTATCATTGCATCGCCTACAGGTGCGCCGGAATCTAAAACAATATCGCAAAAATCCTGTAGTTTGAGGCCGTCACCGCGTTTGCTGGTGCTTGCAGCCGAGTGTTTTTCAGAAATAATACCTACGGTTTTTATACCCGATTTTCTGAACAACTCAGCCATTTCTATAGGCACCACATTACAACCGGAGGAAGAAATGATGAGCGCTGAATCTCGTTTCGAAAGGTCGAAATTCCTTAAAATTTGCGCGGCGAGACCGGGCACATTTTCTAAAAACATAGCCTGTCGCTGCCCGTTTGCACCCACAACCAGGTTATGAAACGTGAGCGATAGCTCCACAATCGGGTTAAAGCCCGGAAACGAGCCGTACCTGGGCCACATTTCCTCCACCATTATCCTGCTATGGCCGCTTCCAAAAGTATGCACCATACGGCCAGCCAGTATGGACCTGGCAAAAATATTGGCGGTTTCAAGTATTTTTTCTTCCTGTTTTGATACCGCTTCAATCAAACCCTGGCATTTTTCGAGGTGTGTTTTGGTATAACTCATTTCATTAACTGTTTTTTTTATTTGCGAATACCGCGGCGCCTATTGCTCCTGACAGATCACTGAATTTTGCTTGTGCCACAATTGTTTTTGTATTGCCATAGGGCCTGAATTCGTAGACGTCCATAAACGCCTTTAGCGGTTTGAACAAGGCATCGCCAGCTTTGGTAATGCCGCCCGCCAGTACAACAATTTCTATTGACAGGGAGTTTGCCAGCGAGGCTATGGTTATGGCAAGTTTTCGGACCGAATCAAGCCAAAGCCAGGTGGAAAAAGGGTCGTTATTTAGATATGCATTCACAATTTCAAGCGTCGATTCAAAACGCCCCATCGACCTGCGCTTTGCCGAATAGTTGCCCAGGGCATATTCCAGGCTGCCGGGCATGCCAAGGATACTTAATTCATCGTCATTTACATTTAGGGTAGTATGCCCAAAATGTCCGGCCATTTGATTTAATCCCTGGTAAAGTTCGCCGTTTATCAGTATTGCGCCGCCGACACCGGTGCCCAGCGTTAACAACACCGCATTTTTATAACCTTGTAAAACCCCGAGCTGGGTTTCGGCCATTAATGCTGCATGGGCGTCGTTTATTACATACGTCTTGGTCCCCAAATAATCCTCCCAAATAAAATGTTCTAACCCCGCCAAACGACCTGGCATGTGCGTAATACAGGTATTGCTTTCGTTAGCAAGGCCGGGGCACGAAAGGCCGATCAATTCAACCGGTTCGTTACAAGCACTTTTCAAATAGCGCACCATGGCTAAAATGTTCTCTTTCCATGTCCCGTCAGGCGCATCATTAGTGGCTATGGAATGCTGCAATAGTATTTCACCATGCTCATCCACTAAAACACCTTTTATGTTCATTCCGCCTAAATCAATGCCTATGGTTACTTTCATATTGATATTTTATGAATACTGTCCTTCCGAAACTTCCCAGCCGCCGTCAACATACAATACCTGCCCGGTCGCAAATTTTGATGCATCCGACATAAAATATACGGCTGCGCCGTCAAGGTCTTCGGGCCTACCGTTTCTTCCGCCATCCAGTGGCTGCTTTGTCTTTATAAAATCGAGTATAGCGTCATCCTTACTTGCCCTTTCGGACATAGGTGTTTCCACCAGTGCAGGCGCAAGCACGTTCACCCTGATATCATCAAAGGCATAATAAGCAGCAATTGATTTTGTAAAACCAATAACCGCGGATTTTGTCGCTGCATAAGCATGTGTTACAAAATATTTTGGCGATGGCGAACTGCCCAGTACCGAACTCATATTCAGTATCGTTCCTCCTTTTCCGATTTCTTTAAACTTCCTGATAGCCGCCTGGTTCGACAGCATCAGGCCGGTAAGGTTAATTTCAAATGTTTTGTTCCAGCCGCCAAGGGTTAACTCATGCAGCGGGCCATCGCCAAACTTTCTTCCGCTGCCGCCAGCTACATGGTAAAGGCTGTCAAATCTGCCAAATTTATGCAAGCATAGCTCGGTGGCATTTACTGCTGTTGCCGGGTCCGAGGCATCACCGGTATAAACTGCGGCGGAATCACCGAGCAGCTTTTTTGCTTTTTCACAGTTATTGGGGTCTCTTCCCACCAAAGTTATCTTAGCGCCTTCTCGTATAAATGCTTTGGCTAACGATAGCCCGAGGCCCGTTGTGCCGCCAATAATTACAATTCTTTTATCTTTCAACATGGTTTATAAAGTATACCTGGCGATTTAGTAAAACTTTCAAAATAAATCCGCAGAGTCAACCATAAATATGTTTGGTAGAGCTGACCCGCCGCTGTGCTCTATCGTTAATATCGCTCGCAATCTTTATAAACCATTGAACTTAAATGCCTTCTTTTCAACGATTAATAGATTTGTGAATTAATACATTTGATATTACTGAAAACACTCTTCAAGTTTAAGACTCTATGTGTCCACTTTTATCTGACATCAAACATAAAATCAGACCACTAAAAAAGTCACTTGTTACGTGGCTTGAAATTAGGAATAAGATTTTGTAATTAATCTGCTAATCTTTCAATATCTTCAATCTCCATTGTTAGTTTAGTTAGTCCTACTTCCATTGCTGGAGTAGCGACCGATGCCTTATGTATCTTTTCTTTGAGAAAATATAGAAATTTGCTATCAAATTTGCTACCAAAACTATTTACTACCAACAAGAAAGCCCTATACATTACGTAAAGGGCTAATTTAGTTAACCGGTGGCGGAGAGAGGGAATCGAACCCCGCTTATAAAATCCTAACTAAAATGCCAAACGGCGCAAGTCCTCTAAAAAATAGTTCAAGAATTGTCCAGTGTGGGCTACTATAATATTGAGCCGACAACAGGATCGAACTCCGTGGATAACTATTTTATCCTCAAATTTATATGAAAAAACTATCCTAATTTAATAATCAAGTTTCTTTTGCTTCTTTTCTTTGTAAAGAAAAGAAGTCGGATCAATTGTTGACAATCTCAATTTTGAGCCCTAAACGCAATCAAGTTGTGTTTGTGTTAGGCGGCTAATCGCTTTAAATCTTCTAAAAAACGGTTCGACATTGTTCCCCTACGGGCTGCCATTGGGGAATCCAACACGACTATTTAACTATTGGTTTACAGTATTTTACATAGTAAGTAAACAGCTAAGCACCGAATTACACACCAACTTTTTGATGCAGATCTGATACAAATCTTATGATATAATGTTGCAATGTTAATTACCCGTAGTTGAAATTAATCGCTATTTTGAGTTCCAATCTTTTAATTTGGATGACAGTACAATTACGAATCCCGAGGGATTCGAACCATCGTCTAAATATGGTATAAGGAAAGCTTTCTATAGGCGTATCTGCTGTTAGGTTGTAGAGAAATGGAAGGTCAGCCGCTCACCTGTTCCATTCCCTTAGGTGCTTTATCTCGCCAGTGTAACACGCCTTGAAATGGGGCGCCAAAAAAGAATTAGCTTTGTACAAAAAAATGCCTAAATTGCTTTCCAAAAACCGATTCTTATTATGTATTTATCTATCACAACATTTCAACAATTCTGTCGCTTCGGCTTGCCTGTGTTTGCTGAAATATATTGAATTAATGGGAGTTTAGTATCCACAAAAAAACTTAAACCCTAAAACCAAATCACGGTTATGAATAAATTTTTACTATCATTTCTCTTTTTTACTGTATTACTTATTCATAATACAAGTGCGCAAAGTCCCAGCATATCCTATCAAAGTCCACAAACGCTTTATATCGGAAAGCCGACAACACCTATAACTGTAAAAAACACGGGGGGAACGGTACCGAACAATCTTTACCCGCAGGATGTTTCCATTACAAATGCCAGTTTCAGTTTATTCGGTGCGAGTGCTTTGGTGATGAACTCTAAAGGGGACTTTTTTGTTGTCATGAATTCACAAATAGTTCGTTTCAGTCAAGATGGCACTTCTTCCGTTTTTGCGGGAAATTCGCAATGGGGCACGATTGACGGTACCGGAACGTCCGCAGGGTTTCAAGAAATGAATGGTATCGCAATAGATGCTGCTGATAATTTATATG
The DNA here is from genome assembly GCA_002413785.1 of Mucilaginibacter sp. UBA5151. GTDB lineage: Bacteria > Bacteroidota > Bacteroidia > Sphingobacteriales > Sphingobacteriaceae > Mucilaginibacter. The sequence continues at coordinate 22,977 of DHXR01000005.1, forward strand.
TAACCGAATCCAATCCCTACGATGGGGTAAATTGTAAAATCAGGAAGATTACACCCGCGGCGGGGGTCACCACTTTTGCAACAGGGTTACCTAATCCTAATGGAATCACCGTCGCAAGCAACGGATTAATATACGTTTCGACATATATAGGCCAAGTTTTGAAAATTGCTTCCGATGGCTCATCGTCATTACTAGCCGGACAAAACGGAATTGGACACGCAGATGGCACAGGCGCAAATGCCTCTTTTTATAATCCATCCAGGCTTGTAACGGATAACTCTGGTAATGTTTATATAGATGATTTCGGTAATAGTCTCATCAGGAAAATCACACCAGGCGGGACGGTAAGTACGTTTGCAGGTTCTACATTCGGTAGTGCTGATGGCATTGGTACAGCGGCTAGTTTCTACAGCCCTACTGATATCGCGATCGATTCCAAACAGAACCTGATAATAGCGGATGGAAATGGGTTGGTTAGAAAGATTACGCCCTCGGCTGTGGTTACCACCATTGCCCAGCCACCATATTATGATAATCAAAACAATGCTACCTATCCAAGCTATCCTTCAACGTTTGTGCTCGATCAAAAAGATAATATCATATCTTTTACGATGAATGGTTTTTATAAACTATTAACTACAGGTTTCAGCATATCACCGGTGTTACCTGCCGGGTTAACCTTTGGAACAGATGGCAGCATAAGTGGAACCCCTACAGTCCTTTCAAGTCAGCAATCATATACTATCAGGGCCCAAAATTCAAGCGGGGTAAGCAGTACAAACATCAGCTTGCAGGTTTTAATCCCACCTGACCCTCCTATTATTGATTCGTTTACCCCCATTACTGCACCTATCGGCGGTTTGGTTACTATAAGCGGTAAATATTTTACCGGGACTACCGCTGTAACTATTGGAGGGCAACCAGTTTCAGGTTATTCAATATTGTCGCCCACAAGTATTTCAGCAAATGTGGGGACCGGTGCCGGTTCCGGAAATGTTACAGTTACTAATTTACACGGTACTGCAAGTCTTTCAGGTTTTACCCTTATCCCACCACCCGTAATATCTTCATTTACCCCTACTTCCGGCGGAAACGGATCGGTGATAGCTATTACAGGTACAGGATTTACGGGCATTACTGAGGTTTTAATCGGGGGGTACTACGCGTCATTCAAAGTTATTTCGCCCACACAAATTCAGGCAACGGTTGGTTCCGGCGCTACCGGTGATATTACCATTTATGGAGCAAACGGAAGTGGTACCCTTTCGGGATTTACCTATATCAATGCGCCGTCTATCTCAGCAATATCGCCTATAAGCGGTGGTGCAGGCACAACAGTTACTATCAACGGAAGTAATTTCAGCAACGCGACTTCTGTAAAATTCGGAACAATGCCGGCCAGTTCCTTTGCCGTTGTTTCCCCGTCACAAATTACGGCTACTGTAGCCAGCGGGTCTTCCAATGGTATCACTGTTAGTACCCCGGGAGGATCAATTTCATATAGCAACTTCACCTATATTCCACCACCGATAATTACTCAGGTAAGTCCGTTGACCGGGGGAAATGGATCAATCATTTATATTACAGGTTCAAATCTGTCCGGGGCACAGGTTACTATTGGTGGCATACCAGCTATTGTTGGGTATACTTATTCGTCTGCGCAAATAAGTGTTACAGTGGGCAGCGGTGCCTCGGGCGACATTGATGTAGTAACCACTTCCGGAACTGCTACGTTCCCTGGTTTTATATGGGTTCCAGCCCCGGTAATCACTTCGTTTTCCCCTCAAACAGCTGCACTTGGCGATAAAGTAACAATTACGGGTACAAATTTTACAGGGGTAAACGGAGTTTCCTTTGGCGGTGTGCCGTCGGTATTCTCTGTTTTGTCTCCGACAACTATAGAAGCAACTGTTGGCTATGGCGCAAGCGGCGCGGTTACAGTATTTTCTCCGGGAGGTGCAGCCAGTTTGAGTGGTTTTGTTGATTTAGGCCCAACAATTACTTCTTTTTCGCCAACTCAGGCAGGAGCAGGCGCAACGGTAACTATTAATGGAACTAATTTCACCGATGCTACCGCAGTCAATTTTGGAGGTGTGCCGGCTACTTCTTTTACCATCAATTCATCCACGCAGATCACTGCCGTGGTGGGACAGGGCAAATCTGGTTACGTTACAGTAACAAGTCCTGAGGGTACCGGGGTTCTCGCCGGCTTTCTTCACCCGGGACCGTCCATAACCTACTTCAGCCCTGGTTATGCCGGGCCATTGTCAAGTTCACCTATAGTTATTAACGGCACCAACTTTACAGGTACAACTTCGGTTACTTTTGGTGGGGTGCCTGCTGCGTCTTTCTCCGTTTTATCTTCAACAGCTATAACCGCGGTCGCTGCAAATGCTGCATCAGGCAATGTGGCGGTAACTACCCCGCTGGGTTCGGATAAGTTATCCGGTTTCGTTTGGGTTCAACCGCCTACCATTTCATCAATAGCGCCAGCGTCACAAAAAAGCGGCAATACGGTTACCATAAGCGGGACAAATTTTATAGGAGTTACCGGCGTTAAATTTGGTGGAACACCGGCTTTAGGCTTTTTCGCTAACTCAACAACAACAATTATTGCATCTGTGGGCACCGGCACGTCTGGCGATGTAACGGTTTCAACGGTTGGCGGAACCACCAGTATTGCTGGTTTTACCTACATTTCACCAGTCATAAAATCGGTTAGCCCCCTCTTTGCGGCAGCCGGCCAAACCGTAACTATCACCGGCTCCAATTTAGATAGCATAAAAACCGTGCAATTTGGTGGTGTTAACGCAGCATCGTTTTCTATTATTTCTTCAGGGACAGTGACTGCGGTTGTTGGAGCAGGAGCAAGCGGAAATGTAACTGTAACAGGCCCTTCGGGGTCCGGTTCAATCGGGGGATTTACCTTTGTGGCTCCACCGGTTATTTATGCTGTTACACCCAATCAGGGGGGTGCAGGCACAGTGGTTTCTATTAGCGGATCAAACCTCGCCACTGTTACTGGTATAAACATAGGCGGCGTTCCGGCTATTATTAGCAGCATTTCAGACAATCTTATCAAAGCCACTGTGGGTACAGGCGCTACTGGTATGATTTCGGTAACAACTATTGCCGGAACAGCACAATTTGACGGTTTTACCTGGTATCCTGCACCTACTATTACGTCTGCAAGCCCCCTGACAGCCGGCGCGCCAACAACTGTTACCATTACCGGTACAAATTTCACCGGCGTTACACAAGTCAGTTTTGGTTCCTCAATTGTAGGTTTTACTATCGTGTCGCCAACTGAGATAACCGCCCAGCCTTTATATGGCTCAAGCGGGAGCATTACAGTTACAGGCCCTGGTGGTAGCGCTGCATTGCCTGGGTTCATTTTTATACCGGCACCAGTAATCACGGGTTTTTCCACCACAGGCGAGGGGCAAAATACAGTTGTTACCATCACTGGCAGCAATTTCGACAACACCAGTGCTGTACAATTTGGTGGAATTGATGCACAATCCTTTACAGTTATATCATCCAATAGCATAACATCCATACCTGGGGCCGGGGCAACCGGTTCTATAACTATTACTACACCAGGTGGCACGGGCACCTTTGCGGGCTTTCTTTATGAAAAACCACCTTCAATAGTATCATTTTTACCAGCCATCGGACCAATAGGAACAACAGTTACTATCAGCGGGGATAATTTTAGTACTACAGCGGCAAACAATGTAGTTTATTTTGGCCCGGTTAAAGCAAAGGTTATCAATGCAACTCAAACACAGTTACAAGTTGTTGCACCGGCGGGGGCAACAGGACTAATAACTGTTTCAAATGTTGATAAGGCATTGTCAGCAAGTTCAAACTTGCCATTTTTTATTACTAATTCAAAGGGGTTTACCGGGTTTTCGAATAAATTCGGTATACAATTTAGCTCTCCTGTTAATTCTTACGCAGTTGAAGATTTTGACGGTGATGGCCAACCAGATTTGTTAATTGCCAAAGATGATTCAATATTTATTTTAAGGCATGGTACTAATCCGGTATTAAACGGGGCTTCGTTTTCTCAAAAAATTATTTTAGAAACCGGGAGATCGGCGGCATCAATGGTTGTTGGTGATTTAGACGGGGACGGAAAAATGGATATATTATACAACATTGGCCCCAGTTTGGTGGTACTGCATAATACGTCTGTCAATGGTAATATTTCTTTTGATCAAACAGTCATCGAAAATATTGACAATAGGTCTTATGACCAAATGGTGTTGCGCGATCTGGATATGGACGGCAGGCCGGATTTGATAATAGGATCAGGCCTGGTATACCCTAATACAACTGTTGGCTCTGTAATATCTTTCGGGCCTCCTATGTTTTTGGCTAATACAGATGCCAGCAGTAATATTTCTTTTGCACTTACAGATATTGACGGTGACAACAAGCCAGAACCTATTTTGGGTAGCTCCTATACAGGTTTTTCAATTTTTCAAAATAACTCAGTTCCCGGCAGCATCACCGCCCCGCTTTTTCCACTAACCTATATCTTGCATAATGGATATTACTATACCCCGTATACTATTTTTACGGCTGATATTGATGGGGATAATAAGCCTGATATAATTGAAAATGATTTCTCGCAGAGCCAATTCCTCGTTTCGCGAAATTTGGCTGTTAGTGGAACTATAAACACGGCCTCAGTTGCGCAACCTTCGGCCTTTTCAAACTCAGGCTTTTTTGTTGGTATGCAGGCAGCTGATATGGATGGCGATGGAAAAATTGATGTGATTGGAAACTCAAATACCGATGTTTCATGGGCCCGGAATACATCATCCATCGGCAATATTTCTTTCAGTAATAATGCGGTGCTTGTCAGCAATGCATCAGCTAACAATGTGCGAAATGTTACTGCATTTGATATGGATGGCGACGGGAGAATGGACCTGGTAGTATTAGATGGAAATACAAACAAACTGACAATTTATAATAATGGCCCTAATACTGTTCCACAAATTACTGCGGTTACACCCTTAGCGGCAGGTGCAGGAGCAACAATAACTATAACCGGAAAGTATTTTGACGGCACCACTGCCGTTAATTTTGGAAGTAAAGCAGCAAACTCTTTCAAAGTAATTTCTTCAGATACTGTTACTGCCGTGGTAGGGTCTGGAGAAAGCGGGACCATAAGGCTACTGAACCCCATCGGAGCTGCCACTTTTCCAGGTTTCACGTTTATACTGCCACCTGTATTAACTTCTGCAATTGCAGCCACCGACGGGTCAGGCAAATTAAATATTACAGGGAGTAATTTATCTACTGCTACAGTAGTCACAATAGCCGGTACTCCGGCAATATTTTTTAAGGTGAATTCTGATACCAGCATTACTGCTGTTTTTAGCGACGTTGCCGGAATATTATCGGTTACCACAATCGGTGGGACGGCAACTCTTCCAGACATAACAGTCATTAGTAATATGCCAGCTATCATATCCATTAGCTCCAATACAGCAATTTCAGGAGGCAGTATTACACTAACCGGCATCAACTTTTCGGGAGCTACCAGTGTAAGTTTTGGCGGTACTCCCGCAACATCATTTATAGTAAATTCTGCAACAAATATTACGGCTGTGGTAGCTAATGGAGCAAGCGGAAATGTAAGTGTTACTACACCAAGCGGCTCAGGTACTTTAGGCGGCTTTAATTTTGTCCCGGTGCCAAGTATAACCGCAGGAGGACCCACAACCGTGCTCAGCGATGGGCCTGGGGTTGTTTTAACAGCTATTCCCGCCACTGGCTTTAGTTATCAGTGGATAAACAACGGAGTAAATATCAGCGAAGCTACCGATGCCACTTATACAGCAACACAAAGCGGTTTGTACACGGTTAACATTTCCTTGAACGGGTTAATCCAGAGATCGGCAACTACTACCGTAACTTCCGTTTTCCAACTCCCTTCGTCTAATTTTCAGTTAACCATAACCAGTGAAACCTGCGATGGTTCCAGCGATGGGTTTATTAATATTAATGCGCAACAAGCATTAAATTATACCGCCACAATAAACGGAAACGGACTTAACAAATCATACGCGTTCACAGATACCACGACGATAAACAATCTGGCCGCAGGCACTTATTCAGTTTGTATAACGGTAGCCGGACAAAATGGCTATGAAAGCTGTTATGATGTGACGGTGACCCAACCACAACCCCTGTCAGTGTATGCAACCGTGAATACCACCGCGAAAAGTGTCGACCTCGCATTAAGCGGCGGTGCGTTATATTTAATTGAATTAAACGGAGCGCTTTACAAAACGACAGATAATAAGATTACGCTACCGCTACGTACAGGCAACAATAACTTGAAAGTTACAACAGACAGGCTTTGCCAGGGAAGTTTTGAAAAGCTTATCAACGCTTCCGGTACAATCAGCGTTTACCCCGTGCCCTTTCAGAATACTATAAGTGTCGATATTGGGAACGTCAATGTAAATCAGGTTATGATAAAAATGTATGATTCAATATCCGGAAAGCTCGTTTTCACAAACCAGTTTAGTAATCAGTCAGGTGTGTTGCAACTTGATGTGACCAGGCTTGGGATTGGCGTTTATGGTCTATATGTCAAATTAGACAATTCGCAAAGTTTTTTTAAAATAATAAAGCAATGAAAAAAGCAATTTTCCTGTTATCGGCAATTATAATTTTTATAGGGTGCAAAAAAAGTGATAAAACTGTGCTCATTTTAAACCCCAGCCAGGCTATTCTTTCTTTGCCGGCACAGAATTCTATTTGTACCAGCGGGACAATCCTTTCCGCATCAACAAGTTCTATATTGTTTACGTGGAATGCCTCAGAAAATACGGATACATATAATTTGGTTATCAAAAATCTTTTGACTTCAGATTCAACCGTTCAAAATACAACCCAAACCCAAGCTTCCGTTACTTTATTAAGAAATACGCCTTATGGCTGGTATATCGTATCAATTTCAGCAAAAACCATCGCCACCACCCGAAGTACGGAATGGAAATTTTATAATTCAGGACCGGGCGTAATTACTTATGCGCCTTTTCCCGCAGAGATTACATCCCCAACCTTTGCCCAGGTTGTTAGTGCTACTGCAGGAACAATTAATTTAACGTGGAAAGGCAGCGTAGTTACTCCCGATGTTATTGCAAGTTATGATGTTTATTTAGGGACAAACAATTCCCCCGTAATAACAGCTTCAGCCATTACAAACAGTTTTTTAAACAATGTGGCTGTTGCAGCAAATACTACATATTTCTGGAGGGTAGTGACAAGAGACGTTTTTGGAAACACTTCTGATTCCGGTCTGTACCAGTTTACAGTAAATTAAATATAAATGGTTCAAAAATCTGGATATGCATTTGGGTACGCACCGAATTACCCCTTTTTTGTTGCGAATTGGTTCATAAAATGGCATTTTGATGCCAACAAAAAAACCATGCAAATATTTGATTTGCATGGTTTTAGCATTTTTTGGTGTTGTTTTTAGTAGCCCTTAGAGGAATCGAATCAATATTAAAAATCGTTATCTGATTGATTCGAATTTTTTCAAATAGCAGTTCTGGAATTACACTATAGAGTTCACTCCAGGTGGCATGGAGTACTCGAAAACGAGGGAATTACACAGCCGAATTACTCCTGTTGCATGTCTTCGGCAGGCTCCAAGTCCTCCCAATAGCAATTTTAAGGACCCAAAACATTTACCGTTTTAAGTCAATAAAGAGCCAACTTTCGGGTTTTGCTCCTAACTAGGGTTTGGTGAATAAGTCGAC
>DHXR01000056.1 GCA_002413785.1 Mucilaginibacter sp. UBA5151
GTAGGGTCGAGGACTGGCGCACCGATCTACACTATTTGTTGTTAATAATTGTCTATTTATGTTTCCAGTCCCCGCCGCGTCAAACGCAGCGTGCGCATTTAACGCACTGCGCTTACCTAATGACTTCTCATCAGGGCTTATAGCCTATCATGTCGGGGCCACTTTCCTTACGGATACTTTAAAGTCATCGTATATTTTGTACGTAACGTAAAGTTCCTTGGTACTCCATCGCGTCCAACCGAAGCCCTGTTTTCCTTTGGCTCTCATTAAGTGCCGCCGGATCTTCTTGGTTAACCAATCTTTCACATACCCAAACGTTTTAGCTGAATGCCCTATCTTGAAATAGTTCACCCAGCCTCTCAATATTGGATTTATCAAGTCCCTTACCCTTGTCAGCGGTTGAGAGTTATGTCTCCTGAACACATCGTTGATTTTCTCCAGTACTTTTGTTCTTGCCTCCATTTTGGGTTGATAGTTTACCCGCCATTTCTTGGTCTTCGTCCATAGTCTCCTAAAGGCAAAGCCCAGAAAGCCGAAGCTTTCTCCCTTAGTCAAGTCCAATTGTTTGGTCTTTTCCTCATTAATGTGTACCTGTAATTTGTCCAGTTCCTCCCGTAGCCTTTTGTTTACCCCTTTCCACAGCCAGTCCCACTTTGGGTGTCCGTCTACTAAGATTACGGCATCATCAGCATAACGGGCATATTCCAAGTGGGTGTACCTTCCCTCACGGGTCGCTTCTTTCGCCTTTTCGAGCATCTTATCTACTTCGTTGAGGTAGATGTTGCTCAGCAGTGGTGAAAGCACTGAACCTTGTGGGACACCCTCTTTGCCTCCTGCTTTTAGCATTTGCTTTATCAGTCGCATAAGCTGGTCATCCGCAATTCGTTGTGCTACTTTATTCAGTAGAATATGGTGCTTTACTGTGTCAAAATAAGCTCGTAGGTCTAAATCGATCACCCTTGTCTTTTCTTTAACTACAGCTTCGGCAACCCGTTCTACCGCCTGATGCGCTGTCCGTTTTGGGCGGTATCCGTAAGAACCATCCTGAAAGTCTGTTTCAAATATGGGTTCCATAATCAGCTTAACCGCTCCCTGTACCACCCGGTCTTTGATCGTGGCGATACCCAGCTTACGGGTTTTACCGTTTGCTTTAGGTATTTCCTTGATCCTGTTCCTTGATGGTTGGTAAGAGCCTTCGATCAGTTCTTGTCGTATGTTCGTTAGAAAGCCTTCCACCCCTGACTGTTCGATATGATCAAAGGTCATCCCATCTATTCCCGGTGCTCCGTTGTTCCTTTTGACCATCTGATACGATTCCGCCAGTGTGCTTTGCTTACATACGTGTACATACACACCCCAGAAGCGGTGGGCTTTATCAGCCTTCGCCTTGATGTATATCTTCCTTCTCAGTTCCTGCATTGTAATGGACGTTTTTATCATTTTCGTCTTTGCCTCTCATTTTTGTTAGAAGATTATCATTAGTAAGGAGACTTCGCTCCATTCCCATTACGGAACTTCCTTGCTACTATTCTCCTGTCCGACTCCCTCTCATCTTCAGTTCATTTCCTTCTTCAGTTATAGAACTTGTCTTGCTCCGGGCATTTCTGCCTGGGATGAGGAGGGTCTCTCCAGTTGCGTAACTTATCCTTGTTATCATGCTGCTGCTACCACCCCGCCATTGTGTTTTTCCGTTTCAGTCAGTTTCGGAAAAACATACTGCCTTCGCTATTCGGTTATTAGCTCGGCCTTCTGGTTTTAATCACTTTCGAGGCTACCTCTGCATTCATTTTCATTACGGCCTGATGACTTGCATAACCTGCTGTACAGGTTACTTTTCAATGAGCTTCATGGATTTCATTTCTTCCACCCATGTCATTTAGCTACAGCGCTTTGACTTTTACGCTGATGGGACTTGCACCCATTGGATATGTCCACCTTTGCTGGACGCACAACCGTACGTGATACTCTCGCATCATACGGCTCGTATCATACCATCAAACGTGCTTAAAGATTGTCCAATAGTAAAACATTCCCGGATAACTTCTTTTCAGATATTTTATCCATTTATATGCTTCACTATAGCTGCCTTTAAAACTTTTGTACTTGTTCAATACCCATTTTGCTAACCGAAATTCAAAGTGCCGCATCAATCGCTGTAATTCCCACAACTTATATTTTCCATAGTATTTGATCACTCCCCTCATCTGGGGATTAACTTCATTGGCTATGTCCTGTATCGTTAAATCGCTTCGCCGATGCAGGTTAAGTTCCTTCCATACCTGGATTACCCTTGTTTGCGCTTTTTGACTTATGGCACATCCATAGCCTACAAACAACCCTCCTCTTTTGGATGGCAACGTTCGCGGTTTGAATGTGAAGCCAAGGAAATCGAACTTCTTCCCGTAATCCTGCTGCACTCTCCGATAATCCCGGCAATAAACCATTTTCGTCTTCTCTTCACTCAGGCTTAATTTACATTCCGCCAGTCTCAACCTGATTGCCGTTAACATTTGTTTTGTTTCTGCCTCTGTTGAGCAATGGATTACCATATCATCCGCATAGCGTACAAATGCTATTTCGGGATAATGTTTTCCAAGCCATTTATCCAGTACATAATGCAAAAACAAATTGGCCAATAAAGGGCTTATTACCCCGCCTTGCGGCGTGCCTTTACCTTCCTTTTGGATAAGTGTCCCATCTTTTTGTTGGGCCGGACTTTCCAGCCATCTTTTGATGTACAGCTTCACCCACTTCTCAGGTACATGCCGGTCTAAAGCTTTCATTAATAAATCATGGTTTACCTCATCAAAGAAACTTTTGATGTCCATATCGATCACCCACGCATATTGTCGTACATTTTCATGTACAGCTTCTACTGCCTGATGCTGACTTTTCAATGGTCGGTAGCCATACGATTCATTCGCAAATTCTCCTTCCAGCCGTGGCTCCAGGTAACTCTTTACCACCTGCTGGGCAATACGGTCGCTTACCGTCGGAATGCCTAATACACGCTTCTTTCCGTTTGCTTTGGGTATCGATACTGATCGAACTGGTTTGGGAAAATAACTGCCGGAACTCATTCGGTTCCACAGTACATACAGGTTGTTTAATAAGTCCGCCTCATAATCTGCGAGACTTTCTTTATCAACTCCTGCCGCCCCTTTGTTACTCTTTACTTTCCGGTAGGCTTCCCTTACCATTTCTTTCGTTACCGGTACTGTTTTTGATGTTGTCTCAAACATTTAATCATCCTCTTTTAAAGTTGTAAAATATTCTCAACTGTACAATTGATAGCCCTTCGCTCCACCCTCATTACAAAGGCTTCATCACTACTATGGCATCATCCGCCATCCTTAACAGATACGCTATTCGGCCTCGCGGGTATTTCCCGCTTGTGCCTTTCACTTAACACCTGTCAGGACTTCCCGTGTTCCGTACAAAAGCCTGAATAAGAGTCATGCCGTTTATATGACGATTGCCTTATAGCCAGTATGCAAGTTGCCGCTATAATCTTTCACTGACACGCGAGAACGTCAGCTTTTGACAATGTGTACCTCTATCTCATCACTTCATCAACGGTTCATTTTCATTCATCTCTCTTATTCGTACCTGACTGCTCCTACGCAGCCTTTTCCTCCTTCCGTTCAATACCAGTCCATTACTGTACCAGCACCGGGAGGTGGTTTAATGCCTCCGCTTGCACAGCGACATTGGTAGGCCTACTACCATCTTTTGCACAACATTCGATTATCCCACAATTGATAATCAATTCACGGCACACCTCGCGCCAGAGGAAGACTATTTAATATAGAACTTCGATTCATCCCCCACAAAAAATTTCCGCTTACATTTAGTTTCAGTTGGTTTTTCAAAAGAAATAAATGGTCTTTCATTCTTTTCAGTCAACACCACCACGGTATCCAATAACTTATGAGTGGCCGAGTCTATTTCTATATTTAAGGACACGTTGCCGCTAAATGTATAATAACTAAAGGTCTCATAAAAACTGCAAACACGGTTCGAATCTACGTTGTTTGTATCAATTTTAACAGTTTGAAGCGTTATTTTTGATTGCCTCACCACGATTATGTCATTTTGATAACCAAACCCAACGATAAAAATTTTCCTCTTGAACAAACAAATAAATAAACAAATCGTCATCACTAAAATTAAGAAGACTCCGATTAAGAGCTTTTTGGGGGATGATATTTTCATTTGTTATTTTTATTTAAATCACCGTTCTGATAATATCTAACAATAGCCTTAATTTGATCGGTTATAGATGTCCAGGATTGTTATACACATTCAGCAAATTCGTTGCTCCTCCAGGGAGATAGCCATGCTGCCTATAAATTGATCAAACCTTTTTCTTTTAAGCGCTGAAGATAAATACCAACTTCCAGGTCGCTCATACCAAATATTTTTTCAGTTTCCCAAAATCGCTGATATATCCCGGGTTTGGTTGTTATCCCATAGTTATAAATGTCAAGCAGTTTTTGTTCGATATAATTCAGGCCGTTTTCATTTATAAGCAACCGTGTTAATTGCGCCTCAAGAGCCTGTTTTAATAAATGCAGGCTGCCCCAAAAACTTGTTTTGGTCAAATAGTTTTTCAACTTTCCGGCATTTTGGACTGCATAAATTTTCCATACCTCAGCAGCGATGATAAAATCAATTTCACTAAGCCGCAAGCGGATATTGTCATATAACCAGGTCAGCTCATCCCCGTTTAATTCACCCATGCCACGGAAATCTTCTTTATCCGGGAAACTGGCCGGGCAAATGAGATAAATTACCGGCATTGAAAGATCGGTTTTTTGCTTTAGTAAATTCATTACCCCCAGCAAATTAACCTGGCAATGCAGGTCGAATTCAAACCAAAGGTTAATTTCGTCATAAGGTTCACTCAGTTTGTCCAGTTGGTCAATCACGTTTTCCTGGTAACCATCCTGCTTTTCATTAAAAGTGTTGCAGATCCATTTCTCCCGGTTTTTCCAGAAACTACCGGATGAGATATTTTCTTCCAGCGGCCCTTCCGAAAGCACTTCGCGCCAAACCAATATATCGCCTTCAAGGCCGGTTTGTTCAAAACCTTGTAAGGTGGAATCGCCGTTGAGGATGTGGAGGATTTTCATGGTATAAATATAATTGGTCTTAAACAACAAATCCCGGTTTAGCCGGGATTTGTTGTTTAAGGTTATAAAAATATTAATTAACCGGAGTCACTACAGCATTGCCGGTCAACTTATTGTCAAGGCTGATATAATCAGTTAATATCTGTCCGGCTTCAAGCTTTAAAAAGTCAAGGTCTTCAGTCCTCGGTTTTGATTGCCCTTTCTTCAAAGGGGGCAGGCCCATGGCTACCCGGCGTAAATTATCATTGTCAAATGATTTCTTTTCTTCAGCGTCACGTTGTTTTTTTAATTGCTGCTCATTTAAAGTAATGCTCTTTTCGGCATTATGCTTTTTATAATCAGCAATATCGTCCTGCAAATATTTATAACTGGCGCTGTTAGCCATACGCTGGTCATGCAGTTTCCGGAGTTGTGGTATTACCTGTGTAAAATCACCTGCTTTATTATAGGTGGTTTTGGCGATAATGTCAAAAGGCATGGCCGATGGTTCGGTGTCTTCGCCATATTTATCCAACGGTATTACCGAAGGGAACTGAATATCCGGCGTAACCCCTTTATGCTGTGTGGAGTTGCCGGTGATACGGTAAAACTTGGCAATAGTTAAATTTAGCTGACCAAAAGCACTCTGGCTGCCGGTTGATACCGGTTTGTTGTCCTTTTTTACTAACGATGCAATACGCTCGCGGAGTGACGCGGGTATTACCTTATCAAGGGCGATGGCGTTTTGAACTGAGCCTTTTCCGTAAGTTTGTGTACCCAGGATGATGCCTCGTCCATAATCCTGTATAGCACCCGAAAATATTTCGGTAGCCGATGCGCTGAAGCGGTCAACGAGAATGGCAAGCGGGCCGGTATAGGCTATGGCAGGATCTTCATCTTTGTCCACTTCAACCTGGTCATTTGCATTTCTTACCTGCACTACCGGGCCGGTTTTAATAAACAAACCTGTAAGGTCAATGGCTTCCATTAACGAGCCGCCGCCGTTCTCCCTCAGGTCCATTACTACACCATCCACGCCTTCCTTTTTTAGAGAGTCTAAAATGAGTTTAACATCATGGGTTGTGCTTTTGTAATTAGGGTTGCCTTTTTTATAGTCATTAAAGTCGATATAGAATGCAGGAACAGAAATGATCCCTATTTTAATCGTTTTGCCATTGTTATTAAAGGTACGGATCTCCTTTTTGGCCGACTGATCTTTCAGGATGATCTTTTCGCGCACCATTTCAACCACTTTGGGTTTACTTGCCGCACTGGTACCCTTTGATAAGATCTCTAACCTTACAGTTGTTCCTTTTGTGCCGCGGATCAATGCTATGGCATTTTCAATACGCCATCCTACAATATTCTGAAATTCGCCGTCTTTACCCTGGGCAACGCCAACAATACGGTCATCAACGCCGATCTGGTGGCTCTTATCCGCCGGGCCGCCGGGAATAATACTTTTAATAGTTATATACTCGTTCTCCGGAAGGAGTTGAGCTCCTATCCCTTCTAACTGCCGCGACATGTCAATATTAAAATTAGCAGCATTAGCCGGGTTAAAATAATTGGTATGCGGGTCTATCGCTTCGGTAAAAGCATCCATAAATACCTGGAAAACATCCTGGTTATTTAGTTTGTTAGCTTGCGACAACAAGTTTTGATACCTTTTTTTCAATGTTTCTTTATCCTTGGCCAGGTCGCTGTTGGCCAGTTTTAAATTAAGCAGGTCGTATTTTACACGTAGCGACCATAAACTATCCATCTGGCTTTGTGACGCCACCCACGGCAGGCTTGTGCGGTCATAAGTAAATGTTTCGTTGTTGCTGAAATCAAAATCTTTATCCAGTTGCGCCATCGAATAATTTATGTGTTCTATATACCTTTTCTGATAAACATTGAATATATAAAACACATCATTCAGGTTGCCGCTTTTAACGTCATCATCCAGTACAGTTTTATACCTGTCAAAATCAGCTATATCCGAGGCTAATAAATAATTATGGCTCTCGTCGAGCAATTTTAAATAACGGGTATAAATTACAGCTGAGAGGGAATCGTTTAGTTCCACCTTTTTGTAGTTATAATTTGATATAAGCTCAGCAACGGTTTTACAAACAATGCTTTGCTGTTCATCGGGCTGAATATCATTTGAGCCAATAACTTTAATTGGTTTTGCCGGTGCAGCGTGACACGCCAATGCGGCGCCAATCACCAGCACTAAATACAATTTCTTAAACATATCCTTTACAGTCTTTAAATCGGGGGTCAAATGAAACATCAATACTTCTGCCAAATAATTTGCTAATGTAAATAAAAAGAGACAGCCAATCGCCGTCTCTTTTTTAGAATAACAATTATACAATAATGTTTTGTTTGTTTTACAAAACATTATTCATTTTACTATAATATTACAATCAATCTTGTTTAAAACTCCATCAGATGCCAATTTATTATTCGGCTTTGCTGTTTTTTTTCGGAGTTTCTGCATAACGTGTTATAAGCCTTGCAGGGATAAGCCTTGTTTGCTTTAAATCAAGCAGCCTTTTTTCTATTTCAGTCAAACATTCATTAAGGCCTTTTGCACTGGAAAGGTCGTGGGCCTCCGTAAGGTCCTCCTGCGCCAGGGCGTAATCGCCGATACTTGTTTTAATAAAAGCGAGGTCCATCAAATTTGCGATCGTATGCTTGTCGTCATTTTGCTGGCGCGAAATGTTATTGCTTTGTAATAAATACCATTTTGCTTCTGAAAGCCTGTTTTCTTTGATATATAAGCGCGCAAGTTCACTAAAATTGTAACTGGCGTCTGCATATACCCTGAACCGCATATTGTGCTGCGCTGCCTTCATTACAATATCTTCGGCGGTCAGGTAACTATACTCCGTCCTGTCAAATTGAACCGGGGTAATTTTGGGACGGCTTATCTTTAGGGCCGGCATACGGGCAAAGGAATGATCAACCGGCCATTCAATAACCGGGGGCCGCTCCTGCGTTTTTTTAAATTTAAGGTCAACACGCCACCACTGCGCGGAGGCAGAGAAACTTATTGAAATAAGGATAACAAGCAATACCGGCCTCATTTGATTTTTTTTCAGCAGTTTTAATTAATTAATCTGCAAAAATACGAATATTGAATTGAATAAAAGGTATTGATTTTTTAGCCTCCGGGGAAAACGCATTAAAATATTTCTGTTCAGATATCGTGCCTCAAAAACGGTACGTAACGAACGAAGCGGCATTACCGCTAATGCATGTCGGCGGTTAGGTACCTGCGGCGCACAAGATCGTGATGGCTGGTATTTCTACCAATATTTGACCCAAAAAAAAGGTCTGATCTATTAATTTAACGTGAGTTCGGGATAAGAATTGGGTATCATTGCATTATGCCCGGACAGAACCTCAGTTGACAAGACACACCCTGTTATTGCAGCAGGATTGCAAATATCAAATAATTACCACTACCTTGTAATTTAAGCCAAATAAAAGAGCCATGCCAGCAAGCCAAAAAACCGAAGAACCAACCAAAAAGGAATTATCCTATACCGCAAAGGTGTGGCAAACCATCGCCATAGTAGCTTTGCTTGTGGTGGTTATATTGATTATGAGGGTTGCGTTTGGTGTGCTGATGATGGCATTGGCCGGATCGCTGATGGCGGTTTACTTTCATGGCCTTGCCGATATGATAGCACGTAAAACCAGGCTGAGCCGGAAAGTCGCCATGATTATTTCCGTAACCGGGACGATCGTTATCATGGGCTTACTCGTTTGGTTTATCGGCGCGAAGATACAATCCCAGGTGGCGCAGCTAAGCAATACGCTGCCTCATACCGTTAATTCCGTCAAAGCAAAGCTTAATCAAACCCTTGCCGGACAAAAACTGCTTGAATATTCCTCGGGGGATAATTCAAAGAAATTGCTTGATACCGTGCAAACTTTTTTCAGCTCCAGTTTTGGCGTATTGGGCGATATGTATATTATTTTATTTCTGGGTATATTTTTTACGGCCAGCCCATCGCTTTATAAAGATGGCATCCTGGTGCTGATCCCTGCAAAGCAAAAGCCGGTTGCCCGGATTATTATGGACCGTATCAGCCAGGTCTTAAAGGGCTGGCTCAAAGGAATGTTGTTGTCCATGGTGCTGATCACTATTTTAATTACCCTTGGTTTAACTGTTGTTGGCGTGCCGGCTGCGTTGGTTCTGGGCCTGATCACCGGGATACTGGAGATCATTCCCAATTTAGGACCGTTGATAGCTATGATCCCGGGCGTTTTGCTGGGGTTCACTATGAGTACCAATATTGCCATCGTCGTCGCCATCATTTACATTGCATCGCAAACCATTGTCGCCAATATTGTGACCCCGCTGATTCAAAAAAAAATGATCAACCTGCCGCCGGCGTTAACGCTTATCAGCCAGCTGGTAATGGGGACCTTATCCGGTGCCCTGGGAATTATTTTAGCTGTGCCGCTGCTTGCCATCCTTATTATTATGGTGGATGAATTGTATGTGAAAAAGACCGGTGAGATAAATGCAGGTTAACAGCGGGGTTTTGATTGGCATAAAAACAGCCTGTAAATGACATTATTAACCCTTTCAGTTTTGCACTTCCATACTTAAATTTGGGTACAAAAACCAGGTATGCAAAACGGCCACCAGGCTAATCGGTATTTTAATAAGGATTTCCATCTTTAGGGTTTTGGTATAAATTTAGGATTTTTGAGCTAAAAGCGAAAAGCTGAAAGCTTATTTGTTGCTTCCCGCTTTAAGCTTTCGGCTTTTCGCTTTCTGCAACTGGCAACTCCACAAAAAAGGTTGTTCCATCGCCAGGTTCGCTTTCAAGCCAAATTTTACCACCGTGCGATTCGATAATTTGTTTGCTGATGTATAAACCCAAACCAAAAGGTTGTTCGCCCTGTGTGCCCGGGCGCATGGCCGAAGTAAAAGGATCAAATATTTTACTTTGAAGATCGGCTGCGATGCCAAGGCCGGTGTCAATAACTGTTATTAATACTTTATCAGCCAGTTTCCTGCTTTCTATGCGGATCGGTGTGCCTTCGGGACTAAATTTAATGGCATTAACAACCAGGTTATTTATTACCCTCCATAATTTTTCACGGTCACCCATTACCTTAACCGTAGCATCGCTGTTTAAAGTAAGCAGCTGGTTTTTATCTTTTGCCCTGAAACTGAGCAGGTTTACGCATTGCCCGAGCAATTCGCCCAGGTCGAGTTCTTCCATTTTTAAATTTTGATGCTGATCAAGATCGGTTTCCAGCAGGTCATTGATCAGGTCAAGTGCGTTTTTGCTGCTTACCTGTACCAGTTTCATCAGCTCCTTCATATCAGCCGGCAGCTTCTCATCCGGTTGCAGCATGCCGCTGATAGTATAGATGGCGCTAATAGGGTTACGCAGATCGTGTGCCACAATTTTAATCAACCTGGCATAGTCCTTATTCATTACTTCCAGGGCCTCCATTGTTGATTCCGTCTGCTCAAACTGCAGCCGCAAAGCGCCTGAAGTTTTTCGCAGCTGTTTTATATTTCGCCACAAAATAACCATCGCTACAATTGTGAGCAACAATAAAAACCCGCTGACAAATAAAAATTTTAACTGGTAAGCCGATTGCAACCGGGCCGATTCAAGCTCCTGGTCTTTAAGGGCATACTCTATATAATCTACGCCCGAATTATTATCGATTTTTCCCTGTTCATCATGCAGGTTCAGCAAGGCTTTGCTGTAAAAAAAGGCGTTGGCTATGTCTTTTTTTGCGGTATAAAAATTGTATAGTTTCTTCGAGACCGACTCTATATAAACCCTGTATTGTTTCTGCCTGGCAATAGTAAGGGCCTGTTTGTAATAACTTACTGCCTTAGCCGGATCAGTGGCGGCAAACTGGTCGCCAAGGTCAATGATCATATCCAGGCTTAAATAATAAAGATTGTTTTTTATCGCATCAAACACAGCCTGCTGTAAAAGGGTTATTCCTTTATCACGCTGTCCGTTTTTTATATAGTTATCGGCGGTTAGTTGCTCAATGGCAAGCAATACCCGCCTGTCTTTGTACTTTTCAGCAATTTGTTTGGCTTTGTCAATATAAAACAGCACTGAATCCTTCGCGAAATTGCCGGGATATGACAACATGTAATTATACCAGACCAATGCCATGATGGAATCCCGTTTTAGGTTTGCACCCGTTGAAACAGCTCTTTTAAAATTGCTTATGGCTTTTTGATCTTTACCAATTTCCTGGTAAACCATCGCGATATTCATAGTGGACTCAACCGCATCGGCTGTATCGTGGATCGCCGTGTAACGGATATAACCCTCATTATAGTAACGGAGCGCCAGTTGAAGGTTGCCTTTCAAATAGTACACAACGCCCAGGTTATTGGCTGCACCGGCATTGCCTTTGGCGTATTGCAGCCTGCCTGCTATACTGCGGGCGTGTTCTGTATAAAAAAAAGTACTGTCAACATTGTTTTCGTATAGGAGCATGCCCAACCTGTTAAGGGCGTCCACATACTGCAGGCTATCCTTAATAAAAGGCAATTGTTTTTTCAATTTCGTGATACTTTCTATTTGCCCGTAACAAACAGCGCCCCATAACAACAAAAAAGAAAAAAGCGCCGCCAGTTTTTTCATGATATAAAAAACCAATAAATGAAGTCAGTAGTAAGTGATTTAAAATTACATATTTAACGTCTCAAACCCTAATTTTGTTTGTGTATCTCAACCCTGCGGTTTATAATCCTCCCGGCCTCGGTATTATTGTCGGCAACAGGGTTGGCTACGCCATAACCCGTGGCAGTTAAACTGGCAGAATGTACTCCGGAATTAATCAAGTATTCCTTTACCGAATTACCTCTGTCTTGTGATAAAGCAAGATTATGCTGCGGGGTGCCTTCGGCAGAAGCATATCCCTTTAAAACAAATCTCGCTGTAGTATCCATTTTCATATTCATAGCGGCCTGATCCAGAACCGGGTACGAATCCGTTCTCAAAACGCTTGAATTAAACTCAAACTGGATATTGCTGAAATTATAATTGGGTGTTTGAACCGTGGCAACAGGTTTTGTTTCCTGAACAGGTATAACCGGCTTTGTTTCCTGAACAGGGGCTGCAACCTTTACCGTATCAGTGGGTGCTGCGGCAGGTTTCTGAACTAATTTTTTGGCCTTGCATGCCTGTAATGCAATCAATGCGGATAAAATAATAATGGCGGAGAATTTTGATCTGTTAAATTTCATAAATTGATGTTTTATTTTATGATAGAACGAACAAAACTAACGAATGGTTTAACCCAAGAGAGAAAAATTTAAGTTTAATGATTGTTTTTATCCGGCTAAGGCCTGTTCCAAATCCCTAATCAGATAATCTGCATCCTCTAATCCAACATACATCCGGATGAGTTGGTGACGTGAGTTGTTTTTATCATAATCGCTTAAAGCTATTCCGGCAATTGAGGGGATGATCAAACTTTCGTGCCCGCCCCAGGATACAGCCATGAGGATATGCCGCAGTTTATCACAAAAAGCCTCAATTTTTTGTACCGATGGATCTTTTAGTGTAAAGCTGAACATACCGCCGCAGCCCTGCATTTGTTTATGTGCAAGTTCCGCTTGTTTAAATGTTGGGCTGAACGGCCATATCACTTTATCAACTGCCGGGTGTTTTGATAACCATTCTGTAACGGACTTGGCGGTTTCATAGCTGCGCTGCATCCTTAATGGCAAAGTACGAAGCCCGCGGATCAGCAGCCAGGCCGAATGCGGCGACAAGGTTGGCCCTATATTCATAAACTCATGATCGAATATCCGTTTGATCAGTTCCTTGCTGCCGGTTAAAACGCCTGCAACCACATCTGAATGCCCGCCGATATATTTGGTGGCCGATTGTGCCACCAAATCGATTCCTAACTTAATGGGCTGCTGGTAAAGCGGTCCGCAATAGCTATTATCAATCATGGTGAGGATGCCCTTTTCTTTGGCTATTTTAGCGATAGCCTGCAGGTCCTGCAATTCGTAACTGAATGTGTTTGGGCTTTCCAGGTAGATGAGCCTGGTATTTGGGGTGATGGCGTTTTCGATGTTTTCAATTTCCGAGCCATCAACAAATGTGGTATCGATGCCAAATTTTGGTAAAAAATTATTGAAGAGTTTGATGGTCCAGCTATAAGGATTTTCAACAGAAACGATATGGTCGCCCTGTTTAAGTAAAGCCAAAATTGGTACACTTACCGCCGCTATCCCGCTGCTGAATACCAGGGCATCTTCGGCGCCGTCTAATGCGGCCAGTTTTTGCCTTAAAATTGTTAACGTAGGGTTTTGCCCGCGCGAGTAAAGCAGCGCATCGTATTCTTCGGCTAATGCATTACGAAAATCGCTTACGGTTTTAAAAGTAAAATTGCTGGTTTGAATAATCGGCGGCGAAACAGCGTTGAAATAGTTTTCGCGTTCTTCGCCTAATTCGTTGAGTATGTAGGACAGCTCCATGTTATGTTGTTGGTGTTTTCCGTTTATAAGTACTTGCATAATAAATGATCAGCCCGAGCGCATACGCAGCCAGGCAAATGAGCGCAGCATAAGGGTTTTCCTTAAAAGTGATAAAAATATTGATGGTCACAAACCAGTATGAAATGATAAATATCAATGGCACCAGCGGAAACCATTTGATGGTATAGATTCCCGTTCCATCAAGCTCTTTGGTTTTCTTCCGCAGCAGGAAGATGGCTACGGCGGCCATGGACAAACCAATCGTATCAAAAAACATTACGTATTTTAGCATGTCGCTGAATTTCGCCACAAAAAATAAAACCAAAATAATAGCCGCTATAAAAAAACTCATTCCAAATTCCTGCACCTGGGTTTTGGGGTTCACTTTCATAAATATGGGCGGTAAAATACCATCCCCGGCCATGGCATAGTAAACGCGAGGGTTAGCCAGCACGTTAACATTAACAAAAGCCAGTACCGATAAAAACATCATGATAGAGGTTATTTTATAGCCTGTTTTGCCAAATATCACACCCACCATTTTTGCCGCTAAAGCCGGGGTATGCTGCAGGCCGCCGATCCCCAGAATATGAAAATATGCATAGTTGATGGATAGGTACAGTATGATTACCGTGATGATGCCAAACGTAATTGCTTTTGGGATATTGGTTTTAGCATTAATAATATCGCCGCCAAAGTTTATAGTTTGCTGGTAACCGCCGTAGGTAAAAAACACAGCAACGAGGCTAAGTCCGAATGCGGTTATCATATTGCCCGAATGCGGTACAGCAGCGATATGTTCGGGTGCCACATCGCTTTTAAATACGGTAGTACAAATCAAAACAATCATGCTCATTTTAAATATGATGAGTACATTTTGCGTACGCGCGCTCATTTTTATTCCTAAAAAGTTGATTACATATAAAACCCCTACCGAAGATATCGTAATTATTTTTGTACCCCAGTCGTTTTGCAGGCTGGCAGGCAACAAAAAAGGCTTGATGTAATCAGACCCGATAAGTGCCACTGCTGCAACCGAAGCCGCGTTGCTGATCACCAAAACCCAATTGATCATAAATGCGATGGCAGGGTGATAGCAATAACTAAAAACTTTGTAAAAGCCGCCGGTTACCGGGTACCTGGCGCCAATTTCAGCAAAAGTAAGCGCGCCGCATAAACTCACCAGTCCGCCAAATATCCAGGCGCCAAAAAAAATATAAACATTTCCCGCCTTAATAGCTACCTCGCCCGGCGTCGCAAATATGCCCATCCCAATTACTAAACTAATGACGATCATCGTCAGGTCAAAGCGGTTAAGTTTCGGTTTTATGCTCATTAATTTATCTAATTGTTTATTATCTAAATTTATATTTTAATTTTGTTAAGGTTAACCCGGTTAATTTTTGATTAATGACTATTGTTTGCACAATATAATGGAATTTTTTTTGAGGCAATTTAAGCAAATATTTATAACAGCAATGTTTATGCTTTTTATTTGCCCCGTTATAGCGCAGGTAAAGCAACCGTCAGTCATCCATAAAAAGCCCACTGAACTAATGGGTCAGATCCGGGAGTTTTACCATTTAATTGCACAGGCCAATGTTTCGTTTACCTATCCCAAAGGCTTTGTAGAAATAATAGCGCCAAATGATGAAGATTTTTCGTTTGATTATGCCCTGGAGTTGCCGGGGAAAGATTTTGAAATTTGGTTCCAGGTTAAATCAGAAAAGGAAAACTGGATCAGCTATCAGCATGCTCAGGCTATCCCGAATTCTCAATTAGCCAATCCTGATTCTGCCTACACAGCTATAGGTGCCGCTACTGCCACTGCATTTACCGGCGACAAAAATTATTTTGTGCGGACCATCCCACCGGATATACTGGCTAGTTATAATGCGGACGCAGGAAAATCATACCTCTTAACCCTGCTGGACCTGCCCCAAACAAAGCATTATAAATATGCCCTGCTGATTGCCCTTCAAAAATACCATACCGGGACTATCCTGATGGTTTATTTTACTAACGAAAAGAACCCCGAGTTTTTTAAAAACATCAACAGGACCGAAAACAGCGTCAAATTTAAGCCCTGATTTCATAATGTTGATAAGTTAAGACATTGGAATGATGAATTCTGTGTCTATGTATTATTTTTGCCGACAGGATCAAATAAAATGGCAGAACCTGTAGATTATAGTGATGATAGTATCCGTTCGCTGGATTGGAAAGAGCATATCCGTTTGCGGCCGGGGATGTATATTGGTAAACTGGGCGATGGCTCGGCTTATGACGACGGCGTATATGTTTTACTGAAAGAGATCATTGATAACTCCATTGATGAGTTTGTGATGGGCGCCGGTAAAACCATCGAAGTAACAATGAGCGACCACAAGGTGTCGGTACGCGATTACGGGCGGGGCATACCGTTGGGTAAGGTGATCGACTGCGTATCAAAAATAAACACCGGCGGCAAGTACGATAGCAAGGCCTTTCAAAAATCAGTAGGGCTGAATGGTGTGGGAACAAAAGCGGTTAATGCGCTTTCAAACTCTTTCATCGTACAATCCTATCGCGATGGACGCACAAAACAGGCTGAATTTGAAAAAGGGGAATTGATAAAAGAAGACCCTGAAAAAGATACCACCCAGCGAAACGGTACAGCGATTAACTTTATCCCCGATGATACCATTTTCAGGCATTACCGTTTTATTCCTGAATTTGTAGAAAGCATGATCTGGAACTATGTGTTCCTGAACTCGGGGCTAACCCTAAACTTTAACGGGCAAAAGTATTTTTCGGAACGCGGGCTTTATGACCTGCTTACCCGTAATTCGGATGCGGAAAATATCCGCTACCCTATTATTCATTTAAAGGGCGAAGACATAGAAGTTGCCATGACCCATGGTCAGCAATACGGCGAGGAATATTATTCCTTTGTGAATGGTCAGCATACTACGCAGGGAGGAACGCACCAGGCGGCCTTCAGGGAGGCGGTAGTGAAAACCATCCGCGAGTTTTATAAAAAGGAATTTGACGCTTCGGATATCCGGGCCTCTATCGTGGCGGCGGTTGCTATCAAAGTACAGGAGCCTGTATTTGAATCGCAAACAAAAACGAAACTGGGTTCGCAAAATATTGGTCCCGAAGGGCCTTCGGTGCGGGCATTTATTAATGACTTTTTAAAGAAGGAATTAGATAATTACCTCCATAAAAATCCGGCAGTAGCCGATGCCTTGTTAAAGCGCATTATGCAATCTGAACGGGAACGTAAAGATATTGCAGGCATAAAAAAACTGGCCAATGAGCGCGCCAAAAAAGCATCCCTGCATAACCGCAAACTACGCGACTGCAAGGTGCATTTTGATGAAACGCATGAACGCCACCTTGATACCACGCTGTTTATCACCGAAGGGGATTCGGCCAGTGGGTCCATTACCAAATCACGTGATGTGATGACACAGGCTGTTTTTAGTTTGAAGGGTAAACCCCTGAACTGTTTCGGACTGACCAAAAAGGTTGTTTACGAAAATGAGGAGTTTAACCTGCTGCAGCACGCGCTGAACATTGAGGACGGCCTGGACGACCTGCGCTACAATAACATTGTTATAGCTACTGATGCCGATGTGGACGGGATGCACATCCGGCTGTTGCTGATGACCTTCTTTCTTCAATTTTTCCCCGACCTGGTTAAAGCCGGTCATGTTTTTATTTTGCAAACACCATTGTTTCGGGTCCGCAATAAAAAGGAAACCATTTACTGCTACAGCGATGAAGAGCGGCGCAATGCCATAGCTAAATTAGGTACAAAACCCGAAATTACCCGCTTTAAAGGTTTGGGCGAAATATCGCCTGATGAATTCGGTTTATTTATAGGTAAAGACATCCGCCTTGATCCTGTTATTTTGAAGGATGCCAACATCAAAGCCCTGCTCGAATATTTTATGGGTAAAAACACACCGGCAAGGCAAATGCATATCGTTAATAACCTGAGGGTGGAGAAGGATGATGAAAGCATAAACCCGCTGGTAGCGGAGGAAGTGGATAGTGTGATTTTGCCGGTGGCGGTGTAGTGTACCTCTTTGTCATTGCGAACGAGGAACGAGTGAAGCAATCGCGAACTTTTCAAGCGGTTGTGCATGGCGGAAATGCATTGTCCGCGATTGCCGCGCTACGCTCGCAATGACAAGGGGTCATTTTTATTTAGTATCGTATTCTAAATTGCCTTTAGCAAGGTTATGTGTTGCACAAAGTACCTGAAGGTTTTCCAATACTGTTTCTCCACCTTTTGACCAGGCTAATATATGGTCAAAGTGTATGTTTTCGCCAGTGAGCGTAATTCCACAAAGCTTGCACTTGTTTCCATCCCGCATTAATACCTGAACTTTTACCCTTTCGCTTGGAATTCTTTTCGTCTTATGTTTAAAAATGATTTCACTTTCTTGGATCGTTTCAGAAGAACTTTCTTTAGGTTCGGTTTTCTCTATTTCCCGATTTTGGTCATTCTCTGAATTAATGAATTCAACAAAAGCTTCAAGGGCTTTTCGAAAGGAGCCAAAACGTTTATCATAAGGACCGGTTGAATATTTTGAAAGCGGTTTTTTTATTTCATCATATTTTGGTTGTCTTCCAAGACTTATCCATACTTCTTCAATATTTTCGAACAATTCTTTATCTGAAATATTTTGCTGTACTGTAATTTCTATTCCAGCTTTCTGCAAGGCATTGTTCCAGGTTCCAAATCGTTTCTGTATAGTTTTCACTGAATACTTTCCAGCCTCGTTATAATTTGCGTCTGATAAAGTATTTGAAACAGAAATTAGGTTCCAGTCAAGATGAGGAGTTATATTCTGACCTGCTCTTCCAGATATAATCGCAATAACATTTTCTTTTTTTAAAAATGTCCGCATCAAATCATAACGTGAACAACCCCTATCAAACATTTCAAGATTATAACAGATAAATCTTTTATCGAAAGGCCTGTATTGATATGTTTCAATTTCTAAATCACTTTTCTTAATCGTTTTTAAAGCAGTATCTATTTTCCAATCTCTCGTATCAGTTAAATCAAATTCCGTTTTTACTTCAGATGTGGTTTCAGAATTTTTAAACTGCTGAATTCTTTTAGTAAGTATAATACACGTTCCTTCACTTTCCGTTCGTAACCATTGTCTTTAAGGTATTGTGACAATTTTAAATGGGCGATGGTGTAGGGTGCGATCAAATATTCAAAGCCAAAAACGTTTTTTAGAACATGCTCTTTAATGATAAGGTCCTTTTTACCTGAATCTTTCGGCAATTTGTCAAAAATTTGCTGTAACACTTCTGCTAAAAAAGTACCTGTCCCTGTCGCAAAATCCAAAACAGTTACTGTATATCATATTAATCGGGCTATGATAAAATATCAACCCTGTTATGCCTGTTACCGGCCGAAAAAAGGAAGGGGTTATCTGTTGTTCATGTTTGAAAAAATGCTTGATTTTCTTTCTTACTTTTACAAACTGTAAGCACAAATAAATGAGCAAACCCTTTAACCGCCCCATCCGTGTTTTAGTTGCCAAAGTCGGTCTCGACGGTCACGACCGCGGGGCCCGCATCATCGCTACCTCCCTGCGTGACGCAGGCATGGAAGTGATCTATACCGGTTTGCGCCAGACACCAGAAATGGTGGTAAACACCGCTTTGCAGGAAGATGTGGATGCAATAGGCATTTCTATTTTATCGGGCGCTCACATGACAGTTTTTCCTAAAATCATCAACCTGATAAGGGAAAAAGGCATGGATGATGTACTGGTTACCGGCGGCGGTATTATCCCGCAGGACGATATGGAAGAATTAAAAAAGATTGGCGTCGGCGAGCTTTTCCCACCGGGGACAAACACCAAAGATATTGTTAAATATATTACTGATTGGGTGCACCTGCACCGGAATTTTTAAATAGCTGTAATCATGTCTTTTCAAAATTTACTGATTGAACATAAGGATCGCATACAATACATTATTATTAACCGCGAAAGCAAGCTGAATGCGCTGAACAATGCTGCCATTGCCGAGCTGCACACGGCCTTTTACGAAGCTTTTCATAACCCCGGCGTTGGCGGTATTATTGTTACGGGGGCGGGGCAGAAAGCATTTGTTGCCGGGGCGGATATTTCGGAATTTGCCGGGGCAAATGCAGCAGCCGGGGGTGAAATAGCCCGCCAGGGGCAAACAAAGGTATTCGACCAGATAGAGAATGGCAGCAAACCGGTTATAGCCGCTATCAACGGCTTCGCATTGGGCGGCGGACTGGAACTTGCCATGGCCTGCCATATCCGCGTGGCTGCTGAAACAGCCAAAATGGGCCTGCCCGAAGTTACATTAGGTTTAATTCCCGGTTATGGTGGCACCCAGCGTTTAACCCAACTGGCAGGTAAGGGCAAAGCTATGGAAATGATTATGACCGCTGATATGATAACCGCTGCCGAAGCTTTACAGTGCGGATTGGTAAACCACGTGGTAAGCCAGGATGAGCTATTGCCCAAAGCCGAAGAAATTTTAAATAAGATTCTTTTACGCGCACCGTTGGCCGTTGCATCTGCCATAACCGCCGTTAACGCCGCCACGAAGGCAGGCGTAAATGGTTTTGAAACCGAAATAGAAGAGTTTTCAAAATGCTTTGCCACAAAAGATCTGGAAGAAGGCATTGCGGCTTTTTTAGAAAAACGAAAACCCGTATTTAAGGGTAAATAACATGAGGTTTAGTTAAATATAACTTTTGTTGCCGCAAAAACGTATGATAGGATTAAATTTATAAATTAGCAGATTAGTATGTTAATCAACATGCAAAAAAATAAAATAAACAGTAATAACTGATATGAAAAAAATACTCATCATTGATGATGAAGTTAATGTTGCTTTATTGCTTTCGAAATTTTTAATACGGAATGGTTTTGAGGTTACAACCGCATCAACCGGCACTTCCGGGATGGAGTACCTGAAAAATGGGGACTTTAATCTTGTATTGTGCGATTTCAGGCTGGAGGACACCGATGGCCGCGAAATGCTTAAAAACATAAAAACGCAATATCCAAAAACCGGTGTGATTATCATTACAGGGTATTCGGATATAAAAATGGCCGTTGAACTGATAAAGATGGGGGCGTATGACTATATCACCAAGCCTTTATATCCTGATGAAATATTAAATACCATTACCAAGGCTATTGAAACACATTATGCTTTGGTTGAAGACAAGGTTGAAGCAGTAAGCACTGACAAATCAAGCAAAGAATATAAAAAGCAGGCCCTGGCCGGTGAATTTGTGAATGGCACCAGCCGGGTATCGCGCGAGCTGATTCGTCAGATAGAGCTGGTAGCGCCAACAAATTACAGCGTGATCATTATGGGCGAGAGCGGCACCGGTAAGGAGTCGGTTGCCAAAAGCATCCACCTTAACAGTCCGCGTTATAACCAGCCGTTTGTGGCAATGGATTGCGGATCGCTTACAAAGGAACTTGCTGCAAGTGAATTTTTCGGGCACGAGAAGGGTTCATTTACCGGCGCTTTATATACCAAAATAGGCCACTTTGAAATGGCAAACGGGGGCACCCTGTTTCTGGATGAAGTGGGTAACCTGTCATACGAAATACAGGCCGCTTTATTAAGGACCGTACAGGAAAGAAAAGTGAAGAGGATAGGCAGCACCAGGGAGATCAGCCTTGATGTACGCATCATTATAGCTACCAACGAAAACCTGCAGGAAGGCATACAAAAGGGAAAGTTCAGGGAAGACCTGTACCATCGTTTTAATGAGTTCAGTATTTACATACCGCCCCTGCGCGAACGCGGCAGCGATATCATGTTGCTGGCCGATCATTTTTTAAGGTTAGCTAATCACGAACTTGGACGTAATGTAGCTACCTTTTCGCCCGAGGTGGTTGAATGTTTTATGAACTACCGCTGGCCGGGCAATATCCGCGAAATGAAAAACGTGGTACGAAGGGCCACGTTGCTTACCGAAGGCACTGAGATCACCATGAAAGCCCTGCCGCTTGAAATATCAAACTTTAAAATGCCCGTGTTCGATCATTCAAATCATTATGACGGCATTGAAGTAAAAGAGAAAGGGCACGACCTGAAAAATGCCGCCCTTGAAGCCGAATATGAAACAATTTTAAAGGTTTTAAGGGAAGTGAACTTCAATAAAACCAAGGCCGCAGAAATACTGAATATCGACCGTAAAACGCTGTATAATAAAATGAAGGCTATTAATATTAAGTAACATGAAATCACCCGCAAAAGATAAGGCTAAACTTAAAAAAGGAGCTGACGAAGATTCTTTCCGGGTATTAAAACATGATATTAATAACCAGCTTTCAAACATTCTTTTAGCGTTGGAACAACTGCGCTACGAAATTCCGGAGGCCACCGGAGACTGCCTGTTTTACTTAGACTCGATTGCTATGAGTTCTGAAAGAATAAATACCTTGC
The DNA here is from genome assembly GCA_002413785.1 of Mucilaginibacter sp. UBA5151. Lineage (GTDB taxonomy): Bacteria > Bacteroidota > Bacteroidia > Sphingobacteriales > Sphingobacteriaceae > Mucilaginibacter. The sequence continues at coordinate 22,075 of DHXR01000056.1, forward strand.
TTAAGGAAGCTGAGTAATAGTTGATTGCGTTGATTAAGTTAAGTTGTTGATTAAGGAATAGGGTATGGGCAGCCTCCGATAGCTCATCAACCGGTTGGTAAACTACTCACCTGATCAACTTAATCCAACCCAATCAACTCCGGATCATCAATTATTATTTATCACAATAAAACTTTTTCCCGTTTCTGCGTTTTATATATGTAAATTTTCAGCCTTAATGCCTGTTTTTAATTATAAACAACGAAATAATATCACCCTTGCTGTAATTATAATACTGGGCTGTTTCCTGCTATATGCATTAAGCAATCTGTTCAACTCAATTCTTGGTGCCATCGTGCTGTTTACCATTTTCAGGCCGGTGTATTTGTTCATGGTCGAAAAAAAGCGGTGGAACAAATCGGTTATTGCTATTTTTATTATTTTTATATCCCTGGTGGTGATAGTGATCCCTTTCCTTTCATTAAGCATTATGTTCGTCAGTAAGATCCGCAGTATCAATGTCCATTCCTTTGATCTGCAGCGCTTGATCTTGAAAATTGATGACTATGCCGGTTATAATTTTAACCAACCGCATTTTGCAGAAAACACCCTGCAAAAATTAGGATCATTTGCCACCGATCTTTTTCCGTCAATTTTAGGGAGCGCGGCAGGTGTCCTGGTAACCCTGCTGGTAATGTATTTTCTATTGTATTTTATGCTGGTGCAAGTCAGGGATTTTGAAGCTGCAATGTTAAAATATGCGCCATTCCGCGAACAGCACACATTGAAATTTGCAGCAGCTCTTCGCAATTCAACCTACTCCAATGTATTGGGGCAGGGAATAATTGCCGTTATACAAGGTTTTTTGCTGGCCAATGGCTTTTGGATATTCGGTATCCCCGATCCGGTATTCTGGGGTGTTATTGGCGCATTTATTTCATTTCTACCTGTGGTAGGGGCGCCAACGCTTAGCATACCCGGCAGTATTTTCTTATTTGCCGGGGGGCATCCTATAAAAGGCATTTTGATGTTAATTTATGGATTGTTGTTCATCGGCAATGTTGATAATTTCTTAAGGATGATCATCAACAAACGAATAGCAAATACGCATCCGCTTATTTCAATTATAGGTGTTTTTATCGGTTTGCCACTTTTTGGAATTCTTGGTCTGGTTTTTGGACCATTATTGCTATCTTACTTTTTATTACTGCTGGAGATTTATGAAACCAACAGAATGGCTGCCGACAGGCTTGAAAGAATAAGAAACGGAGCGGATACATAAACATACAAATGCGTATTTTTGTAACCCTGTAAGTCCGTCAGTATTTCCAAAATAATTGAAATAAATTATGGACAAATAGTCTGATTGGTAACATTTGGCAGAATATTTAATCATATTGAAAACAATTTGCAACTTATAAAATTTATATACTATGAAAGATAATTCAAAAGTAGTTGTTGCCCTGCTGGTAGGGCTTGCAGCAGGCGCCGCATTGGGCATTTTATTTGCACCGGATAAAGGCGATGAAACACGCGATAAATTGGCAGAGTCATTAAAAAACCTGGGCGATTCAATTAAAGAAACCGCTGCGGCAGAAATTGACAATCTGATGGGGTTGAAAGATAAAGTTGTAGATAATATTAAATCAAAGATCAACGGTGTTGAGCAGGACTACCAGGATGATCTGGAACATGCATAAATAGTCATTGGGTCATTAGTCATTGGTGAATTTTTCACATATTGATTGATGACCCAATGACCAATGACTAATGACACAATGACCAATGACCAAACAATATGGAAGCCAAAAAAGAAACCCCGCCTATTATTGATCAGCTTAAAGAGTACGTTGAGACTCGCATAAAGCTGGCAAAATTACAAGCCATTGAAAGCAGCTCAACCGTCGCGGCAGGTTTAATTGCCGATGTTGCGGTTGTTATCAGTATGATACTGGCATTCCTGTTTGCAAGTTTTACCCTGGCCCTTTATCTCGGCAAGGTATTAGGCGATTATTGGATCGGGTTTGGCATTGTTGCTGTTCTTTATCTGATACTGGCGCTGCTTGTAAAAGCCAATAAACAACGCATAGAAAAACCGTTGGCCAATACCTTCATCCAAAAGATTTTTAAAAGTTAAGACAATGGATTTACCTATAAAAAACATTGATGACCTCCGGCTTGAGATCTACAGGCTCCGGGGATTGGAACAGGAGCAAAGCATTGCCCTGAGTAAACGTTTTAGTTCCCCTTCGGCATTGATCTCAACCATATTCTCCTTATTCCCGAAATCAGCTACCGTTGATGGCGAAAAAGTTTCTGGCTTTTTCGACCAGGATATTGTGGGATTAATTTCAAGGGTTGTTTTACCGCTAATATTAAATAAAACAATTTTCAGGCACTCCAATTTTATTATGAAGGCGGTAGTAAGTATCCTTTCCCAAAAAGCTTCCCACTTTATCAGCGAAGATTCCGTGAGCAGTATTTGGCATGTCGTAAAATCGCTCTTTAAAAGTAAAGCCAAGGATGATATTCCAGAGCACCGTGCTATCCCTGCTTTAAGCGAGACGTATTGATTAAGTTTAAAGTCTTGAGTTCTAAGTCAAAAGTTATAACAGGCTTTGACAAACCTGGACAGACTTATGAAGTTTTTTAAACTTCGTAAGTCTTCTTCTATTCACCACTCACCTTTCACCACTCACCTTTTTTATTTCAGCTTTTACCCCATTTCATCGTATCTTCGAAAAAAACTTTTTCAGCTATGAGCGCATACAACATTTTTAAAGAGTTGCATTCCGGTTTCAGGTATGTAGTATTTGTATTGGTATTACTGGCAATTATTCAGTCGTTGCTGGGATGGTTTGGTAAAAAACCATATACCGAAGGAAACCGCAAGATCAATTTATTTGCCCTGATATCGGCGCATACCCAGCTGATAATAGGGCTGGTGCTTTATTTTTTAAGCCCCAATGTGGTATTCAACAGTGGAACCATGAAACACGAAGCCACACGCTATTTTACCGTTGAACATTGGGTAATGATGCTGATCGCGATAGCGTTGATTACCGTTGGGCATATAAAAGCAAAAAAGGAAGAGACATCTGAAGGCAAACATAAAACCATTGCAATATTCTATGTTATCGCATTTTTAGTGATAATCGGGGCAATAATGGCTGGTCATTTACCTGTTTTGGGCTCTAAATGATAAAAAAATGCAGAAAAAATTTGGTAATTCAATTTTCTTTATAAATTTGTCACCACAATGATCGAAATCAATCATACAAACAGCTGGTGGCACCAATTAAATTTGGCAGCCGGTAATATTTTTGATCTGAACGACTAATCAATTGTAAACCTAAAAAGGAAACCCGGCGAACCTCATTCGCTGGGTTTTTTGTTTCAAGGCATTTAAAGAAAATATGAAAAAATATAAAATTATAACCACCCATAAAAAACTGCTCGCCGATACCACTACCCCAGTGAGCATATACCTGCGCCTCCGTGATGTTTTTCCTAACTCGCTGTTGCTGGAGAGTTCGGATTATCATAGCCGGGAAAACAGCATGAGCTATGTTTGCTGCGAACCGATTGCCGGGTTGGTGCTTGATGATGGCGCATTAAAAATAACTTACCCCGGCGGCACTGAAGAAAATTACCCGGCCGGAGGGTTTGATCTCATCAGCAGGATCAATGAGTTTTTAGGGAACTTCGATACAGAAGTTAATCCTTCAAAGATCATATCAAACGGTTTGTTTGGTTATTTTACCCACGAGGCGGTTGAACATTTTGAAACCATCAGGCTGAAAGAAAGCGCAGACACTACCCGGAAGATCCCGGTGATGCAATACCATATTTACAGGTATATCATCGCTATTGACCATTTTAAAAACGAACTGTATATTTTCCATAACCAAACTGAACAAGAAACCGGCAATCATGGTCTTGAACGCCTGGCCGACCTGATCCGGAACAAAAACTTCCCTGAGTACCGGTTTGAAAGTAATGGTGACGAAAAGTCGAACTTAACGAACGAAGAATTTATAGCTGTTGTTGAAAAAATGAAACAGCATATTTACAGGGGCGATGTTTTCCAGATTGTGCCGTCACGTGGTTTTTCGAGAAAGTTTCTGGGTGATGAATTTAATGTGTACAGGGCCTTGCGCTCCATCAATCCTTCTCCATATTTGTTTTATTTCGATTACGGCGGTTTCAGGATCTTCGGTTCATCGCCCGAGGCGCAGATCACCGTTAAAAACCGGGTTGCCAGTATATTCCCCATCGCCGGTACCTTTAAGCGCAGCGGCGACGATGAGAAGGATGCTGAAATAGCCCGCAACCTCGAAAATGATCCCAAAGAATCGGCCGAACACGTGATGCTGGTTGACCTTGCCCGCAACGATCTGAGCCGCCATTGCGGGCAGGTTGAAGTAAAGGCCTTTAAAGAGGTGCAGTATTACTCGCACCTCATCCATCTGGTATCGCATGTAAGCGGGAAATTGCTGCCGGGGGTATCATCCTTTAAAGTAGTAGCTGACACCTATCCCGCAGGTACCTTGAGCGGCGCGCCGAAATACCGGGCCATGGAGATCATCGATGAAAATGAAAAAACCAAACGCAGTTTTTACAGCGGCGCCATCGGCTATCTGGGTTTCAACGGCGATTTTAACCATGCCATTATGATCCGCTCGTTTTTGAGCAAAAACAACACCCTGCATTACCAGGCCGGGGCAGGCATAGTTGCCGGCTCGATACCCGAAAGCGAATTAAAAGAAGTTGATAATAAAATTGCGGCTTTAAGAAAAGCAATTGAAATGGCGGAGGAGTTGTGAAGAAGTTTGCAGTAAGCAGTTTGCAGTTTGCAAAATTAGCCTCACCTAAATCCTCTCCAAAGGAGAGGACTTGAACTTCGCTCTTTTTAAAGTCCTCTCTTTTGGAGAGGGTTGGGTGAGGCCAAAGCGGATGGGTTGGAATTAACCGGGAAGTTATGAACAGACAATATTATAGAGGCAGAAAATTAATAATTAAAGAAAATTTAAAAAGTCTCTCCGCCAGCTGGCGGAGGAGATTATTCACCAGGTGTTTGTTCTCATGGGTGTTCATGAGGGCTACGCCGTTTAGAGGGGGCTTATGAACGATAAAATTTTAATAATCGACAATTACGATTCTTTTACCTATAACCTGGTGCATCTGGTTAACGAGATCGGGCTGCAATGCGAGGTATGGAGAAATGACAAATTTAATATTGGGGATGTGGATGCATTCGACCGCATTATCCTTTCGCCCGGGCCGGGGATACCATCCGAAGCAGGCTTGTTGCTGGAGGTAATTGAAAAATATTCGCCGGCAAAAAGCATATTTGGCGTTTGCCTTGGGCAACAGGCCATTGCCGAAGTTTTCGGCGGTAAATTGTATAACCTGAAACAGCCGATGCACGGAATTGCTACCCCTATTAAAGTGACAAACCGGGAGGAAAAACTTTTCATCAACCTGCCCGAAAGCTTTAAAGTGGGCAGGTACCACTCCTGGGTGGTTGATGAAAAAGCCATCCCTGATACTTTAGAAATTACCGCAATTGACGAAGAAGATAACTCGGTAATGGCATTAAGGCATAAACATTTCGACGTAAGGGGCGTACAATTTCATCCCGAATCGGTATTGACAGAATTTGGGAAAGAAATGATGCAGAACTGGTTAAGCCCCCCAACCCCCTAAAGGGGGAGCTATTAGGGTATCGGGGTTAAACGAAGGTATAAATTAATAAAATTGCAAATCAAAAACTCCTCCGCCATTAGGCGGAGGATGGGGGGCTAATGAACATTTTAGATAAAATCGTCATCAATAAAAAAAAGGAGGTGCAGTATGCAAAAGACCGCGCCTCGTACACTAAACTGGAAGAATCAGAGTTTTTTCAGAGGACTTGTTATTCATTCAAAGAATTTTTGCTTGCTCCTGAGCGCACAGGCATCATTGCCGAATTTAAACGTAAATCGCCGTCAAAGGGGATCATCAATGACAAGGTAAGTGTTAAAGACGTGACTACAGCATACGCTGAAGCCGGGGCATCGGCATTGTCGGTTTTAACCGACCGGGACTTTTTTATGGGTAAAAAGGCCGACCTTATAGCTGCCCGGCAAGCTAATACCATCCCCATTTTGCGCAAAGATTTTATGATTGATGAGTACCAGGTTATTGAGGCCAAATCATTGGGTGCTGATATCATTTTATTGATCGCGGCAATTCTAACACCAGATGAGATCCAAACACTGGCTTCATTGGCTAAAAGCCTCGGGTTAAATGTGTTGTTAGAAGTACATAACCTAAAAGAACTTGAACGCAGCATCAACCCTAACCTCGACGCTATTGGTGTAAACAACCGCAACCTCGCTGATTTTACGGTTTCAGTGGAGACATCTTATAAATTAGCCCCTCATATTCCTGCGGAATTTTTAAAAATATCCGAAAGCGCCATCAGCAATACCGAAACCATCAAACAGCTTAAACTGGCGGGGTTTAATGGTTTTTTAATAGGCGAAAACTTTATGAAGCAGGAAGATCCGGGTCAGGCGTTCAGGGATTTTGTGAAGGAATTGTAATAGATGTGCGGATGAGTGGATGTGCAAATGTGCGGATGTTATAACATGGCGTTACTGAACGGTTTTTTTTTCATTTGCACATCCGCACATTTGCACATCCGCACATCAAAAAAATTCCCTATTTTCACCCCTAACTGACTTCACCGTAATGAAAAAAAGACTTACCCTGGGCTTAATTGCCATTGCTGCCGCGGTACAGGCACAGCAAAAAACCATAACCGGCTTTACCGATGCCTCCGCAGCCAAAGAACTCCAAACCGAACAATCCTTTGATGCCTCGTTAAGCGCGCCGCATATTGGTGAAACGCTTAAAGAACTTTCGGCATTTCCGCATAATTTAGGATCGCCCGGCAGCAAGGCGGTGGCAGAGAAGATCTTACAAAAGTATAAAAGCTATGGCCTGGATGCCCATATTCAAACCTATACGGTGCTTTATCCCACACCCAAAACCCGTGTGCTGGAACTTACCGGACCGACACCATATACCGCCCTGTTAAAAGAACCGGCTCTGGCCGAAGACGCTACCTCGGGACAGGCCAACCAGTTGCCGACCTACAATGCCTGGAGCGCCGATGGGGATGTAACCGGTCAGCTGGTATTTGTAAACTACGGTTTGCCGGATGATTACGAAACGCTTGCCAAATTGGGTATTGATGTTAAAGGTAAAATTGTCATTGCCAAATATGGCCGCTCATGGCGGGGCATAAAACCTAAAGTAGCTTACGAACATGGCGCTATTGGCTGTATCATTTATTCCGATCCGGCGGACGATGGCTACACCGCAGGCGAGGTGTATCCTAAAGGCGCCTATAAAAACGAGTACGGCGTGCAGCGCGGTTCGGTAATGGATCTGGTGATTTATCCCGGCGACCCGCTTACGCCCGGTGTTGGCGCAACCAAAGATGCCAAACGTTTGGACAGGAAAGATGCGGCCACAATATTGAAAATCCCAGTATTGCCTATAAGCTATCATGATGCGCAACCTTTACTGGCAGCACTCGACGGTATAGTAGCCCCGCGCGATTGGCAGGGCGGCCTGCCCATTACCTATCATGTGGGCCCCGGCGTTGCTACCGTGCATTTAAAACTGGAATTTAACTGGGACATGGTGCCTGCCTATGATGTAATTGCTAAAATAAAAGGTTCGGAATACCCGGATGAATGGGTAATGCGCGGCAACCACCACGACGCCTGGGTAAACGGCGCAGGCGACCCTTTGAGCGGACAATCGGCTATGCTGGATGAGGCTAAAGCGCTTGGGGACCTGCTGAAAACAGGCTGGAAGCCAAAACGGAGCATTGTTTATTGCTCATGGGATGGCGAAGAACCCGGCCTGATCGGCTCGACAGAGTTTGCCGAGGACCATGATAAAGAGTTACAGCAAAAGGCGGTTGTGTATATCAATTCTGACGGTAACGGCCGCGGTTTTTACGGCGGCGGCGGCTCGCAGGCGCTGGAGAACTTTATGGACGAGATCACCAGAAACGTAAACGACCCGCAAACTAATGTGAGTGTTTTCGACCGCAAAAGAGCCCGCGAACTGGTTACTGCTTCATCTGTTAAAGATAAAAAAGAAATAATGGCCCGGAAAGTTGAACCACTCGAACCATTAGGGTCTGGGTCGGATTTTTCGTCGTTTTTACAGCATTTGGGAATACCCACGCTGGACCTTGGCTTTGGCGGCGAAGACGGCGGCGGTGAATACCACTCTATTTATGATTCCTTTGATGACTACCGCCGTTTTAAAGATCCGACCTTTGAATATGGGGTCGCCTTGTCAAAAACTGCCGGACATGCTATTTTGCGTATGGCGGATGCCGATCTGCTGCCTTTTGATTTCCGCAATCTGGATACCACCATCAGTAAATACGTTACCGAATTAACCGAACTAACAGACAAAATGCGCGACAATACCGCAATGGAAAATCAGTTGATCAAAGCCAATGATTTTACCCTGGCGACCGACCCGACCAAACATGAAAAAGGTCCCGAAGCCAAAGCCGAAGTGCCCAAACTGGATTTCAGCCTCTTAAAAACGGCCTTGGATAGTCTGAAGAAATGCGCCGGCCGCTTAGCCACTACCTGGGCAACAGCATCGCAAACCAATGCCGGCCATGACAAACTAAACCAATTACTATTCCACGCCGAGCAGCAATTATTAAGCGACGGCCTGCCCCGCCGCCCGTGGTACAGGCATACCATTTACGCCCCCGGCTTTTATACCGGTTACGGCGTAAAAACCCTCCCCGGCATCCGCGAAGCCATTGAACAACGCAACTGGGCCGAAGCACAGGAGCAGATAGCCGTAGTGGCGCAGCATATAACCAATTTGGCGGGGTATTTGAATGGAGTGAGCAGCAATTAGAAAACAACAATAAGATGAGCACCCTCGACAAACAGTTTACTGCAACTATCCTAAAGAGCGACAGCAAAGGTGGCTGGGCTTATGTAATATGGCCGGAATCGGTTGAGTTTTTTAAAACAAGGGGGTTGGTAAAAGTCCGTGGGACGGTGGATTGCTATCCTTTTCAGAGTTCGTTTATGGCATTGGGTGACGGCACACATAAACTACCCATAAAGGCAGAACTCCGTAAAATGATTAGCAAGGAACCGGGCGATACCGTTACGGTAAGGCTTGAGGAGCGGGTAGTTAATAAAAAGTGAATTTCGTGCTGCCGCAGTGGGTTAAATTATGGGTAAAAATAAGTGCGGCCTTCACAATCCTGAATTCTGCTTGTTTGAAACAAATGAAAAAGGGTTTACATAAGGTTTACACAAATTAAGATTTTAATGATATATTTACTTAATAATCAATTAGTTACCAATTTGCCGGGTTTACAAAAACAATAGCCTTTTTTCTAAACAAGTATGTATTTTTCAATGGACTTGCCTGCTCTTTTGGCGAGGTTGGGCGTATCCCCCCGCTGGTAGAAGCTGGGATCGGGTACTTTGCTTATACTGCACAGGCATTAGCCACGGGCCAGTATCCGCGACGCCCCCTTACGCTGGATTTTAATGCCAGAAGTAGTCCCAACGCTTGGCCCGGCCCGGATTCGCTAGCGAATAAGCTTGACAAGCACGTTGGATCAACACGCATAGTTTCAAATAACACTAAAATAGAACACTATTAAGAGGATACAGGTATTCAAGTTTTATATTGTGTATTCAATACTTTGTTTATTTCGGTATCTAATTCAGCAGACTTCAAAGTATTATTTAAATCTGGTTGAAATTTGGGAGTGCCACTAATAATTGACCTTAAAATAGTAATCGCTGACACGATATAATTATCTAAAACACTGGGAGCTCTTTTATAGTCTAAAATATGCGTCTTTAGATTCCCAATATTAGACCAGTTGTCGCCATTTTTCCACAAAAACGCGCTGATTCGTGAAATATGAAAAGACGCGTTGCGGGCCAGAAATCTAATAGTCTCGTCAGTGGAATTTGAAAGGTTTGCTTGTAAGTATTCACTAGTTCTTCGGTATATTAAAACCGATAATAAATATGGCTCAACAGTATCAGTTCCTGAAAATATCTTTGAATAAAATTCATCCCAAACTTTATATTTTCGACTTCTTGCATCTGCAGCTTTTCTTAGAACAATCCCCAAGTAAGCCACGGCGACATCTTCATTGGGGAAAATTTTGTCTTTTGTGATAATAGAACTTTCATACTGGCGACTCTTTCTTTCCAAGTAAAACTCATAAAGTAAAAACCCCTTTTCGAGATCCAGTTGAGTTTTATCGTTAGCCCTAAGGTTTCGACCAGTAATTTTGTTTTGATTATTAGTAGTTAAAACAATCTTATCTACCAAGTCTAAGTCTTGAGTTTCATAAATTCTTAACAGTATTTTAGTGTCGCTTTGAAGATGCCCATCTTTTAGAGCATTTGCCAAACTTGTGGCGGTTTGACAACCATTTACAATCTGCATATTTTCAATTTTGACCTTGGCGTCATCTGGATCCGTTATTGGATCTACTTTATCACAAACGATTGTTACGCCATTGTTTAAAAACCAAAATAAATTACTTAAGTTACTCAATAGTTCGTTAAAGTTTGA
>DHXR01000045.1:0-48812 GCA_002413785.1 Mucilaginibacter sp. UBA5151
GCTACCTCGAATGATTTTGACTATGCCCGATTTTTTTAATGAAATCATGAAAATAACTGCCAGGGTTGCGCCACAGCCACCAAGCGGGAAAGAGGGTTAGCTGCAAGATTTTTTGTTTCGAATGCAAGCGTCGTTTCACTCATATTGTTATTAATTGACGATAATTAAAAGGTACAGCATGTTAACAGACGATTATTTCAGAATTGGAACTATTTTAAAACCCAAAGGCCTAAAGGGCGAACTGCATATTTATGTGGATTTCGAGGGTCTGGAAGCGGTGAAGTTTAGCACTATTTTTATTGAAATTACCGGCAAACTGGTGCCTTACTTTGTAAGCTCCATCAAATATCTTCAGAAAAATGCTGCATATCTTATTTTGGAAGATGTAGATACCATTGAAAAAGCTTCGCTGCTGGTAAAGAAACATATTTACCTCCCCAATAAACTAAAACCCAAAAGAAAGAAACAGGAATTCACCCTATTCGACCTGGAAGGCTTTACCGCCGTTGATGTAAACGAAGGCGTCTTAGGCATCATCACTGCGGTTCACGAATACCCCCGGCAAATAATAGCCGCAGTAAATTTTAGAAACAAGGAGATCCTTTTCCCACTGAACGAAGAGATCATCAAAGGAATAGATGTGGTTAAAGAGATCGTTACGGTAGATTTGCCGGAGGGGTTATTAGATGTGTACCTGGATTGATTGTTGGTTGATTGAGTTGATTAGGTTATATTTAGTTGATTAAGTTTTACTACTATAAGTTTCGGAATGCATGGAAGATAAAAACAAATCAGAAACATTTTTGAATGCAAAAAATTCACTGCCAACCAATCAGGTACCTCCCGAATGGCATGAAGAATTGGGTAAAAACGAACTTAAAAATATCGCCGATGGCAATACCGAATTAATTGAATGGAGCGCGGCAAAGGAGAAATCTAATGACTATCCGCCATTTGGTTATTTATTAAAGTAAATAAAAAGTTTTGTCATTGCGAGTGAGGCACGAACGAAGCAATCGCGAATTATACAGGGCGAATATGCATAGCGGTTATGCAATGTTCGCGATTGCCACGCTGCGCTCGCAATGACAATTATTGTTTATACCAAAGAGGATTATTCCGGCATTAGAATAACCTTCGAATAAACGCTGAACCAAATAACGGATAGTCATTGGAAATTTAAGTTACAGTAGTCCTTCTATGTGCAACCATAAAAAAAAGGTAGGCGTTTCCCGGCAAACCATCAATACCATCGAAAGCAATAAATACGTACCTTCAACTGTGCTGGCATTAAAAATTGCGCGGGAATTTGGGAAGCCACTGGAGAAGGTTTTCATGCTGGAAGAAAATGATTAGAGGAAGGAATCAAGATACAAGAACCAGGAGTCAAGATAAAAAATAAGATTCAATATGAAACACAAACCGAGATTTTCCCCGCAGTTAGTCATCAGCCACGGGGTAACAGATATCAGCTTTTATATAAAAACATTCGGCGCTAAGGAGTTGCGCCGTTTTAGTAACGATGATGGCTCCATACATGTTTCGGAGCTTGAAGTTGACGGGCAGGTATTTCACCTGCATGAAGAAGGCCGCGACAATCTCAGCCCGCAGAACGTGGGCGGTTCGACGGTTTCCATCGGCTTATGGGTAGATGACGTGCACACCATTATGGCTAATGCCGAAGCTTCCGGTGCGATTATCACCTCACCAGTTCAGGATTATGACTACGGCTATCGCCAGGGCGGCTTTACCGATCCCTTCGGCCACCATTGGCTGATTGAAAAAGACATCCGCGACGAAAAACCTGCAACCAATAACGGCAACTAACATGGAAAACAGTTTTAAAGCAGTGATCAAACCTACCCTATCGGTAAAAAACGGCGCTGCCGCTATCGACTTTTATAAAAAAGCGTTTAATGCCATTGAGTTAATGCGGGTAACTTCACCGGATGGGGAAGTTGTTGCCGAATTATCCATTGGCGGCGCCTCGTTTTATATTGCTGATGAATCGCCGGAGCATGGAAACTATAGTCCCTTAAGCCTGGGCGGCATCAGTATCAGACTCGGGTTGTTGGTTGACGACCCGGACGCTGTAGCACAGCAAGCTATTGTAGCAGGCGCAACCGAAATATACCCGGTAGCCGACCAGGATTATGGTATGCGCCTCGGCCATATCGCCGATCCCTTTGGGCATCACTGGGAAATTTACAGGCCGTTGTAGGAGAATCAAGAGTCAAGAGCCAGGAATCAAGACAGAAACGCATGCAGGGTGCTTTTCCTTCAATCCTGATTCTTGATTCATGGCTCTTTTTCGTTCTTTCTTCCTATCTTGGCTCCTTATTCTTGACTCTTGATTCTAAAACATGCGCTTCGATATCGTTACCGTTTTGCCGGGCTTGCTGGATAGCCCATTTGCCCATTCTATTTTACAGCGTGCACAGAAAAAAGGCATCGCTGAGATCCATGTTCATAACCTGCGCGATTATTCAACACAAAAACAAAAAAGTGTTGATGATTACCCTTATGGCGGCGGCAGCGGCATGGTAATGACCATTGAGCCATTTGCCCGCATCATTGAAAAGCTAAAAAGCGAGCGCGAATATGATGAGGTGATCTTTATGTCGCCGGATGGCGAAACCTTTAACCAGCAGATCGCTAACCAGCTTTCTATCAAAACCAATATTATTATATTATGCGGCCATTATAAAGGTATCGACCAGCGCATCCGGGATATTTTTGTAACCCGTGAAATTTCCATTGGGGATTATGTGCTCTCCGGCGGTGAATTGCCGGCAGCTGTCGTGGTAGATGCGATAGTCCGGCTGATACCGGGTGTTTTATCCGATGAAACTTCGGCCTTGTCTGATTCTTTCCAGGATGGCTTGCTTGACGCCCCGGTTTATACCCGTCCGGCTGACTGGAACGGCCATAAGGTGCCCGATATCCTTTTAAGCGGCAATACCCCCGAGGTAGAAAAATGGCGCTTTGAGCAGGCTGTAGAGCGAACCAGGAAAAGAAGGCCGGATTTGTTAGAGTAATTAGTTGATTGAGTTGATTAGGTGAGTGGTTGATTAAGTTCAGCATGACATCCATTTTTCGGATAGAACTATTCTCCCTTACAAAAACCGTAAATTCGTTTGCAACTAAAATGCAATATCCGCATTATAGTTGCTGAGAATGAACCCCGACCACGAAGCCAAGCTTATTGAACAATGCCGCACCGACCCTGCCGCTTTCGGCGAGGTGTTCGACTGTTGGTATAAACCGGTTTTTGGCTACATTATGCGCCGCACGGCCGACTATGATCTTTCAAAAGACATTGCCGCCGAAACTTTTTTGAAAGCATTCCTGAAGATCCACAGCTTTAAATGGCGGGGCGTTAGTCTTTCGGCCTGGTTATACCGTATAGCTACTAATGAGCTCAACCAGTATTACCGCAGCAGCAAATATAAACCGCAATCCTTACAGCAATTATTAGAGAATCCGCAGATGGAAAAGCTGTTGCACAACAATGCCGATGATGAACGGGAAGTTATTGAGCAGGAACTGAAGGCCCATAACGATTATAATTTGATAAGGACAAACCTGCTGAAACTGGATACTAAATACCAGGAGGTAATAGCCCTGCGTTATTTTGAACAGAAGACAAACAGCGAGATCAGTTTGATTTTGGATAAAAACGAAGGCACCGTAAAATCGCTGCTATCGCGGGGCCTGGAGAAATTAAGAAATATGCTTTAACACTGCAACCAAAAGCCCGGTTTGCATTATATGGGTAATTAACATGAAAGATAAAGACGATTTTTTAAAGCAGATGGAAAATTTAGAAGTACCGGATATCAACCCGACAGAGCATCCCAAAATGGTAAAAATGGCCATTATGAATGCCGAACGTTCGGCAGCGCTGGGGCTATGGCTTATTGTTGTGCCCTGTTACTTTTTATTTTGTGTATTTATGTATTACTTTTTTCACCTCAACCTGGGCTGGTTTGCTGCCATGTTTAAGCTGATGGAAAGCCTGGAAAAAACGCCCGGCATTGCTTTTTTAGGCCCCATAATTTTAGTGGTGCTGCCTGTTATTTGTATCATCATTAATGCCCTGGCAATAACTCATGTAAAGGTTGAGCAAGTTGATCCGAACGGAAGCAGAGCAAAAGAGTTTAACTTTACTATCAAATTAAAACTGTGGAACATTTTGCTGATCCTGCTCAGCCTGGCCATTTTGCTGGTTTTTATTGCTTATGTAATGACTGAAAATATTTCAATTAAAAACTAATTGCTATGAAATTAAACTGGTTTACACGCAAAGGGATATTTTATTTACCGGTAACCTTACCAGGCTGGCTGATACTGGCCATAGCGGCCGCCTACGCGGTATATATATTTATTGATATCGACGGACGTTCACATTCGGTTAGCGATACGATGATCAACTTTGTATTTAACCTGCTGCTGATCGGGTTAATATACACCGTTATCGGCTATTTTACGGAAGTTAAGAAGAATAGTGAGTAGGTTGGATTATGTTGATTAGGTGAGTGGTTGGTTGTTTTACACGGACAAAAATTTACGAAGTTTTGAAAACTTCGTAAATTTGATCTTCTGTCCGAAATTTAATTGCATTGACCAACAACTCATATCACAAAATATAATTTTCATATCGGCTTTTATTTGTAAAAAATAATCCCTATAATTGCAATCCGATTTTTACGGGCTAAAAATCGCTTTAAGAGCTAAAAATCATGGATTTAGTAAAATTTGTTGAAGAACAATCAGTAGAAAAAAGAGAACTTCCGTCATTCAAAGCGGGTGATACAGTAAGTGTTCATTATAAAATTCGCGAAGGAAATAAAGAACGTATCCAGGTTTACCAGGGTGTTGTTATCCAACGCAACAGTGCCGGCAATACCGAAACCTTTACCGTTCGTAAAGTTTCAAATGGTATCGGTGTTGAGCGTATCTTCCCTATCAATTCGCCAAATATTGATAAAATCGAGGTAAACAGCCACGGTAAAGTACGTCGCGCTAAACTATACTACCTGCGCGAACTTACCGGCAAAGCCGCACGTATCAAATCAAAAAGGGTTTAACCCCCTAATCCGCCTGTTGGCGGAGCAATATAAAATATTAAAGCCTTCCTGGAGATTTTCCGGGAAGGCTTTTTTGTGGGGTATTGCCTGAACACGATTTTAAGGATATTTAATGATTTTCAGGATTAAGCTTTAATCCAACAGGATCAATCATGAAAATCTTTCAAATCCTAAAAATCGTGTCAGGCCTTTTTCTTTATCGAAGTCTTCACCGGCCTTGCGGGGGCAACAATTGCTGGCAATTCAGCCAGGATGGTTTGCCCGCCTTTTACCACTTCGCCTAATCCAACTTTTACGGTAGATCCCAGCGGCAAAAAAACATCAACCCTTGAGCCGAATTTTATAAAGCCGAATTGCTCTCCCTGGGTTACCGCATCCCCTTCTTTCACATACCAAACTATCCTGCGCGCCATTGCGCCTGCAATCTGCCTGAATAAGATGGCTATACCTGCTTTGTTTTCGGTAACAATTGTGGTCCGCTCATTTTCGGTGGACGATTTAGGGTGCCAGGCAACCAGGTATTTACCCGGATGGTATTTAAAATATTTAACTATGCCCGATATGGGGTTGCGGTTAATATGCACATTGATGGGCGACATAAATACCGATAACTGGATGCGTTTATCTTTAAAATATTCAGTTTCCACGGTTTCTTCAATCACAACCACTTTGCCATCAGCCGGGCAAAGCACCATTTTATCATCGGTACCAATAGTAATTGAGGGACTGCGGAAAAACTGAAGTATGGTAACAAAAAGGGCAAATGAGAGGATGTAGATGATCCATTTAATAACAAATGCCTGCGGAAAATAAAACTGGATCACTGCGTTCAAAATAAATATGAACAGGATGCAAAGTGCTATGGACGTATATCCTTCTTTATGGATGGTCATTTTTTTTCTTTTTACAAAGTTATTAATTTGTAATCAAATACAGGTAAGTATAAACGAGAGGTGTTGCCAGCAACAGCCCGTCGAACCTGTCGAGCAGGCCGCCGTGGCCGGGTAAAATGCTGCCGGAGTCTTTTACATTAATACTGCGTTTGAACATTGATTCAATCAGGTCGCCGATAGTACCAAAGAACGATATCAGCACTGCTACAATAACCCACTGGCCCCATTTTAATTCGGTATAGTAATGGCCGATAATTAAAGCAACACCTGCACTTATCAGCACACCGCCTATAAAGCCTTCCCATGTTTTTTTGGGCGAATGGCGCTCAAAAAGTTTGGTGCGGCCAAACTTTATCCCAACCAGATAAGCGCCGGTATCATTGGCCCAAAGCAACAATAAAAATGCCAGCGGATAGTGAAAATTGAAATCCCCTTTTACATAAGCCAGCGCATGGAAGAAAGTAAAGGGCAGACAAATATATATGATACCGGTAAAAGTGCAGGCAATATTTATGAATGGGGCTTCGGTTTTCTTAAATAGCTCCTGTATAAATACCGCGCTTAATGTTAATGGCAGCAAAAAAAGTAATTTATGCATGGCCAGGCTATGGTCAATCAGCACTAAGGCAAATATGGCATAAATAACAAACCCGTTCATTAAGCCTGTTTGCGTATTTGGGTTTATCCCTGTTTGTTTAATAAGGCCATAAAATTCTCTCAGGCACAATAAACTCAACATTAAGAAAAATACCCCGAATACATATTGCCCGAACAGTAACGAACCGATCATCACGACAATAAAAAAGAAGCCTGTAATGGCGCGTGTTTTCATAAATTAATATTCAGTGATTTGTCTTTTTTCGTAAGCTTTTCGCCTGTAAATAAAAAGTAAAAATAGCATAATTAACAGGCTAATAATATATCCTGCCGCATTAAATAAATGCTGGTCATCGGGGTTTGCCTTAATTATTTTATGCTGAAAAAGGTAGGTGGCAACAACCGCCGCACCATTGTTTAAGAAATGGGCCCATATTGCCGGCCATATACTACCGCTCCATGCCACAAAATACCCAAACAGCACGCCCAGCATTAAGCGTGGTAAAAAACCAAAAAACTCTATATGAAATGCGCTGAATAAAATAGCAGTTATCCAAATAGCAACATGGTGGTTTCTTGTCCACCGGACAAAAATCGTTTGTAATACCCCCCTGAACATAAACTCTTCAACAATTGCCGTCAGTAAACCAATTAGCAACACATCTATTATCATGTCCCAGATGGTTTTCATCTGCAGCATCACTTCAGTTATCTTTTGGGCGCTTTTTTCACTATCTTCCATCCATTTTTGAACGCCGCTTAAAAAAGAAGGAAGGTGCATTTTTTGGTTAATGTTTGATAATACTTCAATAACCGGGTTTGAAAACACCATGACCAGGAACACCAACGCAAACAGGGTCCAGTGCAAACGGAACGATGGTTTGATGTAATCATCAGGGTCTCTTACTATAACGTAGGAGAAGAAAACAGGCGCAGCAAATATGGGGAAGGTTGTGCCGGCAATTTGTATTATCCATAGCGCATTTATCAAATGCGGTGAATTCATTTTCAATGCAGCAATATCCATTACCGTGTTTAAACCATAAACAGCCCTTACTATTCCCAACCCAATCAGGTTTCCTGCAAAAAGTATCATTAAAAAGATACCTATGAAGATGAAAAATTGTGCTGCCGGATGCACCTGGTTATAAGGCTTTTCTGTCATATCCTTAAAAATTCGTATTTTTGCAGCGAAGATAAGGCATGTCGGTACAAATAGGAAATATTGATTTAGGGGAATTCCCGCTGTTGCTTGCGCCGATGGAGGATGTCAGCGATCCGCCTTTCCGTTATGTATGCAAGCAAAACGGCGCCGACCTGATGTACACCGAGTTTATTTCCTCAGAAGGATTGATCAGGGATGCTGCTAAAAGCCGCCAGAAACTGGATATTTTTGAATATGAGCGCCCTATTGGCATCCAAATATTTGGCAGCGACATTGACCACATGCGGGAAGCAACCGAAATTGCTACGCTGGCCAATCCCGACCTGATGGATATAAATTATGGCTGCCCTGTGAAACAGGTGGCCTGCCGCGGTGCCGGCGCAAGTTTATTGCAGGATATTGATAAGATGGTTGCCATGACTAAGGCAGTGGTGGAAGCCACTCACTTGCCGGTTACAGTAAAAACAAGGCTGGGCTGGGATGATAATACCAAAAATGTATATGAAGTTGCGGAACGTTTACAGGATGTTGGGATAAAGGCCCTCACTATACACGGACGCACACGTTCACAAATGTATAAAGGCGTTGCAGATTGGGCGCTGATCCGCGAAATAAAAAAAAATCCGAGGATTCAAATCCCCATTTTTGGGAATGGTGATATTGATTCTCCACAAAAAGCCGCAGCCTGGCGTATGGAATTTGGCGTTGACGGGATGATGATAGGCAGGGCGGCAATTGGTTACCCCTGGATATTCAGGGAAATTAAACACTTCTTTAAAACCGGCGAATACGCGGACAAACCAACCATCGCCGAGAGGATTGAAGCCTGTACTACCCATTTGCAAAAGTCGATTGAGTGGAAAGGCCCAAAAACCGGGATATTTGAGATGAGAAGGCATTATTCCAACTATTTTAAAGGCATTGAGAACTTTAAAGAGTACCGTATGAAGTTGGTCACAGCAGGTAATTTGGATGAAGTACTTTGCATTTTGAACGATGTTGAACAAAACCCCAGGTACGCCGGTGTTGAGCCGGAAATCGTAAGTCTATAGTCGAAAGTCAGGAAAACGTACGAATTGGGTCTGAGAATCCAGGCCTGGCAAAGGCATAAAATTATATTTGTGAAATGGCTTGATTTTTGACTGGATAATATATATAATTGGATAATTGAAATGTTGATCATGGTTACTACTATTACAGATGGCGTAAAGGTTTCGGTGGAGACGATTTACCAGCCTGAATATTCGAACCCGGCGAATGACCATTTTATGTTTGCTTACAAGGTAAACATTGAAAATATGGGCAATAACGCTATCCGGCTTTTAGGAAGGCATTGGTATATTTTTGACTCGAACGGCGCGAAACGGGAAGTTGAAGGCGAAGGCGTAGTTGGTCAGCAACCGGTGATTGAGCCGGGCAACTCGCATGAGTATGTGTCAGGCTGTAATTTAAAAACAGATATGGGCAGCATGAAAGGCGAATACCAGATGGCGCGCCTGATGGACAACTCGCTTTTTAATGTGCAGATCCCTGAGTTTTACCTGATTGCCCCCTACAGGATGAACTAAGCAGCGTAAACTTTAACACTGTGTCCAAACTTACGCCGTCGCTGCGAGTTTATTTATGCTGCGATATACATAGTCGTTAAAAATATGCCTGCGGGCAAACCTCCCCGGGGAATCGGCATTGATCAGTTTTATGTAAACAGCTTTTGGCACGCCAAAATATTCATAAACGTTGCCATCGGTAAAATGCACTTTAAGCACTTGCGATTTGTATTCGAAATCTGATATACCTGCATTCGCGGTGGTAGTTCCGTATTCGGTTAAGGATTGTTTTCGTGTTTCGGGGGCAATGCTTACCAAAAAATGATAGGCTTCAATAATGGCTTTGCTTTTTTCTTCGGCGTCCGTTTTACTTTCCGGGTTATCCTGAAATTTATCAGGGTGCCAGGTTTTCATCAAACTCCTGTAAATCGTTTTCAGTTCCTGTAGTTCAGCGGCTTCATTTACACCTAAAAGCTTCCTGTAATCACCAATTTTTTTCATGTCGTCAAAATCAAGTATTTATAATCATTGAAGATGAAAGCAATTGAATTAAGCGCCTTATTCAAGAAAATAATTTTGCAAAGGTACGTTTTTAAGCATCATGCCAATGTAATCATTCGCCCTTTTCTTCCCAAATCATACATAGATGTAAAATGGTTTCAACAGCTTTTTGCATATCCTGTACCGATACCCATTCCTGTTTACTGTGAAAGGCGTGTTCGCCTGCAAAAATATTGGGACAAGGCAAACCCATAAACGATAGCCTGGAACCATCAGTGCCGCCCCTTATGCTGCAAAGTTTTGCATTTAAACCAGCACGTTTCATAGCCTCCATAGCGTACTCAACAATATGCGGATGTTTATCCAATATTTGTTTCATATTGCGGTACTGGGGTTTTACCTGTAAATGAAAGGACGAACCAGGGAACTTCTTTAATACCACCACCGCTGTTTTACGGATGGTATTTGCGTGGTCTGTCAATTTATCTTCATCAAAATCGCGGATAATAAAGTCAATACCCGCCGTTTCCACATGACCTTCAATAGCAACAGGGTGTACAAAACCTTCTTTCCCTTCAGTGCCTTCGGGGGATAAATCAGTTGGTAGCGCTGCAACAATTTGTCCGGCAATCTTTATTGCGCTTTCCATCCTACCCTTTGCAAAGCCGGGGTGCGCACTCACTCCTTTAATGATCAGCTTTGCGCCATCGGCCGAAAAAGTTTCATTTTCCATATTCCCGGCGCGCTCGCCATCCATGGTATAACCGGCATAAGCGCCAAGCTTTTGAATATCCACATTGTCAACCCCCCGCCCAATTTCTTCATCAGGGGTAAATAGTATCCTGATTTTCCCGTGTTTTATTGCAGGCCGGTTGATCAGCTGGTAGCAGGCATCCATAATTTCGGCAACGCCCGCTTTATTATCAGCACCTAATAAAGTTGTGCCGCTTGCTGTAATAATGTCGTTCCCAATTTGATTTTTCAAATCAGGGTGTTCTTTTAATTTGATTATTTGCGAAGGGTCTGCGGGTAAAACGATATCATCGCCCCGGTAGTTTTTATGAAGAATGGGTATAACACCGGCGCCGCTGCAATCCGGAGCGGTATCTATATGTGAGCAAAAGCAAATGACAGGAATATTTTCTTTCACTGAATTTGCCGGAATTGTTGCATAAACGTAGCCGTATTCGTCAATATCGGCGTCGGCAATGCCCATGGCTTGCAATTCGCTCACCAAAATATTACCCAGGTCCTTTTGTTTTTCGGTTGAAGGAACGGCGCCTGATGCGGGATCAGACTGGGTATCAATAGTTACATAGTTTAAAAAACGTTCAGTAACTGTAAAACCGGGTTGTGAATTAAAAATCATATAGGTATTATATCGGTAAATTTCCTATTTTTGAAAGAACTCCTAAAGTTGTAAATATTGATTAATATTTGGCATTGAAGAAATATATTTTATTTTTTATTGTAACCCTTGCGGTAATCACCGCAAAAGCGCAAAGCGGTTATAACTATCAGGAATTTGGTATAGGAGCCGGCACCAGTTATGAACGTGGTTATACCAATATTACTACGCAGTATAACCACCAGTCATTTAACTTTAATTTTATTTACAATTATAACCCTTATTTGCCGGTTGAGGCCGAAATTCAGGTAGGGTCTTTATCAGGCGGGGGGCTTGGGCCGGGCGGGGGGCTTGCTCCAAAACTTGATCCTTATGGCCGTAAATATGTTAATAATTACAAGGCGATAATATTGCATGCTGATTATCAGCTTGGCGGTGGAATTGATTACTCGGACAACTGGCTTTTACAAATTGTAAAAGATTTTTATGCAGGTACCGGTTTTGGATTTATATCCAATACCAATACGGTGCAACGCTACAGTATTAATGCCCCGCCGTACCCGCAGAAGGACTATTGGAAATTTCCGGGTGTTGACAACAGTGTCGATCTGATGATCCCTTTAAGGTTTGGTTATGAGTTTAGAATCTATGATAGTTATAATGAACCAAGTATGGCTATTGACATTGGTTATATCCACACCATAGCATTTGGCGAGGGCCTTGACGGGTACAACGACCCTCCATCAAAGTTTAAAAACAATTCTCTTGACCAGTACAGGCAAATTACAATAATGTTTAAATATTATTTTGGCAACGTAACTTCGTACAATAAACTGATAAGGGAATTTAGATAACAGATTTGAATATAGAAGAACTTCGCGAATATTGCCTGCAAAAGCCAGGCGTAGCCGAGGGGCTGCCCTTTGGTGAGGATACCCTTGTTTTTAAAGTTGGCGAAAAAATATTTTTGCTGATAAGTATCACACCCGGCAACCGCTTTAATGTAAAATGCGACCCTGAACTGGCCATTGAGCTGCGCGAGAGATTTACAGAAGTGCAGCCTGGTTACCACATGAACAAAAAGCTATGGAACACGGTTTACATGGATGGGGCTTTAACTAAAAAGCAGTTGCTTGAAATGATAGACCATTCCTACGACCAGGTATTTAAGGGCCTGCCAAAAAAGCTGCAGCAGGAGATAAATGCACTTCTTTAATGAGACATCAAAATTAATATTCCATAAAATGCCCCGTGTTTTATCGTGCCGCTTTTGCAGCAAACTTAATAGCCCCTGGATAAAGATTTTGTAATTTCATACAGTTTGTTACTTTTACGCTCCGTTTGTATAGTTTAACCTGAAAAATTTATCTGGACTATGATAACTATTAAAAACTACCCCGGGTTCGAATCGTATTTAGGTAAAGAATTAGGCGTATCGGGCTGGCACACTATTACCCAGCAGCAGATCGATCAGTTTGCAGAAGCGACCATTGATCATCAGTGGATACACACCGATCCGGAAAGGGCTAAAAATGAAAGCCCGTTTAAAGCGACTATAGCGCATGGTTATTTAACAGTATCCATGCTGCCTTATTTCTGGCATCAGATAGCCGATGTACAAAACCTGAAAATGCAGATCAATTACGGCATAGAAAACATAAGGTTTGCGCAGGCCGTAGTTGTTGACAGCCAGGTAAGGCTTAGGGCCAAACTTGTTGCCATAGTTAATTTAAGAGGCATCACCAAAGCCACCATAGGGGTTGAGATGGAAATTGACGGACAAAAAAAACCGGCTTACACGGGTGAGGTTATTTTTCTGTATCATTTTATCGATTAGGTTGCCAGCATCATTATATTCTCATTGATATTTAACCCGGGCTTTAACTAAGATAACTGATAACCCGCTTATAACTTTTTGCAGCTTTTCTGCGTATTAACGCCTGCTTTAGGGTTTAGTAAGACAGCCCGGTAGAAGCAAGCCGGTAAATTATTATTTCTTCCTGCAAATTTTAATTCCGCATAATTGAATAACTGATTTGGTTTTGATTATCAGGCAGACCGCGAAAAGGGATCGGTTTTCTCCGGTAATTAAACATCAAACCGTAACTAATTTGACAACAAATGAAAAAATACTTACTTATAGTTTTGGCTTTAATGGCAATTGCAGATATGGGGTGTAAAGATAACGCTTATGCCCCGGGTCCGCCCGCACCTGCTAACAGTTATTTTCCGGAAACATTAGGTTCTACCTGGAAGTACCGCGACTCGATATACGGAGAGAAGACAGATATGGCGCCCATCTACGGTGTAACTAATGATACAATAAGTTTTACCATAAATGGTGGAACGAGCGACTTAAACAGCCTTAAATGTTATGATGCCACCGTATTTTCACGACATTACGGCGCCGGCATTGCCTATTTTTATAATAACAGCCATGTGTTTGGTTTAGTTACAAATTCCGCACCATACGGCTTAACTTTTTTACAGATGCTTACCGACACCGCTAAAACGGGCTACACCTGGACCACCAGCCCGGTTTGTGGAACATACGCCGAATCAGTGTTCCAAAGCACCCCGGTGCGAACGATAAATACCATTTTAGAACGAAATATCACCAAAGTAGTTGGCGGTAAAACGTTCACAAATGTTATCCATACCTCGGTCAATTTTCAGATGAAGAACGATTCGACCGGGTTTCATAATATTGCTTACTATGATTTTTACCTGGCGCAAGGCGTTGGGCTGATAGAGAAAGACGCCTATATCTATGGCAATTTGAACGAGACCGAAACTATAGTTGATTATAATATCAAGAATTAATCCCGCCCAAATCAAAATAAAACTGACCCAACTTGCAAAGGCTTATGATGTGGACGAAATAATAGCCGTTACCATTACCGAAGATTTTGGGGACAGGCTGCAATCTTATGGATTATTGGCAAAAGCTTTTGATTTGAAACAAACAGCCGATTGCTTGTGACGTGTCATCTTCGTTGGTTTTATACCTGGTAAATTATTTTAATTGTATCTTTGACCAAATTATAAACAGTTCCCATTATTTTTCATAGCATATTTCCGTGATCATTTTAATATTCTTTCTTGCCCATTGGTTCCTTTCTTTATTCTTCCAAACATTTTATCTGCACCGTTACGCTTCTCATAAAATGTACAGCACCAATAAATTTACAGAACGTATGTTCCACCTGCTGACATTCATTTGCCAGGGATCCTCATTTTTAAACCCGCGCGCTTATGCCATTATGCACAGGGAGCACCACGCCTACAGCGATACTGCGAAAGACCCGCATTCCCCATATTTTTTCAGGGATGTGTTTCAAATGATGTGGCGAACCGCCATAAGTTATAAACTGTATGAAAAACGACTGAAAGAACCTGAAGCCCAGTTTAAAGGCAATTACCCCGAATGGCGTTTGCTTGACTACTGGGGATCAACTTATGCCTCCAGGTTGCTGTTTGGCTGCTTTTATGTAGCATTTTATGTGCTTTTTGCTACCCATTGGTGGCTGTTTTTACTGCTGCCTATTCATTTTATGATGGGGCCTATCCATGGCGCTATCGTTAACTGGTGCGGCCATAAATATGGCTATGCCAACTTTGATAATGGCGATAAATCAAAAAACACAACCCCCTTTGATTTTTTTATGCTCGGCGAGTTATTCCAAAATAACCACCATAAACATCCTAACAGCGCCAACTTTGCCGTAAAATGGTTTGAGTTTGACCCGGTTTACCCTGTTATGAAATTTCTGCACTTTATCCGCCTGATAAAGTTGAGGGAAGCGTATTTGCCGGTGAAAAGTTAAAGGCGAAAGGTAAAAGGTTTTTGAGCTGATGCTAATAAAGATTTATTCAGCATCAGAAAGCATGGCTGATATGCTCAGGCAGAACTCTTGTGATACTATGTACCCGCCCGCTATGCTTTACTTTCCATATATCGTATGTTTTCTGCATATCCAGCCAAAACTCTGCACTAACCCCGAATGCATCTTCAAGGCGTACGGCCATTTCGGCCGAAATCGCGGCAACCTCATTAACAACTTCAGATAGTTGTTTCCGGCTTACATGGAGATTTTCAGCTGTTTTGGTTATTGACAGCTTCATTTCTTTTAAAATATCTTCCCTTAGAATTGCACCAGGATGAACCGGCGGCATATTACTTTCCATAATCTCTTTTCTTTAGTGATAATCCGAATAATTTAAATCAAAGCCTTAACCTTAAATTCCGAAATATTTAATTGCTCGTCACAAAAACTATATTCATGTTCCTGGTTGGAGCAGATGATGGTAAGACGGTTTTGGGCGAATTGCTGCACCATGCTCAGGTACCAGTCCACGCCCTGGCTGTCTAAATTAGAGGTGGGTTCATCAAGCATCAGCATTGGCGTATCCGAACAAAAGGCCAGGGAAAGCTTAAGCCTTTGTTTCATTCCCGAGGAAAAGTATTTTATAAGCTTGTTTTTGCTGCCCGGCATAGCCAGCAGATCAATCAGTCCTTCTTTATCGGTCCCGCTTTTAAAAGTTTTGAATTTAAAATGAAAATCGACCATTTCACTCAAAGTAAATTCCTCTATCAATTCAAGATACGGTGCTGCAAGACTGAGGTGTTTATAAACCGCATCAATTTCAACCGGTTTATCTTCAAAAAAGTAATCAATTTTACCTGTTGAAGGCGACAGGCTGCCGTTTAAAACCTGTAATAGTGTAGATTTTCCCGATCCGTTCGGCCCGAGGATAGCGTAAATTTTACCGCTTTGAAAAGTATAGTCTATCCCGCGGAAAATCCAGTCACGATTAAAACGCCGGCCAATGTTTTCGAGAGAGATTTTGTAGTTCATGGTTGATGGTTCATAGTTCATAGCCGAAAAGAGATGGGGCGTTTAGTTGATAGGTCACCGTTTAAAAGAGCTTTAAATTACTGAAGCTACCATGAACCATCAACTATGAACAAGCCTAACTATTCCCAAACCCTTTCATTATACCCCTTTGCGAGTTCTGCACAAAATTGATGATCTCGTCCCTTTCAATAGTTGGGTTAAATTCGGCTTCGATGATATCAAGGGCTTTGGTAACGTTATATTTTTTAAGGAAAATGATCCTGTAAATTTCCTGTATCTCGTTGATGGTTGCCGCTGTAAAGCCCCTGCGCCGCAAACCAACAGAGTTTATACCAATATAAGATAAAGGTTCCCGCCCCGCTTTTGTAAACGGAGGGACATCTTTGCGCACCAGTGAGCCACCCGAAATCATACAATGTGCACCGATCTCAACAAACTGGTGTACAGCTGATGTGCCGCCGATAAACGCATAATCGTAAACATTGATGTGCCCTGCAAGCTGTACTGAGTTTGCGATAATCACATTGTCGCCGATAACACAATCATGAGCGACATGGACATAAGCCATCAGCAGGCAATTACTGCCTATGGTAGTGGTGTTTTTGTCAAGGGCTGTGCCGCGGTTAAGGGTAACACATTCGCGGATGATGGTATTGTCGCCAACGGTAACGGTGCTTTGTTCGCCCCTGTATTTCAAATCCTGCGGCGGGGCCGAAATTACAGCTCCCGGAAAAATACGGCAATTTTTCCCGATACGGGCGCCGTCCATAATGGTGCTGTTTGATCCTATCCAGGTACCTTCGCCCACTTCCACATCTTTGTGAATGGTAACAAAGGGTTCAATTACCACGTTATCGGCTATTTTAGCCTGCGGGTGTATGTATGCTAAGGGTTGGATCATGCTTCGTCAGTTTTTTGTTTTTTTACAATCTGTGCCATCAGTTCAGCTTCAACAACAATTCGTTCACCAACCATACCAATACCTTTCATCTGGGCAATGCCCCTGCGGATAGGTGCAAGCAGGCTGCAATGGAAGATCAGGGTATCGCCGGGCACAACCGGCGCTTTAAACCGGGCATTTTCGATTTTAAGGAACAGGGTAATATAATTTTCAGGATCGGGTACCGTGTTCAATACCAGTATGCCGCCGGTTTGCGCCATTGCTTCAATTTGTAAAACCCCCGGGAACAAAGGCGTGCCCGGAAAATGACCCATAAAGAGATCCTCGTTCATGGTTACGTTTTTAAGCCCGACCACATGACTTTTTGTAAGTTCAAGTATTTTATCAATCATTAAAAACGGCTGCCGGTGCGGCAGTATGTTCATAATCTGAACGGTATCATAAACCGGTTTGGCATTCGGGTCGTAAACTTTCATGTGCTTACGGCTCCTTTCCTTTTTTATCAGATTTTTTATTTTTTTCGCGAAAGCAACATTAGCCGCGTGACCCGGCCTTGCCGCCATGATATGCCCTCTTAAAGGAACGCCCACCAAAGCAAGGTCGCCTATCATATCCAGCAGTTTATGCCGGGCAGGTTCGTTTTGGTGGCGAAGTTCAATATTATTTAATATGCCCTGGGGCGCTACTTTTATATCCTTGCGGTTAAATATTTTTGCCAGGTGAGCTAATTCTTCATCATCAACATCTTTATCCACCACAACTATAGCATTATTCAAATCCCCGCCTTTTATCAGGTCGTGTTTTAACAGCATTTCAAGTTCATGCAAAAAGCAAAAAGTGCGGCATGAGGCTATTTCTTTATTAAACTCTGATATGGTTGAAATACTTGCGTGCTGGCTGCCCAAAACCTGTGAGTTGTAATCAACCATGCAGGTAAAACGGTAGTCATCAAGCGGCATGGCCACCATTTCTACTTTACGGTCAGGCTCCGAGTAATGAATATTATAAGGGATGTGGTAGTATTCACGGTCAGCATCCTGTTCAACAAAGCCAACCTCTTTAATAGCATCAACAAACTGGATAGAACTACCATCCATTATTGGCGTTTCAGGCCCGTCAAGGTCAATTAAAATATTATCCAGCTCCAAACCAACCAGTGCGGCAAGCACATGCTCTATTGTGCTTACACTGGCGCCATTTTGTGAAATAGTAGTGCCCCGCGAAGTATCGGTAACATTATCAACATCGGCGTCAATTACCGGCGAACCCTCGATGTCAATCCGCCTGAACTTATACCCATGGTTATCGGGAGCCGGATTAAAAGTCATGGTAACTTTTTCACCGGTATGCAAGCCGGTGCCCGAAACTGTAACCGGCGCCTTAATTGTTTTTTGTTTTACATTCATCTTTTAACAATGTTCATTGGTTCATTAGTTCATTGGTTCATTGGGGCATAGTTCATCAATAGCCGCACGATAAGACCAATGAACCAATGAACAGGTGAACTAATGAACCTTTCTCAATTCCGTAATTATTTTTTCAAGTTCGTTAATTCTTTTTTCCAGTTCAGGCAGGCGGTTTATTACAACCTGTGAACGCATATTATCCGAATAGCCTACCGCCGGTGCGCCTGCCCATTTTTTTCCTTCTGCTACTATAGAGCGGCTTATGCCCGATTTGGCCTGTATTTGCGAGCCTTTGGCAATACTGATATGCCCTACAATGCCGGCCTGCCCGCCGATGATACAATTTTCACCAATTTTTGCGCTTCCGGAAATACCGGTTTGGGCCGCTACCACCGTGTTTGCGCCAATCTCAACATTATGGGCTACCTGGATAAGGTTATCTAACTTAACACCTTTACGTATAACAGTTGAACCTAAGGTCGCCCTGTCAACAGTGGTATTGGCGCCAATTTCCACGTCATCTTCAATAACAACATTACCGATCTGGCTGATTTTAGTATAGGCGCCATTAGCTGTGGGGGCAAAACCAAAGCCATCGCCCCCAATGATGGTGCCCGAATGGATAATAACGTTATTGCCTATCACACAATCGAAATACACTTTTACTCCGGGAAACAACGTAACATTATCCCCGATTATTACATCATCAGCAATATAGCAATGCGGATATATTTTGGTATTATTACCTAATTTAACATTAGGCCCGATATAGGCGAATGCCCCCACATATACATTTTGTCCTGTTTGCGCCGAAGGGTGAATAAAACTGGGCTGTTCAATACCTGTTTTATTCAATTTTAACGTATTGTATTTTTCGAGCAATAGTGAAAAAGCGCTGTAAGCATTATCCACCCTGATCAGGGTAGCTTTTGACGGCGCGGTAAGCGCCTGGTCATTATTAATGATGACTACCGAAGCATCAGTAGTATAAAGGTATTGCTCGTATTTGGGATTCGCCAGGAATGAAAGCGCGCCATTTTTGGCTTCTTCAATCTTAGCCAGTTGATTTACCGCCGCTAAGGGGTCACCTTCAACTGTTCCATTAAGCAGCAAACCTAATTCTTGTGCGGTAAATTGCATCCGGCAAATTTAATTTTAAATATTTAAGTGACCAAATTAGTTCATTAGGTTGATTAAGTGAGTGGTTGATTAAGTTTATCGGCCAAACCAACTACCTGTTACCAACTTATTCAACTTAATCAACCACTCACCAATAACTCTTTTTTATAACAAAGAATGTACTTTTTTACAGTTTTTGCCAATGCTTCCAGATTTGAATTGTCGCTGGCGGCCGTAATATCTTTTATTGTGCCGTCTTTCATCAATATCCGGATATTTCCGTCGCCGGGTTTATAGGCATTATTGCGAATTATATCATCAAAAACAAAATAAGAGGCTTCGTGCTCCGTAATGCCATATTTTTCGATAGCAAGCCTTGTTAAATCAGCAATAAACTGTTTGTCGGGCGCTTCATTGGTGATGTCAACTTTATAAAGTACACGGTGAACCAGGTCGTTGCATAACTTTGATAAAACAAAATCACTATGACTGGCCCAAACTTTTACTGCGGCCATAATGTCCGTGTCATCAAGCGTGGCAAACGTTTCCAGGTGGTGGCCTTCATTCATGAAAGCATCACGGCTGACGGGTTTTTTCAGGAAATGGCTCAATGCCGGAGTCGTAAAAACCGGTTCCCCCTGCAAGGCAAGTTCGCGGCTGCGTTTAAGTATTTTTGCCAGCAGTTGTTCGGCTGCAATTACTGTTTTATGGAGGTAAACCTGCCAGTACATCAGCCGGCGGGCAATCAGAAACTTCTCAACAGAATATATGCCCTTTACCTCAACCACAATCTGATCATCTTTTACATTGAGCATTTTAATGATACGGTCGGAACTGATTACCCCTTCAGAGACTCCGGTAAAGAAGCTGTCACGGTTCAGGTAGTCCATCCTGTCCATATCCAGCTGGCTCGATACCAGCTGATGCAGGAACTCCCGGTGATAAGTGGCATTAAAAATGCTGATAGCCATGGTTAACCTGCCATTGAACTCGTTATTCAGTCTGCTCATCAGCATGGACGATATATCTTCGTGGGATATGCCTTCCACGATGATCTCTTCCAATGCATGTGAAAAAGGGCCGTGACCAACATCATGCAATAATATAGCAATGATAACCGCTTCTTCCTCGTCATGACTGATCTCGTGGCCTTTATTTCGCAGCGTTTCAATGGCCATGCCCATGAGGTACATAGCGCCCAGAGCGTGATGAAAGCGGGTATGTAAGGCGCCCGGGTAAACCAGGTGGGTCATGCCTAATTGTTTAATATATCGTAAGCGCTGAAAATAAGGATGTTCAATAAGGTCGAATACCAGCTCGGTAGGAACGCTGATAAAGCCGTAAACAGGGTCGTTGATTATTTTCTTTTTGTTCAAAGTCGTTATAATTGTGCAAAAATGTCAAATAAAGATTACAACACATCGTATATTTGTTAATTTATGTTAATCCCCTTAATAAAATGTAACAAAACCCGTGCTTTGGGGTTTATGTTAGAGATTAGAGGCTGGAGATTAGTGGTTGGTTGAGTAAAATTAAACTCAGCACTTTCTTTCTAATCTCCAACCTCTAATCTCTAACCACTATTTAAACTATATAACATGCAAGATACAACCATATTGTGGGCTGATGATGAAATTGACCTTTTAAAACCACATATACTTTTTTTAACCGAAAAAGGCTACAAAGTTATCACGGTAACCAATGGCAACGATGCCGTGGATGCTTTTAAAGGCGGCCATTTCGACCTGGTATTTTTAGATGAAAATATGCCGGGCTTAACGGGGCTCGAAACCCTGTCGCAAATAAAAAACATCAATAATGATGTGCCTATTGTTTTGATCACGAAGAACGAAGAGGAATATTTGATGGAGGATGCCATAGGGGCAAAAATTGATGATTACCTGATAAAACCGGTCAATCCAAAACAAATACAGCTAACTATAAAAAAGTTCACCGAAAATAAGCGCCTGGTTACCGAAAAAACAACCATGGCCTACCAGCAGGATTTCAGGAACCTGGGAATGACCCTCAATGATAATTTAAATTATAAGGAATGGGTTGATGTTTATAAAAAACTGATTTATTGGGAACTGGAACTACAGCAACTGGAAGACGCGGGGATGCACGAGATATTAACCATGCAAAAAGCCGAGGCCAACGTACAGTTTTGTAAATTTATTGAAAGGAATTACGTTAACTGGATGAAGGACCCTGAATCGGGCCCTATTGTTTCTCCGCAGTTGTTTAAAAAGAAGGTTTTTCCGCGGCTTGACGGTAAAGGCCCTCTGTTTTTTATTTTGATTGATAACCTCAGGTACGATCAGTTTAAAATTATTAATTCGCTTATAACAGAATATTTCAGGCTGGAAGAAGAGGATGCTTATTATAGTATTTTACCTACTGCAACCCAATATGCCCGTAATGCCATTTTCTCGGGACTGATGCCTTTGGATATGGAAAAGCGCTACCCCGAAATGTGGCAGAATGATGAAGATGAAGGTGGTAAAAATTTATTTGAGGGCCAGTTTATAACCGATCAGATAAAACGTACCCAGCGGAGGGAGATCAAACATTCGTATCATAAAATTTTAAATATTGATGAAGGCCGTGCGCTTAATGAATCGGTAAACAACCTGATGGGCAACGAGCTGAATGTGGTGGTTTATAATTTTGTCGATATGCTTTCACATGCCCGTACGGATATGCAGATGATCCGCGAACTGGCCAGCGATGATGCTGCTTACCGCTCATTAACATTGTCGTGGTTTGAACATTCGCCTTTGTTTGACCTGCTGAAGTTTTTGGCCCAAAAACAGGTAAGGGTGATCATAACTACAGATCACGGTACTATAAGGGTAAAAAATCCGAGTAAAATTGTGGGCGACAGGAATACCAATACCAACCTGCGCTATAAACAGGGGAAAAATCTGAATTTTAACCCCAAAGAAGTGTTTCATATCCGCAACCCGCATGACGCCATGCTGCCAAAGTTGCATGTGAGTTCGAGTTTTGTATTTGCGAAGGAAGACAGCTATTTTGTTTATCCGAACAACTACAACCACTTTGTTAACTTTTATAATGAAACCTTTCAGCACGGGGGTATCTCGCTCGAAGAAATGCTGATACCAATCGCGGTTTACGGGCCGAAATAATGGGTAATATTTGTTATTTTTGAATGTCGGATCAGCTTGAAAAGACTTACGAAGTTTTTAAACGGCAAAGCCCTCAATGAGGCCTTTGAAAATAAACAACTCCGAATTAAAC
This sequence comes from Mucilaginibacter sp. UBA5151, assembly GCA_002413785.1. Taxonomy (GTDB): domain Bacteria; phylum Bacteroidota; class Bacteroidia; order Sphingobacteriales; family Sphingobacteriaceae; genus Mucilaginibacter. Next base: position 22,691 of record DHXR01000045.1, read on the forward strand.
TTCGTAAGTCTGATTTAAGTCTGCTTCCGTTTAATATCAGACAAACCATTACAAGTGTTATTAACCATCCAATCCGTTTCAGACCTGTATCCGGCAGCTTCTGAAATCATAAATTTTTCAGCTAACTCCCGCATATTCCTTTTTTATGGTGAAATGGGGGCGGGCAAAACAACGCTGATCAAAGCCTTGTGCGAATGTTTGGGAACAAACGAACCAATAACAAGCCCCACATTTTCTATTGTAAATGAATATATTGGTGCAAAAAACAAAATCTACCATTTTGATTTTTACCGCCTGAAAAACCAAACCGAAGCTTTGGATATGGGCTGTGAAGAATATTTTTATTCGGGCGCTTATTGTTTTATTGAATGGCCGGAAAAAATCCCTGATCTGCTGCCCGAACATTACATCGCCATTAAGATCAACATCACAGGGGAAAATTCGCGGCAGATTATTATTAAAAAAGATTTAATTTAAACTAAATTCTTTTTTCATATCTTCATCATTCAGAAAATAATACAGAATGAGTTCAGGGAAATACAGTGGATTTTCGGACATTGCCAAACAAGCTATGATGCAGCCCCAGGAATCGATGCTGGAGGTAAAAAACAAGAAACACAAACTATACATCGGTATTCCAAAAGAAATATCTTTCCAGGAGAACAGGATACCCTTAACGCCCTTGTCGGTAGCTTTGCTGATTAACAACGGACACGATGTTATGCTGGAAAGCAATGCAGGCAGGGCCGCCAATTTTTCGGACAAGGATTACAGTGAACAGGGCGCGCAAATTGTTTACGATACAAAAAGGGTGTATGAGGCGGACATTATTATAAAAATAGCGCCGCCAACGCTGGCCGAAATTGAGATGATGAAACCCGGACAGATACTGATCTCGGCTTTACAATTATCAACATTTAAGGCCGAAAGCCTACAGGCCTTGCTCAATAAAAAAATAACCGCACTTTGTTTTGAACACCTGCGCGATGAAGGCGGCTCCTTAAGTGTGGTAAGGGCTATGAGTGAAATTGTCGGGGCTACTTCCATTTTAATTGCAGCGGAATACCTGAGCAATATATTTGAAGGAAAAGGTTTGATGCTTGGCGGGATAACCGGTGTGCCGCCAACAGAAATTGTAATATTAGGCGCCGGTACTGTAGGCGAATATGCAGCTCGCACCGCTATATCGCTGGGCGCCGAAGTAAAGGTTTTTGACCCCTCAATTTATAAACTGCGGCGGTTGCAAAATAACATCGGCAGCCGGGTATTTACTTCAGTTGTTCAGCCTATTGTTCTGGAAAAAGCAATCACTACCTGCGATGTGGCCATCGGCGCCATGCGTGCCGAAGACGGTCGCAGTCCCTGCATTGTATCTGAAAATACTGTGAGTCGAATGAAACCCAACTCGGTAATTATTGACGTAAGTATTGACCAGGGCGGCTGTTTTGAAACATCCGAAGTAACCAATCATACGCACCCTGTTTTCAGGAAATATGATGTAATACATTATTGTGTGCCTAATATCGCTTCGCGCGTGGCACGGACGGCCACTTATGCACTAACTAATATTTTCACCCCGATATTATTGGACATCGGGGAGCATGGCAGCCTGAAAAACATGATCTGGCAAAAATCGGGGATCAGGGAAGCTGTTTATATTTATAAGGGGCACCTGACTAATAAACATATCGGCGAACGCTTTGGCATGCCCTGTAAAGATCTTGACCTGCTTATTGTATCTAACCACTAACCCTTTTATGATAAAAGATGGTGGAAGCCGACAATAAAGAACTTGCCGTGAAATAATGAAAAAGATTATTAAAATAGTTGTTGCCGCGATATTGATTTGCGTGTTTATTGGCAATAATGCACGGGGACAGCATTATAAATATATAGACAGCTCAAAAGTAACGGGCCTGAAAAAATACCTGCAGCAAATAAAGGCAGATCCCGGAACGCGGCTGGTTGAGATAAATAAATACATTCCCGGTATTGTGCTTGATATAAGGTATGCTACCACCAATAACTTTACCCACCGGCAAATGTACAGGGAGGCCAGGGCATTCGCGCGGCTTCCGGTTGTATTGGCTTTGAGAGATGTTGAAGCTGATTTGAAAACCAGGGGTCTTGGCATCAAAATATACGATGCCTACCGCCCTTATGCCATTACGGTAAAATTTTACGAAACAACGCGCGACACCAATTTTGTAGCCGATCCGCGAAAAGGATCGAAGCATAACCGTGGCTGTGCCATTGATATGAGCCTGATTGATTTAAAAACAGGCAAAGAACTGGATATGCCCACAGGCTTTGACAGTTTCAGTAAAAAGGCAGGGGCAAACTACCCTGACCTGCCAAAACAGGAAATTACTAACCGCGAATTATTGAAACGTGTGATGGCTGCATACGGGTTTAAAGTAGTTGCGACGGAATGGTGGCATTATGATTTTAACGGATGGTCAAAATACCCTTTGCTTGATATTCCGTTCGATAAAATAACTGGCGCTGAATAATATAAAATTTCCGGCAAACATTTTTACTCATTAAGTCTTTTAATAAGTAACACCCAAAGGGGTTGCCTGTGAGATGCAATACTTTACGTCTCGTTGTTGGATTTTAAACTGACATGAAAGTTTTTAGCAAAACATATTTTAAAGAGGTATGGAATATCCTGGCCACCACATTTATGGGTTTTATAAATGATAACGGCTTAAAATTAAGCGCATCGTTAGCATACTATACGGTTTTTTCCATAGCTCCTTTACTCATATTGGTTATTTCACTGGCCGGCTTATTTTGGGGCCCGGCGGCCACCGAAAACAAATTGTATCCTCAGATAGTGCATTTTGTCGGCACACCCGCAGCACTTCAAATCCAGGATGTTTTAAAAAATCTGCAGCTTTCGGGTAAGTCAGGAAATACGGTTGTAATAGGCGTCGTTACCTTATTAATAGGTGCAAGCAGTATTTTTGTGGAAATTCAAGACTCACTGAATATCATCTGGCGGGTTAAGGCCAAGCCAAAAAAGGGATGGCTCAAATTTATAGAAAACCGTTTCCTTTCCTTTTCGCTGATCATTGGCCTGGGTTTTTTGCTGCTGGCATCCTTAATAATTAACCTCATATTAAAAGCCTTAGGCGATTGGGTTATCAATTTTATGCATGCTTTAACAAGTTTGCTGTTAAACGTCGTTAGTTTAGGTACCACGTTTATCATTATCTCTGTTTTGTTTGCCACAATATTTAAGTTTTTACCTGATGTTAAGATCAGGTGGAAAGATGTGCGTGCGGGGGCATTTTTTACAGCGGCACTTTTTATGGGCGGTCAGTACCTTATTAATTTGTATATTCAATATGCTGCCCGCACTTCGGCTTACGGGGCGGCAGGTTCCATTTTGGTGATACTGGTATGGATTTATTACACTGCTGCCATTTTATACATTGGCGCTGAATTTACCCAGGTATATGCCGAAGCCATAGGATGTAAAATAGTGCCTGCGGAATATGCCGTATCTGTTCAGCAAACCGAGGTTGAAAAAGTTGTAACTGACTTGCCTTCCAAAAATCCGCAAATTAGCGGGAATTTGAAGAAAGACTGATTATTGAGTGGCCTCCCCCCGGTATTTCTTTTTATAATTAAAAACCGTAAATTTAATAACCAAATATAAACTTTAGTTGTCAGGGCCATTTCATATAATCGGGCGTTTTCTGCAAAGGGTTGTTTTTACCAGTTGCACATTGCTGTTGATTTTTTTGAGCTGTTATAGTTTATTGGCGAATGCCCAATATTTTGATTTGGAAGGCAACCGGAAACACGTGATTATCCCGTTCCGCATGATCAGGGATATGGTGATCATAAAGCTAAATATTAACGGCAAAGGCCCCTTTAATTTTATTATGGACACCGGCGTTGGCCTTATGCTCATAACCGATCCCAAATTGGTCGATTCTATCAACATTCCCAAAAAACGAACGATAAAAATATCCGGCCTGGGGAAAGGGGAAGACTATGAGGCTTATATCACCTCCGCATTAAACGTTGAAATACCGGGACTGATTAGTTATGACGTTGGCGCTGCAATATTGAAAACCGATCATTTTGGTCTTTCAAATTTTGCAGGTATCGCGGTGCATGGCCTGTTAGGATATGAATTCTTTAATAACCTGGCGGTAAAAATAGATTTCAGTGACAGCACGATCACAGTTTCCAGACCAAAAGATAGCAGGCTCTTTAGGAAGGGATATAAGATACCGCTGACTATTGAAGAAAGGAAGCCGTACTTACAGGCCAAAGTTATCTTCCCGAATGGCATTACAAGCAACGAGAAGCTAATACTTGATATCGGCGCAGGCCATCCATTATCGCTCAATAACATCATCCAAAAACAGGGCCTCCCCAAAAAATTTATTTCAGCAAACCTGGGTGTTGGTTTAACCGGCCCCATTGACGGATTTATCAGCCGGGTTAAGGAACTTGATTTGGGCAGGTATAAAATTAAGGATGTAATTACCTCGTATCCGGTAGGCGGCAATATTGCCATGCCGGAAGATAAGCGTGACGGCAACCTGGGAATGGGCATTCTGAAAAGATTTACCATGATTATTGATTACCCTGACAGCGCGCTTTATTTAAAGCCCGGCCCAACTTTAAACGACCACTTTGAGCACGACATGAGCGGGCTGGAATATTACAAGGCCGGCGACGATTTCGACCATGTAATTATCAGCAGGGTTGAACCAGGTTCCCCGGCGGATGAAATGGGTATTGAAGCGGGTGATGAAATAATGGCAATTAACTTTAAACCGGTTACTAAACTTAGCCTCGAAGAAATTGACGGCTTGTTTAAATCGCAGGCTGAACGCAGCCTGTTGCTCCGGATTTTTCATGATAAAAAATATGACAACGTTATTATTACCTTAAAAAGGAGGATATAATATTCGGTTGATATTTGGTTTTGGAATTAATATCACGTGTTTATAAACCTTAAATACAATTTGCACCTAAGCTTTCCGTTTTGCATCTTAGCGAACTTTATAGTATTCCAACAAAAATGAAATTTACCCATAAAATATCCATTGCCGCTGTAGCTTTATTGCTTATATCCGGCGGGTTATCAGCTCAACAGGTTAAGAAAAAGACCGCGGCGTCACAAAAACCAAAACAGACTGTAACTGCTGTGCAGGAACGCAGGTCGCTTTTACCTATTGATCCCAGTGTACTCGTTGGAAGGTTGCCCAATGGCCTGACATTTTATATCCGTAAAAACGTTGAACCTAAAAACAGGGCAGTTTTATACCTGGTAAATAAAGTGGGCTCCGTATTAGAAGCCGACGACCAGCAGGGCCTGGCCCATTTTACCGAACACATGGCATTTAACGGCACGCGTGACTTCCCAAAGAATGACCTTGTGGATTACCTCCAGAAAGCGGGTGTAAAGTTTGGCGCCGACCTGAATGCCTTTACCAGTTTTGATGAAACGGTTTACCAGTTACCTGTGCCTACCGATAGTACAAAAGTATTTGAAAAAGCTTTTGACATACTCGCTAATTGGGCCACCTATCAAACCCTTGACCCGAAAGAGATTGATGCAGAGCGGGGCGTGGTGCTTGAAGAGGAACGTACCCGCGGTAAAAATGCCCAGGAACGCTTAAGATATCAGACATGGCCGGTTTTGCTTAATAATTCAAGGTATGCCCAACGCTTGCCTATTGGCAACGACAATATCCTGAAGACATTTCAGCCTGCAACCATTTCAAAGTTTTATCATGACTGGTACCGTCCCGACCTGCAGGCGGTAGTAGCAGTTGGTGACTTTAATCCGACAGACGTTTTAGCGCTGATAAAATATAACTTCTCTTCGCTGAAGAACCCCGAAGCCGAAAAGCCAAGGGTATATTATAGCGTGCCGCCAACCCCGGGCACTACGGTCAAAATAGCAACAGACAAAGAGTTTCCATACACTTTAGCCGAAATAATTGTAAAACACCCGGAGACAATTGTTAAAAACGCCGACGATTTCGAGCAAAGCATCCGTGTTCAATTGTTTAACCAGATGCTGAACGAACGTTTGGGTGAACTGCTCCAAAAACCAAACCCTCCTTTTTTGTATGGTAAGTCGGGCTACGGGGGCTTTGTGGGCAGGCAGGATGCATTTACAACGGTCGCTGTTGCTAAACCCGGCGAGCTGGAACTTGCCGTTAAAGCCACGGTTGCTGAAACCGAACGGGTACGCCAGTTTGGGTTTACTTTAACCGAACTTGAAAGGGCAAAACAAAACATATTATTAGGAATTGACAATGCATATAAGGAAAGGGATAAAACCCAGTCGGCGGCTTTTGCAAATGAATACCAGCAAAATTTTTTAACCGGCGCGGCCATACCGGGCATATCATTTGAATACAACTTTTTTGTAAATAACATAGGGAAAATCACCCTTGCCGAGCTGAACGCTATGGCGGGCAAATTTGTAAGCGATCAAAACAGGGTCGTTATAGTTGAGGCCCCGGATAAAGATAAAGACAAATTACCCAACGAAAAAACAATTTTGGATTGGATAACTGCCGCAGGCCAGAATTTAAAACCATACATTGATTATACATCTGATAAACCTTTATTGGATAAGTTAGCTCCCGCAGGCAAAGTTGTAAGCACACAGGCCGACAGCGCCATTGCCACCACCACCGTTACGCTAAGCAACGGTGTAAAAGTAATATTGAAGCCCACCCAATTTAAAAACGACCAGATACTGATCAACGGGTATAGCTTTGGTGGCACCTCACTTGCAAGCGACCAGGATTTTACATCGGCAGATATGGCTGCGGGCATTGTTGGCGCAAGCGGCATAGCCGGTTTTTCCCAAATGCAGCTTGATAAAAAGCTGGCCGGTAAAAGTGTAAACGTTTCGCCCTACATCAGCGATATTGCCGAGGGTATATCCGCCAATACTACGCCAAAAGACTTTGAAATGGCAATGCAATTAATATACCTGTATTTTACAGAGCCGCGCAAGGATGCCGATATATGGCAGTCGAACATCAACCAGACAAAATCGTTATTAGCCAACCGCAGCCTTGATCCGGGAAGTGTTTTCAGTGATACGGTTTCGGCTACACTGAGCAATCATAATTTCAGGGGCATGGTGGTTACACCCGAGCGGCTGAACACTGCCAGTCTTGATAAGGCATTTGCTTTTTACCAGGACAGTTTTGCGGATGCAAGCGGTTTTGTATTTACGCTGGTGGGCAATTTTGAAGTTAAGACGATTACCCCCTACCTTGAAGCTTACTTAGGCAGCCTGCCGTCAACCAACCGTAAAGAAACTTATAAAAACCTGAACATTGTACCTCCGGCCGGGCAGATCACCAAAACCGTTTATAAAGGTATTGGGGATAAAAGCAGCGTTCAGCTCATATTCAGCGGCAGTTATAACTATAACGAGGATAACAATGTGCAGATGGATGCGCTGGAATCAATTTTGCAGATTAAACTGGACCAACGCCTGCGCGAAAAAGAAGGCATGGTTTATTCACCGGGTGTAAAAGCCAGCTATAAAAAAATACCTAACGGTACTTATACTTTTACTGTTTATTTTGAATGTGCACCGGCCAATGTGGACAAGCTGATAGCCGCTACTATGGAAGAAATAGATAAGATAAAACAAAACGGCGCCGTACAGGCCGATGTTGACAAATCTTCCATCCAGGAGGCGCGTTCAACCCAGGTACAGCTGAAACAAAATATTTTCTGGGCGGGATATTTGGGCTCATCGTCGCAAAATCAGGATGATCCGGATGCGATACTTCATCATGTTGGCGACCTTGCCAAAGTAACCGTACAAAGCACCAAAGATGCCGCCAATAAGTATTTAAGCGGCAGTAACCTGATAAAATTGATATTACTGCCTGAGAAAAAATAACGCGCAATATTATCAGCATATTAAAGGGTCCTGCCGGTAATTCCGGCGGGACTTTTTGTTATCGGGCTAATCATACCTCGATCATTTAAGCGAAACGGAAACCAGTTGGTTTAAAAATGTAAGTAGCCTGGAGGTATTGATGGGGGTAGATTTACGAGGACAGACTTACGAAGTTTTCAAAACTTCGTAAGTCTCTTTGATCTCTTTAGATGGTTGAAGGCAGTAAAGGTTGCACCAATGACCCAATGACTATTCCTCCACAACCTCGCTGTTAGTGCTGCTCACTTCGGGATGTTCGTGTTTGAAATAACGTTTTTGAAAAAGTAGTATCGCAATTACACCTATCGATATAGAGGCATCGGCAAGGTTAAAAATAGGTTGAAAAAACTCAAACGATTGTCCGTGCCAAACCGGGAACCAGGAAGGATAAGTAGTTCGAATCAGGGGGAAATAAAACATATCAACTACCCGGCCTTCAAACAAATGGCCGTGCTGGTACACCAGGCCGTAAAAAGCAGAGTCGATAATATTACCCAATGCACCGGCAAAAATAAGCGCCACGCAGGTAATAAGGCCCCTGTGGTATTTGTGTTTTATTAAATAAACAAGGCCATAGCCAATGCCCATAACGGCTATTATGCGAAAAAGCGTTAAGGTAAGTTTACCGGCTTCGCCGCCTATTTCCCAGCCGAAGGCCATGCCGTTATTTTCGGTATAGCGCAACATACCATGACTTCCTAAGAAATGGATCTCCTGATTAAAATCCATGTGGGTGCGTACCCAGGTTTTTATTACCTGGTCAACAAGGATGATTAAAGCAGCTAAAAGAAAAGGTTTTATATAAGCAGCCTTCATTTACTGCTTAAGTTTTGCTTCCATGCTTAACGTTGTGTGAGGTACAGCGCGTAAACGTTCCTTTGGAATCAGTTTACCGGTTTCGCGGCAAATTCCATAGGTTTTGTTTTCAATGCGTACCAATGCTGCTTCAAGCTGCTCAATAAACTTTTTCTGACGTGCAGCCAGTTGGTTTATTTGTTCTTTTTCAAGCGTAGCCGATCCGTCTTCCAGTGTTTTATAGGTACCGGCAGTATCATCAGTTCCGTTAGCGTTAGGTGAGCTTAAAGAGGTGGCAAGGGAATTTAGTTCTTCTTTAGCACTACGCAGCTTATCCAATAAAAGACCTTTAAATTCCTGCAGATCTGATTCAGAATACCTGGTTTTTTCGTTTTCTTGTTTCATTTAAATTTTACTAATAGCAATCAAAATTTCGTTTCCATCTATAAGGGATAATTCCCCATTATTCAGCTCATTATCAAACAGTACACTTTCCCCCAAAATTTCGGCGCAAATATAGGATAAATTATTATTTACTGCTTCCCCAATATATGCAGGGCATTTTATCCTTACTTTTATCCTGTCGGTAACTTCAAAGCCTAATGATTTACGCATATTTTGAATAAGGTTAATCAAATTCCTCGCAATGCCTTCCTGTTTTAGTTCACTGGTAATGGTAACATCTAAAGCGACAGTTAGTTTTCCTGAATTAGCCACCTGCCAGCCGGGCACATCTTCGGCTATGATCTCAACGTCGCTGGCGAGTAGTGTGTAGTGGTCGATGGGTTGTGGGTGTATAGGTATATCAACGACCATTCCTCCAGCCAAAATCTCCAACTGGATACTGCCTTCATTTTCCAATGTGGCAATATCATCCTGTGTCAGCTTGCCGATAGCTTCGGCAACAGCCTTCATGTCCTTGCCCACTTTTGCACCTAATACTTTGAAATTTGGCTTAATTTTCTTTTTGATAAAACCTACAGTATCGGTAATATATTCGATGCTTTTTATATTGGTTTCGGACAATATCAGGTCTTTAACCTGTTCAACCTGTTTTTCAAAATTCTTATCCAGTATCGGCAATAAGATCTTGCTCAATGGCTGACGAACGTTGATCCCCACTTTTTTGCGGAGCGATAACACCAATGATGATATGTCCTGCGCCATTTGCATACGTTCTTCCAACGCAGGATTTACCAGTTCACTATTATAATCAGGGAAATAGGCCAGGTGTACCGATTCAAAAGCTTCTTTATGGGTTACTTTGTTCAGGTCGGTGTATAAACGGTCTGCAAAAAATGGCGCAATCGGCGACATCAGCTTGGCAATAGATACCAGGCAGGTATATAAAGTTTGATAAGCCGATAGTTTATCATTTGAGTTGTCCGACCTCCAGAAACGGCGGCGGCTCAGGCGTACAAACCAGTTGCTTAAATGCGCGTCCACAAATTCCTGTATGGCGCGGGCGACTTTGGTAGGTTCAAAATCGGCATAAAATGCATCAACCTCCTTGCTTAAAGTGTTGAGCAGGGAAATAATCCACTGGTCAATCTCGGGGCGGTCACTGATGGCTATTTCGGCTTCGCTATATGTAAACTTATCAAGGTTGGCATACGTAACAAAGAACTTATAGGTATTGTAAAGCGTGCCGAAGAATTTACTGCGCACCTCGTCAATACCATCTTCATTAAACTTAAGATTATCCCATGGCGCGGCATTGCTGATCATATACCAGCGGGTTGCATCGGAGCCGTATTTTGTAATAATTTCGAAAGGGTCAGCCGCATTGCCTAAACGTTTGGACATTTTGTTGCCGTTTTTATCAAGCACCAAACCGTTCGACACTACATTTTTAAACGCAACGCCTTTATTCCCGACAAGGGTATTCACCGCTTTTATTTCGTCGCTGGCCTCGCTCAGCATTACCGCTATGGCATGCAGGGTAAAGAACCAGCCGCGGGTTTGGTCAACGCCTTCGGCAATGAAATCAGCAGGGTAAGCATTGGCAAACTGCGCCTTATTTTCAAAAGGGAAATGCCATTGTGCATAAGGCATCGCACCGCTGTCGAACCAAACGTCAATCAGGTCTGGCTCACGGTACATCGGCTTGCCTGTTAATGAAGTTAGTATTACGTCATCTACGTAAGGGCGGTGCAGATCAAAGTCTGAATTATTGAGCGACTGAAGAATTAACCTGTTTTTTTCCTCCTCGTCTTTTGATAAACTGCCACTATCAACTGCTACTGCCACTGCTTCCCGCAACTCTGCAATTGATCCGATGCATTTTTCCTCTGTTCCGTTTTCTTCACGCCATATCGGCAGCGGTGTTCCCCAAAAGCGCGAACGCGAAAGGTTCCAGTCCACCAGGTTTTCCAGCCAGTTGCCAAAACGGCCCGTTCCGGTTGATTCCGGTTTCCAGTTGATGGTTTTATTAAGCTCCACCAGTTTGTCTTTTACCGCAGTAGTGCGGATAAACCAGCTGTCCAGCGGATAGTATAATATCGGTTCGTCCGTCCGCCAGGAGTGGGGGTAACTGTGTTCGTATTTCTTAACGTCGAAGGCTTTGTTCTCCGTTTTTAATTTGATGGAAATTAAAACATCAGTACCCTTAAAACCGGGCGCTTCGCGTTCTTCTTTGGTATAATATTCTTCTTTTACATAAAGCCCGGCAAAATCGGTCACTTCATCCACAAAACGGCCCTGCTTGTTAACCAGCGGCACTTCCTTACCCGCTTCGTCCTTCACCATTACCGAAGGCACGCCGTTTTCCTTACATGCCCTGAAGTCGTCCGCACCAAAAACAGAGGCGGTATGTACAATGCCCGTACCGTCACCGGTGGTTACAAAATCAGCCGGGATAACAAGGAATGCTTTTTGCTCCAGGTCTTCATTGGATACATAAGGCATCAGCTGGTGATAACGAAGGCCTAATAGCTCAACGCCCTTAAAGCTTCCGCGTATTTCCCAGGGGATAATTTTATCGCCGCCTTTATATTCCTGAAACAGTGTCGGGTTTTCACCTTCTGCCTTAAAATATTTCCCCACAAGTTCCTTAGCCAGCACCACGCTTACCGGTTCGTAGGTATATGGGTTATACGTGCGGATCTTTACGTAATCTATCTTTTCGCCAATAGCCAGGGCGCAGTTTGAAGGCAAGGTCCATGGCGTTGTTGTCCAGGCCAGTATTACCGTATCTTCATTTTCATCCTCAAACAATAAGGGCATCAAAGGATGCTGCTGATCGTTCTTTAAATGAAACTGGGCCACTATCGAAGTGTCCCTAACCATTTTATAGGTGCCCGGCTGGTTAAGTTCATGCGAGCTTAAGCCGGTACCTGATTTTGGCGAGTAAGGCTGTACGGTATAACCTTTGTACAGCCAGCCTTTGTTATAAAGTTCCTTCAGTATCCACCAAAGGGTTTCAATATATTCGTTTTTATAGGTGATATAAGGGTCTTCAAGATCGACCCAGTAGCCCATTTTTTCGGTAAGATCGTTCCATACATCGGTATAGCGCATTACTTCTTTGCGGCAGGCGTCGTTATAATCCTCAACAGAGATCTTTTTGCCGATATCGTCTTTGGTTATGCCAAGGGCTTTTTCAACAGCCAGCTCAACAGGCAGTCCGTGGGTATCCCAGCCGCCTTTGCGTTTTACCTGGTAGCCTTTTAATGTTTTATAGCGGCAAAAAATATCTTTTATGGCCCGCGCCATCACATGGTGAATGCCGGGCATACCATTGGCAGACGGGGGCCCCTCGTAAAAGGTATAGGGGTTATTTGCCGGGCGTGTGCTGATGCTTTTTTCAAAGATGTTGTTCTTCTTCCAAAACTCAAGTATATCCTTGCCGGTCTGAGATAAGTTTAACTGCTTATATTCCTTGTACATCTATATGTTCCACCTCTTATTTTAGAGGCTGCAAAAATACGGAATTTAAGCTGAAAAATATCACAATTATGTGAAAATGCAGGGATTGTCCGGACACGATTTTCAGGATTTTTAGATTGACAGGATAAATAGCTTTAATTATGAACACTGTACCGTATTACTTTTTGATTACTTTTTGTCATCTTTACCTGGTTTTAGTTAACTTATGATGTCAACCTATGTCAGGAGACGACAGAAAATGCGTTTCTTGTCTTCCTGAATTCTGACTTCTTCCAAATCTCAAAACATGAAACTAATTATTCACGGTGGTTTTTTCAGCGAATCGCAAACTAACCAGGAAATTAAAAAAGCCAAGCAGGACACCCTTGCCGAAATAGTAAAGCTTGGCTACAAGCACCTGCAAACCTATACTGCGGTGGAAACAGTGGTTTATACGGTAAGCCTGCTGGAGGATTGTGAACTGTTTAACGCAGGCACAGGTTCACAAATTCAAAGCGATGGTAAAATACGTTTGAGCGCATCGCTGATGGATGGTAAATCGCTGCGTTTTTCGGGGGTGATCAATGTGGAAGATGTTAAAAACCCGATCTGCATTGCTGAAAAATTGTTAGGCCATGACGACCGCGTTTTAAGCGGCAAAGGCGCAAAAGATTTCGCCCGTGAACACGGTTTTGGCTATTATAACCCCGAAACGCCGCAGCGCCGTAAAGAATATGATAAAAAGCTAAGTGACTCCATCCGGCTTGGAACAGTGGGCTGTGTGGCATTGGATATTTACGGCAACCTGGCCGCCGCAACTTCAACCGGTGGCAAAGGCTTTGAAATACCCGGCAGGGTGAGCGATTCTGCTACTACCGCCGGTAATTATGCCAATGCCGCCGCCGCCGTATCATGCACCGGCGTTGGCGAAGATTTAGTTAGCGGCGCCGTCGCGTCAAACATAGTTACCCGTGTTACAGACGGCATGCCACTATCTTTGGCCACCAAAAAAACGTTTGAAGAACTAAAAACCTTTGACGGTTTTGCAGGCATTATTGGTATTACAGCTAAAGGGGAAATTTATCATGCCGACACCCATCCTTATATGGTTTGGGCAATGTGCGATGGAGAGGTGGAAGTGTTTGAATGATTTATTGAATAACGAAATTGTTCTTCCGCTTCTTATAAAGCGCCCAAACATAAAAGGGGATCCCGGCCACCAGCAATAAAAAATCGCAGTAAACCGTATCCTGGCCTGAACCCGCAATTGCCCATAATGAATAGGCAAAGGCAGTGGCGGCGATTAAAACTGCCTGCGCCCAACCGCCGCTGTAGAGGTAATTTTTATCGGGTTTGATGATTATACAGGCAGCGGCACAAAAAAGATAAACACATTGCTATGCACATTTTTAAAATTACCTGCTTTCATAAGCTTAGCCTTTTACTTACAGGCTTAACCCTGATTTCAACTTTCTCAATAGCCCAACCGGGAAAAACTGTTGATGCACGGGCAAAACTCATACATCATATCGACAGCATACTGCGAAGCCAGGTAAATGACGGTAAAATCCCGGGTGCGGTAATTCAGATTAAGCAGCGGGATAATGTGATTTATAAGCAGGCTTACGGCTATGCCCAAAAGTTTAACTATGCATACGAACCCCTGGCAGTTCCGGATCAAATGACAACCGGGCACCTTTTTGATATTGCTTCGCTCACCAAGGTGGTTGGCACAACAACTTCCATCATGTTACTGGCCGACCACGGACTCATCAATATCAACGACCCGGTGAGCAAATACATAAAAGCCTTTGGCAGTCCTGATAAGGCCGCGATCACCATCCGGCACCTGTTAACGCATACCGCCGGACTGTACGAATGGTACCCGCTGTATTACCGTGCTTCCAACAAACAGGAAACCTTTAAATTAATAGGCGAACTGCCGCTTGCTTTCCCGGTTGGTGCACAGCGTAAATACAGCGACCTGGGTTTTACTATCCTCGGTGAAATTGTGGAAGTGGTTTCCGGTTTGTCCCTTGATCAGTTTGAGAAACAAAATATTTTTATCCCTTTGGGGATGAATAACACACTGTATAACCCGCTAACCAAAAACCATGACTATAAAATAGCGGCAACCTCCTTCGGCAACCCGTATGAATACCGTATGGTGCACGACCCGGCAATGGGATTTCAGTTTAAAGAAATTAAGCCGAACCAGTGGAACGGCTGGCGCCACTATGTTTTAAAAGGCGAAGCAAACGACGGCAATGCATGGTACGCCGAAAAGGGCATTTCGGGTGCGGCAGGCATATTTTCAACCGTGGACGACCTGCAAAAACTGGTGGATATGCTGATGAATAAAGGGAAAGTCGGCACCGAACAATTCATTTCGGAAAACACCATAAATACCTTTTTAACCAAAGATAAATTCAACAACGGCCTCGGCTGGATGATGGACCCGGCAAATTCATTTATGAAAGACGGCCCCGAACGCACTTTTGGCCACACTGGTTTTACGGGTACGAGTATTACGGTAGTGCCATCAAAACAGATCTCTATTATTTTACTGATCAACCGGCAGCAAATGGGGCTTATTGGCGGTAAAGAGTACTACAATCCGAATTCAATCCGTGCGCAGGTGTTTGAGGCGGTGATGGGGTATGGGAAATGAGTAGGATTTGGAGGGGGGCATACCTTCGCCGTTGTTGGAGTTGTCTCCAACAACATGGACTGTTTTTGAAGCGGGGATACCCGAAGCGGCATTGTACGTCATTTTAACATATCGGTACTTGTTGGTGACAACACCAACAAGGGCGTAATAGCCCGATATTGAATTTCTTCGCCGTTGTTGGAGTTGTCTCCAACAACATGGGCAGTTTTTGATGCGGGGATACCCGAAGCGGCAGTGTACGTCATTTTAACATATCGGTACTTGTTGGTGACAACACCAACAAGGGCGTAAGCGTTCATATCCCATTTAAAAAGCTCAAATCTGACAAACTGTTATCGGCAATTACATACGTTCAAACAGACGAAGTAAAAAGAAACACTGCCAAAATTGGTGAGCAAATAAGGAATGAAAACGGACTTGAAAACGCGGTGAGCGAAATAGAGAAATATTTTAACGTAATTGCTGATCAGATAGATGTAAGTACAATTAAATTTAAATACTAAGTTTATGGAGCTGCAAATTATAAAGACAGAAAAGGAATATGAAGATCTGTTGGAATGGATAGATTCCCAATTTGATTTGAATATTGACCCGGAAAGCAGGGAAGGCGGCAATTTGCAAATTGCTTTATTGCTGATTAAACAATACGAAGATTTGCACTTTGCATATAGTTTAAACCTCTCCTGTCATCTGCCTTCTCCACTATAACGCATAAAAAAAGGATGATTCTAAATCGTAATTTAAAATCATCCCGGCATTTTTTTTGGCAATCTGAATTATTTCCCTTGATGTCCGCCCAGCGATAGTCCGGCTGGTCCGCCCTGAACTGGTTTGACCGGTCCACCCTGAACAGGTCCACCTGGTCCGCCCTGAGGTAGTCCGCCTGGTCCACCCGGACCACCTTGCTGAGGTCCACCCGGACCGCCTGGTCCGCCTGGGCCACCTGGCCCGCCAGGTCCTCTGTGTTCGGGAGGTAACTTAACTTCAGGATGTGATTCCCCTCTATGGCAGGTAAAGCAATTTATGCCGGTTGTTAATACCATACCCAGCGTATCCTTTGTGCCTTTAAAATATTTTGTATTCAGTTTGGCTGTCATCCTGAACATTTCGCGGGCCATTTTTTTCTCTGGTTTAGCATCACTGGCAAAATCCATTTTATTGGTTTGTGCGTCCCTTACATGGCAAAAGTTGCAACGTACACCCAATGAAGCCGACCATACATCCATCGCATGGTCAAGTACCCGGTAGGGAACGTTTTTAGGGAACACTTTAAGGTTAACCAATTTTGGTGGTTCACGTTCCTGCTGCGGCATCGACGCTGCAATGCCCAGCGCCATCACACCGAACAAACCGGCTGTAATTGTTAGTTTTCTGTTTATTAACATTGTTTAAGGATTGAAATTTTATGGTTTAAAGTTTTTATGTGCCGTTGTACATAACATTGTTGACCAAATAAACATTTTATATTTTTTATAAAAAAGTTTTATAGATATAATCCTTAAAAATATAGACGGAAACAGGGTTTTAACCGATGAAACTAAGTTTTTTGACCCCTGGTATTTTTCCCCTTCTACAGGATGTTTTTCAAGTCATAATGGATTAGTAAGTAGTCTTTCGGCCCTGTCGCATGTCTTCAAATTAAAATTCCGCATTTCATTTAGCCTGATTTAGGAGGTTTATTCCGTTTTTTCTGCAACTCACTCCTTTTTCGTTGTGAACCTCCTGCCATGGCGATAACATTGCAGCATATACAAATGCATTTATCCAATAATTAACAACAGCCGGATTGGTGTGGTACAGAAAGTACATATATGGTTTGGCGGAAGACTGAAACCGGTTTGTCTTTAAAATCAATAGTTGAAACTGTGGTTAGCCGCGACAGGGTGAATGGGTTTAAGGAGTGGCTGGGGGGGGGGGTAAAATGGCTTTGTAAAGATCAGCAAAACGGAAAACACAGCATTGAATATCCCGGTTAACATTACTGAAAGCGGCATATATGCCATTGATTTCAGGTACGCCAACGGAAACGTGCCGGTTAATACTGAAAACAAGTGTGCCATAAGGACCTTTACGGTTGATAATAACGTTGCCGGAGTTATTGTTTTACCGCAAAGGGGAAAAGGCGAATGGTCAAATTGGGGATACAGCAATGCCGTTAAAGTGCGATTGCAAAAAGGAAGCCATATATTATCCTTACAATTTAAAGAGGCCAACGAAAATATGAACGGTGATATTAACGAGGCAATGATAGATAATGTACGCTTGATAAAACTGGATGCCAGATAAAAAGGCGCCGTCAGATGCTAAATATTGGTAGAAAAATATATGAAGACCATTTTACGTTCCAACGTTTGATATTAGCGCGACAATTTGAATTACACCTATCCTGCCTTTTGGCTATTATGCTAACTTTACAGCGTAAATATTTTATCAATGCCTGCTAACGCTTTAAACAAATCCACACAATCCAACAAAATCATCATTTACTTTTTGTTGTTGTGGACGTTATTGAACGGCATACAGGCCTTTACCCTGGAACTGCAGGCCGACGAAGCCTATTACTGGCTTTACTCCCGCTACCTGGACTGGGGCTATTTTGACCATCCGCCTATGGCGGCCCTGTTTATCAGGTTTGGATATAGCATCATCCATAACGAATTTGGCGTGCGGATGCTAACGGTGCTCACCAGTTCAGCTTCTATCTGGCTGCTTTGGCTTATCCTAAAAAAATATGCGGTTGACGCCCTGGCATTTGTGCTGGTGGTTTCCGGTGTTTTTATTTTTCATATTTACGGGTTCACCATTACCCCCGATGTACCGCTTTTCTTTTTTACGGTATTGTTTTATTTCGTTTACCAGCAGTATATCGAAAGGGATAAATGGAGCCTGGCTTTTCTGTTGGGCTTAATAATTGCATGCCTGCTATACAGTAAGTATAACGCAGTATTACTGGTTGGCTTTACAGTGATGGCCAATTTAAAATTGGTAAAGCGCTGGTCGTTCTGGTTCATTATGTTGCTGGCAGTTGCGCTTTATTTACCCCATATATTCTGGCAGGTAAGCCATGGTTATCCATCTGTCAACTATCATTTGTTTGAACGCTCGGCGCGTACATACGATTTTACCGATACATTCTCTTATATCCCGGGTCAGTTACTTATGGCCGGCCCGCTTATAGGCTGGTTCCTTTTTTATAAGGCATTCACCACAAAGATAAAAGATGCCTTCATCCGTTGTTTAATGGTTAACTGCGCGGGTACTTTTGTATTCTTTTTTATCAGCAGCAGCCGGGGCGAAGTACAGCCGCACTGGACATTTATCCTTTTTGCCCCGCTGGTTATGCTGGTGCTTATCGCTTTCAAACAAAAAGGCGGCAGGCCGAAATGGCTGGCACCGTTGGCCGCCGTAAATTTAAGCCTGATTTTGGCGGTTAGGATAATTATAATCCTCGGCCTTGGTTTTGCTAAAACCTACGGTCATTTAAAAAGCTATTACGGTTTTAAAGAATGGGCGCAGGTAGTAAAGCAAAGGGCAGGCAATAATTATGTGGTGATGAGTGATGGCTTCCAAAACCCTGCGAAATACGATTTTTACACCAACAGCTTAAAATGCTTTGCGTACGACGCCTTTTATTACCGGCGCACACAATTTGACATCTGGCCGATGGAAGACAGCTTACAGCATAAAAGGGTTTATTATCTAACCTGGTACCCAATTAAGGGGCTCACAACCGATTCGCTGAAAATTGCAGCCGGAACCTGGTACAGCGCCTGGGTGGATGATGTGCGGACCTATCAAAAGGTAAACTTTGAAACAACTTCGTATAAAATTACCGCCTCACCGGGGCAGAAAATCAGTCTTGACTTAACCTTAACCAATCCATATCCTTACCCCATAAGCTTTAGCGATACAGGATACCTGCACCCTGTATTTTTGGAGGCTTGTTTTTTTAAAGGAGATGGCGGGGTCACTACACAAGAGGCAGACAAATCGTTCCATGAACTTAATTTAAAGCCAGGCGGAAGGGGCCGTTATACTTTTACTTTAACCGCCCCTTCGGAGAAAGGACATTTTGATTTACTTTTTTCTTTACGGACCGAGCCTTTTCCAGGCAGCAAAAACAGCAGGATTATTAGTGTAACGGTTAAGTAAGCAGTGGGCAGTGGGCAGTTTGCCGGGTGATGGCTGCGCACTGCCAACTGCTTCATTACTGGTCATCTTTAAACCTTGCAATAACTTTCCTGCCTATATCGTAAACCATTCTGAATCCGGGTTCAGTATCGTCTAAATGAGAGGGCGATTGGTGCAGGCCGAGGAAAAATTGCCCTTTTAAATGTTTGCCGATAAAAGCGGTGTACATAAAATCAAGGCGGTTATAAATTGTTTTTGAATAAAACGGATCGCCGAAAGTCAGGTAATTAGCCTGGCCTTTATAAAATTCATCAAATATGGAGAAACGTTTGCGGCTTATATAAACGCTCGCAACAAATCCCTGGGATGTTTCCCAACTGTACATAGAACGGATGCGATGTTCTGTAAACATATACCCGGCCTCAAATTTTAACGAATCAAAAACCGTTTTATGACTGTAGTCAAGCCCAAAACGCAGCTGGAACCCACCCTGATCGCGGATAGGTGCAGCAGTATCACTCTTTGTACCCGCATTATGCATAAATAACAGATAATGCGAAACATAAAAAGCATGGCCGGGATTCGGAATAAATGTACCAAGTTCGCCTGCCATAAACTCATTGCGCTGCGTTGGCGTTTGCCGGCTGACCCAATCAATCCAGCCGGTTTCATGGCCAAACCTGTTTGTATTGCGAAGCAATAAACCCTCCACGTTCGGGCGAAAATATTGCACTGAGTCATTTATTAAAGCCCGCGGATAGTTTAACAGTTCATTACGCGGAAACTCACCTGCGTTAAATAACCAATGTTTACCGGTATAAGTATAATAAGCCACCGGATTGACCATCACAAAATAGGGAACTCCGCCAAATTCGTGCAGGGGATTAACGCCAACAACAAAATGGTTTAAACTATCTACGTTATAACCCAAATCAATTTCGGTACGTGTGCCCGAAATTGTTTTGCGCAGGGGGATCAGAGCATCATATTCATGGTCGTCTAAAAAAGCAAAACCGTTAAAATGAATGTCAATGGTATTTGTGGTGTTTGTTTTACCCGGGCCAGATATTAAATGGGTTGTATCTGTTATAGTGGTTTTTTGTTGCTGCGCGAAAGTTACTGAAACTGTTATTAACGAAACAAGAATTATTAAGTAGAGCCTTTTAATCATATAGATGTTATTGTTACGCAAAATTAAAATTATTCGTCGAAATGCATAGCATTGCAAAACCGTTATCTGATAGCATATTGTCAGTATTTAAACAATTGCTAAAAAAATTCCTATATTCATCCTATAATTCCAATTAATAAATTGTAATGGATACTTTTTTAAATATAAATGCCGCGCATAATATATATGGCAATGAAGTATTAAAATTATTTCTTTCGGTAGTTGCAGGATGCATCCTGGGCCTTGAAAGAGAAATCAGGGGTAAATCAGCCGGGTTTAGAACATTGGCTTTAATTTGTTTTGGCGCCACCATTTTTACCATCTGTTCTTACCTCTTGGGTGTAGAAGCTAACCGGGACAGGATAGCCGCCAATATAATTACCGGGATTGGATTTATCGGGGCTGGGGTTATATTCCGTAATACTTCTTCTATTTCAGGAATCACAACCGCGGCTTCAATTTGGGTAGCCGCTGCGATAGGGATGCTGTTAGGAACCGGGGAATACTTGCTGGCTGGTATTTCCTTGGTTTTTGCCTTGTTTATTTTATATGCATTGGATTTTATCCAATTTTGGATAGATGACAAATTTGCACATAGAAATTATAAAATCGTCTTTCGAAAAGACTGTCCGGAAAACTCATTGTATGACCATGTCAAGTCGCTAAAACTGAAACTGAATAATTCAAAAATTTTACGTACGGATAAGCAAATTACGCTTGAGTTTGAGATTTCAGGAAAGGAAAGTAATCTTTCCCTATTTAACCAATGGCTGATTGAAAATCAGTTTGTTTTGTCGGTTGACTGGTAAGGATTTATCTGCAACGAGTAGAGGTATACGCAAATTGAAAGCGTAAAGCCGAAAACACAAAGGCTTTACGCTTCCGGCTTTATCCTCTTTATTAAAACCTGCTTATATCCCCGCTTCCACTTTTCCGGCTGTTTATATTTTTCGCAGCGCCTGTATAGCGAACATCGCCGGAGCCATTTACAGCGGCATCAACCCTGTCGCTTGCATTAACTTCGGCATCCCCGGAGCCTGAAACACGCACGGCAGAGCTAACAGTAAGCAGGTTTCGTGCCGTAAAGTCGCCTGACCCCACAAGGCTCACCGTTGAACTTTCGGCATTCCCGGATAGTTTCATATCCCCCGAGCCTGTAATGCTGCTTTCGAGTGTTTTAACAGCCACTTTGCCGGTCATATCGCCGGAGCCGCTGATCCTTAATTTGAGGCTGTTTGTAGTAATCCCTTCCCTGAAAGATACATCGCCGGAGCCCGAGATGTTAATTGAGTTCAGGTCTTTGGCTGTAACATGTACCAGTATCTTTTTGTGATGCCCCCACCAGTTGCCCCAGTTCCAGCTATCGTGCCTGTTATATATTTTTAACACCCCTCCGTTTACTTCAGTTATAATACGGTCTGTCACATCAGCCGGCGCTTCCACTTTAACCGATTCTGTTGCCGCCTGAACAATGTCCACATCAAAAGGGCCGGCCACATTTACCGCATTAAAGCCCGAAAGATGGCGGTCAACAATTTCTGCCGCTTTTGTTTTTACCGCGGTACAGGGATTGGCTATGCTATAGCCTGTACCTGCTACAAGTACAGCAGCCAGTAATATTTTTATTAATGCTCTCATGGTTTATTATTTTACAAATAAGACGTGACATAAATCAATTAGGTTACACCGGGATTAAAAAATATGCCTGTGTCCGATATTAAATACCCCCCCTTTAGGGCAATCCAATTAACGTAAAAAAAAAGAAATATCGAATAATGAATATTGAATACAGAACGCCGAAGTTTACTTCGATATTCAACATTCATTGTTCGGTGTTCAGTGTTAAAAATTCCTCCTTTAGGGGCTTAATCCACCAGCACCCCTATATAATAATTAAAGGTATCCACTTCAATATTGTCTTTTGTGACGCCATTTATTTCTACAGGTGCAAAGCGGGTTGAAGGTGTGATGAACTGGTATTCACCGCCTTTGATCCTAACCTTAACCGGCATATTAAAATCTTTTACACCGGCTATCCAGCGGCAATATAATTTACCCTTGTTAAACATGAAATTCAGAATGGGGATATTTTTATATTTAAGGTATTGGTCAAATATCGGGTTCAGGTCCCTGCCCGATTTATTGCTGATATAATCAACAATATCATTGTAGGTTACCGTTTGGTGATAAAAAGTTTTGTTAAGTCCGCGTAATATGCTGCGCCATTTTTCATCATCATTAATTATGGTACGTACCATATTGAGCAGGTTGCCCCCTTTATAATACATATCGCCTGAACCTTCTTTGTTCACATTGTAGGCGCCGACAACCGGGGCGTCATTGAGGATCCTCATGCGTGTGCCATGCACGTATTCCTGCCCGGCCTGTTTTCCATACCTTTGTTCAACAAATAACGACTCGGAATAGTTGGTAAAACTTTCGTGGATCCACATATCGGCAAGGTCTTTGGAGGTGATATTATTGCCAAACCACTCATGCCCGCTTTCGTGCACGATAATAAAATCCCATTTTAATCCCCAGCCTGTGCCCGAAAGGTCGGTTCCCATATACCCGTTTATAAAATGGTTACCATAGGCGGTTCCGCTTTGATGTTCCATACCTAAATGGGGCGCCTCAATCAGTTTATAGCCGTCTTCGTAAAATGGATACGGGCCAAACCAGTGTTCAAAGGCTTTAATCATGTCTTTCACATTTTCACCGAATTGTTTTTTGGCTTTTTGAAGGTTATAGCTTAATACCCAGTAATCCAATGACAATTTTCCTTTTTCGCCGTCATAGCTGTCGCTGAAATGGGTGTATTTGCCGATATTGGCCTCGATGTCGTAATTATTGATAGGATTGGCAACAAACCAATCGTACCTGGTATAACCGTTCCCGAGCGGCGTAACTTTACGAAGGCGGCCGTTTGAAACATCCCGTAAGCTGTCGGGTACGCTGATACTGATCAGCGCGCTGTCAACTTCGTCATACTGATGATCCTTGTTTGGCCACCACACACTGGCGCCCATCCCCTGGCAGGCCGTTGCTACCCAGGGGTTACCCAATGAATCGCGCTTATAAACTACGCCGCCGTCCCAGGGCGCATTTTTTGCGACGGTTGGGTTACCCGAATAATAAACGGTAAACTCTTCTTTGCTGCCCTTTTTTACAGTTTCGGGGAAAGTAACAAATACCGCGTTATACTCACGGGTATAGGGTAATTCCTGTCCTTTATAAACCACTTTCTCAACCTTTAAGTTGGCAAACAGGTCGAACTGTAGTTTTGTAAAATCCTGTACGGTTGTAAATTTAAAAAGGGTGCTGCCGCTGATATACCGGTTAGCAATATCAAACTTAACATCAAGGTGATAGTAATCAATGTCGTAACAAGTACGCAAAGGCGTTAAATTGCCCCGCAGGGAATCGGCCCTTGTAAAAGTTTCTTTTGGTTTACCTAATTGCGCTTTTGCACTTAGGGTAAGAAGCGCCAATGCCCCTATCAATAATCGATGTAATTTCATTTAATCAGTGTAATCATTCAATAATCGGTGAAATCCTCATTGTAATACAGTAACCTTTACGCCCGATTTATATTGCGCATTATGGTATATTCTTATAGTAGCTTTTTGAAAATCCGAATCTTTTGCATGGTAAATATCCTCAAACTTCTGCGGGTTACGGTCGGCCAGCGGGAACCATGAGTTTTGCACCTGTATCATTATCCGGTGGCCTTTTTTAAATGTATGGGCTACGTCAGGCAAATGATATTTTACCCCGGTTACTTTGCCTGGAACAAAAGGTTCAGGTTTTTCAAACGAATTACGGTATTTGCCCCTGAAAATTTCGCCCCTTACCAGCATTTCATAACCGGCCATGGTTACATTTTTAGGATTTGGTTTTGGCTCAGGATAATTGTCCGGGAACACATCGATCAGTTTTACGACGTAATCGGCGTCGGTACCGGTAGTT
Organism: Mucilaginibacter sp. UBA5151; assembly: GCA_002413785.1. Lineage (GTDB taxonomy): Bacteria > Bacteroidota > Bacteroidia > Sphingobacteriales > Sphingobacteriaceae > Mucilaginibacter. Next base: position 47,249 of record DHXR01000045.1, read on the forward strand.
GACGAGAAAAGGTCGGCCAATACAGGGCCGGTTAATGTAATATCTTCTTTCAGGGTATCAGTCTGGTAAACCTTTACATCCGGTCGGCGGCCTGCAAAACGCTGGTCATCCAGCATATATTCCCTGGTGCGATGCGCCTGTATGCCGTCCTGGTAAGGCACCGGGGAGTTGGGGTCACTCACATATTCATCAAAACTCCCGGCCATTTTCGGGACCTCAAATGATAGTTTGCCGTTTGAATGGAAATACAGCGTTTTTTGAACAGTATTTTTTGGCGGCCATTCATTAAATTTATGCCACTCGTTACTGCCCGAAACAAAAATAGCGGCTTTCGGCAGGGCCATATCACCTTCATCTTTCAGGTAATATTTAAAAAATGGAAGTTCGATATTTTCGCGGAACCAGGCGCTGGTTTTTGTCCCGAAATCCTGATCGCCAAAAAACTGGCCATCGCCGCGCTCCCATCCGCCATGGAACCAGGGACCCATCACCAGCATGTTCGGATGCGATGCCGGATTTTGTTTTTGCAATGCCTCAAAAACATGCAAAGCGCCGAAGCAATCTTCAGCATCAAAAAAGCCGCCAACAACCATGGTTGCCGGTGTAATATTTTTTAAATGAGGGCGGATATTCATCCCCTGCCAAAACGGATCGTAGTTGGGATACGCCATCATATTATCCCAAAATTTTACCGAATCGCCGAAATAATGCTTTTTAAGGTTTGGCAAAGCGCCTAAATCAAGGTAGAATTTGTAGTTATCCCTCTCTTTAAATTTAATTCCATTTTTAAATTCGGCGGGGGTAATCGGTTTTGGACGGGGTACGCCAAAACTGGTAATAAAGGCGAAAGCATCCATCTCAAACAATGCGCCGTTGTGATGAAAATCATCGCCGATAAACCAATCGGTAACCGGAGCCTGCGGCGAAACCGCTTTCAGCGCCGGATGAGCATTTGGCAACGATGCTGTGGAATAAAAACCAGGGTACGAAATACCCTCGATCCCCACTTTACCGTTATTATTTGGCAGGTTTTTTATCAGCCAGTCTATCGTATCATAAGTATCCGAGCTCTCATCAACATCATTGTTGCCTTTCTTGTTATCAATATCCGGGCGCACGTCCACAAAATCACCTTCACTCATCCAGCGGCCGCGTACATCCTGGTAAACAAAAATAAAACCGTCCCTGGCAAGCAGCATATTTTGACCCAGGGTGCGTTTATACTTATTTTCACCGTACGGGCCAACACTATAGGGCGTACGGGTCATCAGAATTGGATATTTTTTTGATTGGTCCTTCGGTAGGTAAATGGAAGTAAAAAGGCGTTTACCATCGCGCATGGTAATGTATTTTTCCATTTTAGTGTAGTTTTGCCTGATATAGGCCGAATCCTGGGATGATTGTGCAAAGGTACAGGTACACCACACCCCAATCCCTAATAAGGTTAAGAGTTTTTTCATAATAAATCAGTCAGTTAAATCCTAATTAAAAAGCTAATGTAATATTTAATTAGGATTTTGCCATAAGTGATATCCCGGTAACTTCAGGGCAGACGCATTAAAAT
>DHXR01000045.1:49001-84570 GCA_002413785.1 Mucilaginibacter sp. UBA5151
TATTTTAATGCGTCTGCCCTGCCGGTAACTTAAATAACATTTTGTATTTGAATTATTTATTTAGCTTTGCAGCTGTTTTTTAAAATTGATGTTAGATATAGACCGGCTTACTGAACTTTTAGCGCTGCCCCAAAAAATAGTGATCACCACTCATCATAAACCTGATGGTGATGCTATGGGTTCGTCATTAGGTTTATATAATTATTTGATACAGCAGGGCCATTACGTGAAAGTTATTGCACCAACTGACTATCCGGGCTATTTAAGCTGGATGCCGGGCAATGATGAGGTTATTGTTTACACGGACCATTTAGCAGAGGCGGCCGCCTTAATAGAGGAGGCGAAAATTATTTTTTGTCTTGATTTTAACGCCCTTAGCCGCATTAATGAAATGGGCGGGCTGGTTGGAAAAAGCAATGCGGTTAAAGTTTTGATAGACCATCACCTGGAGCCGGAAGATTTTTTTGACTATAGCTGCTGGGATACAAAGGCATGTGCCACGGCGCAGTTAGTGTATAAGTTTATCGTTAACGAACTTAACCATAAAGAATTAGTCAATAAAGATGTGGCTACCTGTTTATATGTTGGCATAATGACCGATTCCGCTTCATTTTGCCTGCCAAACACAACTGCGGAGGTGCACCGGATTACCGCCGACCTGATTGACGCCGGGGCTGTAAACTGGCAGATATACGACCAGGTTTACAATAACTCGCCCGAAAACCGGTTGCGGTTTTTAGGCTTGTGTTTATCAGAGCGGCTTGAGGTTTTGTATGAATATAACACCGCCATTTTTGCAGTTACCAAACAGGACCTGGAGAAATACGGGATACAGACCGGAGAAACAGAAGGCATTGTAAATTACGCGCTGTCAATAGCGGGGATAAAGATGGCTGCTTTCATTATTGAACGCAGTGATAAAATAAAGCTTTCGTTAAGGTCAAAGGGCGACATACCGGTTAATGATATTTGTAAAAAGTATTTTAATGGGGGTGGCCACCGGAACGCATCAGGCGGCACATCTGAGGGTAGCCTTCAACAAGTTGTAAATCAATTTAAATTAATATTACCTGAATATAAAAAACTATTAATACAATAAAAATGAAAAGAAAACTGATGTTTTTAGCGCTTGCGGCAATAGGATTGGCAAGTTGCAATGGTGGATTTAAAAAAGGTCCCGGAGGCTTGTTATACAATATTATTGTTGATAAAGGGGGCCCTGGTATAAAGGAAGGCGACTTTATGTCAATCAATTTCATACAAAAAACCGATGCGGACTCTGTATTGGGAAGCTCTTATGAAAATGGCAGCCCTGTTCCTTTAATTTTGCGTAAACCACAAAGTAAAGGCGATATTTTTGCCGGCCTTGCCATGCTTAACGAAGGTGATAGCGCTGTGATCAAAACAGATATTGATTCCCTCAATAAAGGCCAGAAACGCCCTCCGGGCACAAAAGGCAAGTACCTCATATTTGTTGTTAAAGTTGAAAAAGTTATCGCTAAAGGAAACCTTAGCCAGGAAGTGTTTATGGGGAGGTGCAATGCATATCAGCATACGCTTGCTGAAATTGCAAAAAAACAGGAGCCAATAAAGATCCAAAAATATATAGCAGATAACAACCTGAAGGTTACTAAAACCGATTCGGGGCTGTACTATACAATTGCGACTAACGGCGTTGGTATAAAACCGGTTACAGGTGATACTGTAGTGGTAAACTACACGTTAAGATATACCAACGGAAAAGCGGTTGAAACCAGTGTTAAAGCCGACGCGATAAAATACAAATTACCGATTAACCCAATGAACCCCTATAAGCCGATTCGTTTTGCACTTGGCACAAAAGGTATGATCCAAGGCTGGGACCAGGGATTGAGGCTATTGAACAAAGGCTCCAAAGCGCTCTTCATCATCCCGTCAAGCCTGGCTTATGGCGAACAGGGCAACCAGCAGGTACAGCCATTTACAACACTTGTTTTTGACATTGAACTGGTTGACATTGTTCATGCCGACCCAAATGCACCAAAACCGGTAGTGCCGCCAATGCCGGTACAGGCCCAACAGCCCGTTAGAAAGTAATATTTATATAACATAGCCTTCCTGGTAAACACAGGAAGGTTTTTTTTATTTATGATGAAGTATATGTTTTTCATTTTAGCGTTAACAATTGCCGTTAATGCTAATGCCCAGGCTGATTTGCAGCGTACCCCTAAAGGGGTCTTGTATCAGATATTTACCCATAATACCGGCGACAAAGTAAAGCTGAATGATGTGGTAACATTTCAATTTATTGAAAAAACAGATAAGGATTCTGTTCTTTACAACAGTTATACCACCGGGCGCCCTGGAAAGGTACAAGTTACGGCATCGCAAAATGCAGGCGACCTGATGGAAATATTTCCCCTGCTTGCAGTACAGGATAGTGTCCTGGTAAAAGTGCCTGCTGATTCTATCTTTGTTAAGCATGAGGATCAGCGGCCGGCCTTTTTTCCAAAAGGGAGCAACTGGATCTTTATATTGAAAATTGAAAAAGTGCAATCTTTAACTGAGGCTATAGCTGAAAGAAATGCGGCAATAGAAAAAATAAAGGCAGCCGAGGCTACCGATGCCGAAAAATATATTGCAGATCATAAACTTACCCTTAAAACAACTGCTACGGGGTTAAAATATGTAATTACCCAGCCGTCGATAAAGCCAAAACCGCTGAAAGGCGATACTTTACTGGTGAATTACGCTGGCCGCAGCCTTGATGATAAAGTATTTGATTCGAGTATTGAAGCGGTGGCAAAAAGCGCCGGTTTGCAGCAACCCGGCCGTACCTACGAGCCTATACAGGTAATTGTTGGCGCAGGCAGCGTTATCCCCGGCTGGGACGAAGGGTTGCTTTTATTGAACGAAGGCGCAAAAGCCACATTTGTTATTCCATCGGCCTTAGCTTATGGCGCTCAGGGGCAAGGCAACGATATAAAACCTTACAGCACATTGGTGTTCGACGTTGAACTGGTAAAGGTGAAGCCGGTCAAACATCCTCTCGCTCCGAAACCTGCGGTGAAAAAAACTTTACATAAAAAGAAAACGCTTCAAAAAAAGAAACCTGTAAATAAAAGTTAACTGAAAGCCCCCCGATTAATCGTGGGGCTTTCTTATTTTTGCAGGATGTTACTTACGGATACACACACCCATTTATATTATGAAACAGATAATGCCAAACGGGTTGAATTAATAAAACGCTGCAGTGACAACGGCATCAACCGCTTGTTTCTGCCAAATGTGGATGCATCTTCCATCCCGCTGGTTTTTTCGCTTGTAAAATCTTTCCCGGAGATCTGTTTCCCGATGCTTGGCTTGCACCCTTGTTCGGTGAAAGAGGGCTGGGAAAAGGAGTTGAATGTGATAAAGTCGGCTGCTGATCAGCAAAAGATAGTTGCAATAGGCGAAATTGGTATCGACCTGTATTGGGATAAAACCACTTTGCCTGAACAGATCCTGGCTTTCAAACAACAAATCGCCTGGGCAAAATCATTAAAACTACCCATAGTTATTCATTGCCGCGATGCATTTAACGAAGTTTTTGAAGTGCTGCAAAGCGAACAGGATGAAAATTTAAGGGGCATATTCCATTGCTTTTCGGGGACCCTGGAACAGGCCGAAAAAGTCATCAGTTTAGGTTTTTACCTTGGAATCGGGGGCGTTGTTACCTATAAAAACGCGGGGCTCGACAAAGTTGTAGCACAAATTGCTTTAAATCATTTAGTTTTAGAAACAGATTCTCCGTACCTTACGCCGGTTCCGTACCGGGGCAAACCAAATGAAAGTTCTTACTTGATTTATGTTGCCCAAAAGGTCGCCGAACTGCAACAAACAGACCTGGAAACTGTGGCCGGGATAACCACAGCAAATTCAAGGCTGATATTTGGTGTATGAGTGGGTTCATAGTTAATGGTTCATAGAAGCCGCATTTAAAGGTAGCTTCAATTCTTTTTCAGCGACAAACCATTAACTATTAAATATTTTAGATAGATTAGTAACTACAATAATGTTCAAAGTTAATGATCAATAGTTCAGAGCAAAGCATTTTTTTTCTTTCCTGCCATGAACTATGAACCGTCAACCATGAACTATTAACACACAACCTGAATACCCATGAGCCAGATTTTGATCATTTATACCGGAGGGACAATAGGTATGATGAGCGACCCCCAGACCAAGGTGCTCAAACCGATCAATTTTGAGCAGATAATGGATAATGTGCCCGAGCTGGAGAAACTGAATTGCAAGATCAAGGTGCATTCATTTGATGAGATCATTGATTCATCCAATATGAACCCCGCTATATGGAGCCAGCTTGCCGGGTTAATTGAAACCAATTACGATACGGTTGATGGTTTTGTAATATTACACGGTTCGGACACCATGGCTTTTACCGCCTCTGCATTAAGTTTTATGCTCGAAGATCTTGGTAAACCGGTAATCTTCACCGGTTCGCAATTGCCCATCAGCGCGGTACGTACCGATGCCAAGGAAAATTTAATGACTTCTATTGAAATTGCAAAGGCAAAAAAACACGACCGCGCCCGCGTACCCGAAGTTTGCATCTATTTCGATTATAAATTATTCAGGGGCAACAGGTCGTTTAAATATAACTCATCCAAATTCGAAGCCTTCCGCTCACCGAATTACCCCATATTGGCCGAATCAGGCGTTCACCTGAAGTTCAGTTTGAACGACATCAGGCATCCGCAGGATGGCGAAGCATTAAAAGTGCATAAAAACCTGGTAAGCGACGTAGCGGTGCTGAAACTGTATCCCGGCATCAGCCCCAAAGTGGTTGAAACTATTTTAACGGCAGATGTGCGCGGCATCGTAATGGAAACCTTTGGCGCAGGCAATACTACCACCGATGAATGGTTTATCGACCTGCTGAAAAATGCCGTTAACAGCGGTAAAGTGATCCTTGATATATCGCAATGCAAGGTGGGCACCGTTGAATTGGGCCGTTACGAAACCAGCCGGCACTTAAAAGATATTGGCATAGCCAATGGCTATGATATGACCTACGAATCGGCAGTTACAAAAATGATGTTCTTATTAGGCCAGTTTGACGACCCCAAATTGGTTAAAGAATACCTGGAAACGGATCTCCGGGGTGAGATAACGGTATCCTAAATTGGATCAGCTTTATCTAAAAGTACGTTTTTGAGGTGAAAGCTGAAAGCAAAAAGGTGAAAAGCTACCCTTTCAAAGGTGATACGATAATTGGAAATGACGTTTGGATTGGTTACAAGGCTGTAATTATGCCTGGTATCAAAATAGGCGATGGCGCCATCATAGCTACCAATGCAACAGTAACAAAAGATGTGCCCCCATACACCATAGTTGGCGGAAACCCGGCAATAGAAATTAAAAAACGGTTCAGCGATGAAAATATTGAAGACCTTTTAAAAATAAAATGGTGGGATTGGGAACTGGATAAAATCACTGAAAACGTTAAAAATTTGACGGATATGAATGTGGATTTACTAAAAAGTTTATCCTGATATTGATTGGACATTTAGATTTGACAACTTTCTGAAAGTTGTCAAATCTTTATCGCCCAAAAATAAATCTTTCGGACTTTACTGACTTTACCGACTTTCGGACTAAAAAACTATCTTTACAAAATAATTCTCAAGGGGTGCCTTGCTTTGGTCGCAAAATAATCTGCAGGTTATTTTACCAAACTGAAAGACAGGCTGAGATCAAACCCGTTGTTGTGAATAAACCAAATGTAGAGACGCAATGCTTTGCGTCTTGAACATCCGGAAGGAGACACAAAGTGTTGTGTCTCTACTCACCACATACACCTGATCCGGGTAATGCCGGCGTAGGGAGAGGTAACAAGTTAAGTGTACTGTGTATTCACCCTGATGCACAGATGGTTTAACTAATTTATTTTTAATCATTTGTGAAAAATTTATTTGTGGCGTTCATCGTACTGCTGCTGCCTTTTATGGCGGCGGCCCAATTTTCCCTTTCGGGGAAAGTAACAGACCTGCAAACCGGCGAAGCACTGCCCGGCGCAACCATCAGCATTTTAGGTCAAACAGCAAAAGTCATTGCTGATGTTAAAGGCAAGTACCAGATCAGCAACCTGCCGTCCGGTAATTACATGCTACAGGTATCGTACATCGGGTATCAAACCAGTACAAAAAAAATGGTATTAAATGCCGATGCAGTTAGCGACATTGCCCTTATTGCCGGCACCATACTAACGGATGAGGTAACCGTGAGCGGGACAAGGGCCGATAAAAACTCGGCTACAACCTTTACCAATTTAAGCAAAGCCGGCATCGCAAAAAATAACCTCGGCCAGGATCTGCCATTTTTGCTGGATCAAACACCGTCCCTGGTTACCCAATCTGACGCCGGGGCAGGCGTGGGCTATACCTATATCCACATCAGGGGCTCGGACGGTACCCGTATCAATGTAACTATTAACGGAATCCCCTACAATGATTCGGAAGAACAGGCTACCTTTTTTGTAGATGTGCCGGATTTTGCCTCTTCCGTTGATAATATCCAGATCCAGCGCGGGGTGGGCACTTCCACCAATGGCGCGGGGGCTTTTGGTGCAAGTATCAATATACAGACCACTACCCGCCAGGATACGGCTTATGCCGAACTGAATAATTCGATGGGCTCTTATGGTACCATAAAAAACACGGTTAACCTGGGCAGCGGTTTGATTGATGGTAAATTTAGTTTTGACGGAAGACTATCAAGAATCCATTCCGATGGCTATATCGACCGCGCTTTTTCGGACCTGCAATCATATTTTTTTACGGGCGCTTTTTACGGTAAAAACACCCTGATCAGGTTTAACACTTTTGGAGGAACGGAGCATACCTACCAGGCCTGGAACGGCGAACCCGAAGACAGTTTAAGGGCAGGTAACCGTACCTATAACCCACTTGGCAGCGAAAACGCTACAGGCACGGCCCCGTTTTATAAAAACCAAACCGATAACTATACCCAGGACCATTACCAGTTGCTTGTTGACCAAAAAATATCTGATAAACTATCTTTTAGCGGCGCGCTGCACTATACGCATGGCTTTGGTTATTACGAAGAATACCGGCAGGGGGATTCCGTAATTCATTATGGCCTTAAACCAGCGGTTATTGGTGGCGTATCAATGGATACCACCAGCCTTACCAGGCGTTTATGGCTCAATAATAAATTTTATGGCGCCACCTACAATTTTAAGTACCGGCCCCAAAAGGGTCTGAATTTTGACATGGGCGGCGCTTATAATGAATACAAGGGTGCGCACTATGATAATATTGAATGGACGGCACAAAGCGCCAACATTACGCCGGATTACCAGTATGCAAGGGATGACGCGGACAAAACTGACTTCAATATTTTTGGAAAAGCAGATTACAAAATAGGGAAAGTCACCCTTTTTGCGGACATGCAATACCGGCATGTTTATTATTCGTTTTTCGGGTTTAATAATGCTTTGCAGAATGTACAGCAGCAGGTACGGCTTGATTTTTTTAACCCTAAAGCCGGGATAACCTACCAGTTTGACCCCAACAATAATATTTACGCATCTTTTGCGGTTGGTAACCATGAACCTAACCGGAATGACTATACACAATCAACCCCCAACAGCCGTCCAAAGCCTGAAAACCTTAAAGATTTTGAATTGGGCTACCGCACCCAGCAAGGCTTGTTCGCCGGTGGTATAAATGCTTATTATATGCTTTATGATAATCAGCTGGTATTAACCGGCGCTTTAAATGATGTTGGCGACCAAAACCGCAGCAATGTAAAAAACAGCTACCGCGAAGGGCTTGAATTTGACGGGTCACTGAGGATCAGCCGGCAATTAACCTGGTCGGCAACGGCATCGCTGAGCAGCAATAAGGTTGAGAATTTTCAGCAGTATTTGTTTAATTGGGATAACAGCACCACGGTTGAATATACTTACAAGAAAACAGACATCGCATTTTCACCGGATTTTATCGGCTCAAGCACCATCAGTTTCAGGCCGGTTGCAGGCGGGGAAATCGCTCTGATCAGCAAATATGTAAGCAGGCAGTACCTGGATAATACATCCAACATCAATCCGCCGGGCTACCTGGCATCCGACCCAACTTCAAACCGTTATTTAAACGCTTATTTTTTAAATGCGCTGCGGTTTAGCTATAATTTTAAAACTGAGTGGGCAAAAAATATCGGCTTAACTTTACTCATCAACAACATATTCAGCGAAAAATATGAATCAAACGGGGCGACATATCCTGATATTGAAAACGGGAAAGTGGTTAATTACAATTACTTTTTCCCGCAGGCGCCTGCGAACTTTTTATTAGGGCTGAATTTAAAATTCTGATTTCACCGATTAACTGGGATTTCACCGATTTGAAAATGATTACACTGATTAGAAAGATGATCGGTGCAATCATTTTCAAATTGGTGAAATCCATTAATGTTAACATTAATATCACATTGTATTTTATTTGCTTTGCTGATATTTGCTGTTTAAAAATTAAAAAATGAAGATTAAACATTTACTCTTTATATTATTCGCTTTTGCTGCAGTTTCTGTATCGGCGCAAACAAAAAAGAAGAAGACTTTAACCCACACTGCAACTACTACTGCAACTGCTGCTTCTACCGAGCTCCCGCGCCCAAAACTGGTAGTGGGCCTTGTGGTAGACCAGATGCGCTGGGATTATCTTTACCGCTATTATGACCGTTACCAAAGCAATGGGTTTAAACGTTTGCTAAACGAAGGTTTTAGCTGCGAAAACACGCAGGTTGATTATATACCAACGGTTACCGCTGCGGGCCACACCTGTATATACACTGGTTCGGTGCCTGCCGTGCATGGCATAGCGGGCAATGATTTTATTATACAGGCCACAGGCCGGTCGATATACTGTACCGAAGATACCTCGGTGCAAACCGTTGGAAGCTCATCAAAGGCAGGCCGGATGTCGCCCCGTAACTTACTTACAACTACCGTTACCGACGAACTGAAGTTAGCCACCAATTTTCGCTCCAAAGTAATTGGCATAGCGTTAAAAGACCGTGGAGGTATTTTACCTGCCGGTCATACAGCTGATGCTGCTTATTGGTTTGACGATAAAACGGGCAACTGGATTACCAGTACCTATTATATGAAGGACCTGCCCCAATGGGTAAAAGATTTTAACGACCAGAAATTAGCAGAAAACTATTTAAAACTGGACTGGAATACCTTATACCCTATTGATACTTACCTGCAAAGCACACCTGATAACAGCAAGTATGAAGGAAAATTTAAAGGCACAGACGCCCCAACTTTGCCTGTAAAAACTTCGGTGCTTTATAAAGGAAATTTGGGCCTCATCCGCTCAACGCCTTACGGAAATACAATTACGCTCGACCTTGCGGTTGCTGCCATTAATGCCGAACAATTGGGCCAGCACCCGGTAACCGACTTTTTAGCCATCAGCTTATCGTCGCCGGATTATATTGGCCACCAGTTTGGTATCAATGCAGTTGAAATTGAAGATACTTATTTGCGTTTAGACCGCGAAATGGCAAACTTTTTAACCTATCTGGATGCTAAAGTTGGCAAAGGAAATTATACTGTATTTTTAACCGCAGATCACGGGGCGGCTCATAATACGGCTTTCTTAAATGATCATAATATCCCGGCCGGTGTTTGGGACGACGGCCTTACGCAAAAGGACATGAATAAATTTTTATTTGATAAATATAAAGTTGATTCATTAGTGTTAAGCCTGAACAATTACCAGATTAATTTAAACTATCGCATTGTTAATTACATGCACCTTGATGAGGATGTCCTGAAAAAAGATTGCATAAGCTTCCTTGAAAAACAGCCTGCAATTGCCTTTGCCGTGGATATGAAAAAAGCCCAAACAGCCAATATCCCCGAGGACTTACGCACCCGTATTGTGAACGGATATAATGCAGAACACAGCGGCGAAATACAGATCATATTAAAACCGGGATGGTTTACCGGGCATGGTTCATCCGATGGCGGCCCGACCGGAACAACCCACGGAACATGGAACCCTTATGATAGTCATATCCCGCTGGTATTTATGGGATGGGGCATACAACATGGCAGCCTCACCCGCGAAACACACATGACAGATATTGCCGCGACCGTTGCAGCATTATTACATATACAGGCGCCTAACGGATGTATAGGGCAACCTATTAGTGAGGTGTTGAAGAAGTAGAGTAGTCCGAAATTGTCTGAACCATGATTCGTGGGATTTTAGGATTACCCTTATTAATTTTAATAATAATAAACAAAAATCATGAAATCCCTTAATCAGGAAAACGACGCAGCCTTCTTGAGTACCGTTGAAAAACAAATTACTAACGAAAAATCATGGTTCAGAAAAAAAAATGAAAAAATATATCTCTAAATTCCACTACCTCACCCAGGACCTGCCACACCGCAGCCATCTGGAGCAGGTTAACATAGCCTGTCAGGCGGGCGCCAACTGGATACAGTATCGTTGCCTGACAAAAACCGATGACGAACTCATTGATGAGATCAATGATATAGCGGTTGTTTGTGACGCCTGGGGCGTAACACTGATTATTACCAATCACTATCATTTGCTCGGCAAGGTTGACGCTCAGGGTGTGCATATTGAAGATTTTGACGCTGACTTTGAGGCTATCCGGGTTAGTATCGGCGATGACAAAACGCTGGGCGCTTCGGCCACAAATATTGCCATGTTGTTGGCGGTACAAAATACCGGCGTTGTTGATTATTGCGGATTCGGCCCCTTCGCCCATACCGATACCAAACCAAATAATTCCCCGCTGCTCGGTTTTGAAGGTTACCGCGAATTGCAAAAACATCCTGAAATTGACATACCCGTTATAGCCATAGGCGGCATACAACTAAGCGATACTGACAACCTGATAGCAACCGGGGTTTATGGCATAGCTGTATCCGCAGCGGTTAATCTGGCTGCCGACCCGGCAAGGGCTTTTAAGGAATTTTATCAGAAGATATATTGATACTGTCTGAATCAGAATTTACAGAATTTTAGAATTTTCAAAATGATGGTTTTAAACTTACCTTCGGGAAAAAGATTAAAACACGCTCTGTAATATTCTGTTAATTCTAAAATTCTGTAAATTCTGATTCAGACAAAATAAAAACCATGTCATCACACCACGTTGTACGCGAAAAACAGGAACCCGCATTGCTTGTGCTGGGGCTTGATAATTTCGCTGATGAGTTGCTGGGGCAATTGCTTGAATGGAGCCCGACTGTGATAGCAACACCGCAAACTGCCGAAAAACTGATTGTTAAGGGGATTAAGATAGACTGGATAATTACTAACGGAACGGATGATGTTTTACAATCTGACGTAAAACTGATGCCGTGCGGGAATGATAACTTAACTGCGGCTGCTTTAAAATACCTTACACGCTATGAATATTCCGCTGTTAATATTATCACCGATAAATTGAAGCTGAAAGATTACGAACACTTTGCAGATAAGATCAACCTGGTTATCTTCAATGATCATAAAAAAATATTTGCTATTAACCCCGGTTTCAGCAAATGGAAACCTGCCGGGGAGACGATTGAGTTATTAAGCCCGGCTGGCAAGCTTGAATTTACCGGTCTTGAAAAAATTAAAGACGATCAATATAAAACCACAGCCGATGGCTTTTTCAGCCTGCGCTTTGACGGGCCGTTTTTATTTATTGCTGAGGATTTATAAGCCTCGCCCGGGGACTACAAAATTGCGACAGACGGTTTGTAACAAACATCAGGTTTATTATAAAACGCCCTTATTTGTTTTTATATTTATAAATAATTTATTTCACATTAAACCGTTTAACACAACATTAGTCTGAAATTTATATTTAAGTCATAACAGGCTAAAAAACAAACGATTATTCCAACAATCAAAAATCATGAAAATGACCTATAAAAATTTACTCAGCACCGCTTCCGGCATAATTATATGCTTGTTTTTTGCATTCCCGGCCGGCGCACAGCGCACCAATAGCGGCGGCGGCGGTGGTGGTGGCGGTAGCAGATCCACGGGCGGCGGCGGCGGTAGCAGCACATCAAGCGCCAGGCCTTCGGGCGGAGGAGGCGGCAGCACATCAAGTGCCAGGCCATCCGGCGGCGGCGGTGGTGGCTACAGACCATCCGGGAATGTCGGTGTTTCAAGGCCCCCTTCGGGCAATGTCCAGCGCGGCACAAATGCGCCGCAAAGAAATTCAGGCTTCGTAAACCGCCAGGGTGTTGTTGTTAATGGCAACAATGGATACGCACCAAGGCAGGGTATTGGGGCAACAGGAAACAATAATGGCTACCAACCACGCACAGGTAATACCTCTGTAAGAGGCTACAATGGCGTAACCGCGTACCGCACAGCGCCCGAAATAGGCTACGGCAGGGGAAGTTACTGGGGCAATCATGGTTATTATTACAATAATCGTGGATATTACAGCACCTATTATCAACCAAGATTAGGGTATAGTTGTCGCATTTTGCCTTATGGTTATTATCCATTTTATTGGGGGGATTTTGAGTATTTTTATTCTGACGGGCTATATTACCAGTATAATAATGAAGAATATACCGTTGTTGAACCTCCGATTGGGGCACAGTTGACAATACTACCCGAAAATGCAAAGTCGATAGTGATCAATGGCGTGCAGTATTATGAACTGAATGGGGTTTATTATATGCCGGTAACAAAGGACGATGGCACTATCGTTTATGAGGTTGTTGGCAAGGATGGTGAATTAAATACCACCGATGCAACAGTTCAGGACCAGCAGCCACAGGGTCCGCAGATGGGCGATATTGTTACCCAATTACCTCCCGATTGCCGGAAGATAAGGGTTAGCGGCCAAAAATTATGGGTATCGCCTGATGGTGTTTATTACCAGGAACAGGTTGACGCCAGCGGTAATAAAATATATAAAATTGTTGGATTGCCAAGCGATGAACCAAACCAGAACTAAGCCTGCCTTAGGCTGGCTGATAAAGAAAGCGACCCGTATTTTCGGGCCGCTTTTTTTATCAGCCGACGAATTCGCAAAAACAAACAGTTAAATGATATAATAATATTATTTAAAGCAGACAATACCAAATGCACAATCCTGTTAATCCTTTTTTAGAAAATTTCCGTTTTCATCAAAAATCAGGTCTCCGCCTTTTATTTCTGCTTCGTACATGGTTTTACCGGCGGCATCGGTTACCCGGCCTGCTTCCCTGATTTTAGCACCTTTATAGTGTGCCTTTACGTAAGGGGCTACAGCTTTTGGAAGATCCCTAATTGAAATGGCTTTAACTATCTCAACAAAAGTACCCGATGGCGTAAACTGAACCGAATTATCCTCGCCTGATTTGCCGCCCCAGTTTGCTTCGTAATTGCCTTTTTCTTTTTCCCAGCTAACTTTGGTGGCTTCGGGGTATTTTTTTTCACAAGCCGATTTAACCACAGCCGGAACATCTTTGGTTTTAATGTCCTGGGCCTTTACGCTGACTGCTGCTGTTGCAATTGCAATAGCAAATAATAATTTCTTTTTCATAATTTTTTGTTTTTACCAAGATAAGGCACCATTCTGTAGAAAGCCTGATAAGATTTTGTAGAAATATTGGATAAAGTTTTTATAACAATCCATTTAATGAATTATTTTAATGCACGCTAAAAGCTAAAAAAACCTAAAGCCGGTTATTTATCAGTACCTTTATAAAAATCTCCGCGATCATGATCTTGTTCTCAAGAAGAAATCTATTTTACACCGATTATAAATGGACCAATTACCTGCAGCATGACCCCCATGTTAACGGCAGGCCGGACGATACCCTTTTTAATAAAGAAGAAGGCAATGAAGTAGTTTATTTAATAAACAAGCTGATGGCCCTTTGGGATTACCGGTTTTCAAATACCGGCAATAAAATGGAAAAACTGATCCACGATAAAATGCCCCCTGAAATAACCAAACAGGAAGAAGTCCAGGATTGGCTGAAGGCGAATCTGAAGTTTTAGTTTGGGTTGAGGTTTTGTTATAAGGGTTTTAGAGGTTGTAAAGGTTTAAAAAAAAATATTCTTTAAATCTTTTCAACTCATTACAACCATTACAACTTATTATAACCTATTCCCGCTTAATTCCATAATTCTTTACTATACTTGGTAAACCAATTTGTTTTGGTCCTTATTCCATTAAGATGACCAGTGACCTTTATAAAAAATTGCATGCCGAAGGACTGATCAGCAACGCCTCTTTTGAAAAATTAAATCAAAAGGATGATGCTACCATGTTTTCAATCCACTGGGAAATAAAGACATTGCTTTATTTGGGGGTATTATTGCTTACAGCTGGTTTGGGCTTATTAATTTACGAGAACATCGACAGCATCGGGCATACGGCAGTTCTTTTGTTCATCGCACTTATCTCCATAACTTGTTTCATTTACTGTTTTAAAAATAAATTACCTTTTAGCCGCGAAAAAACAGGTTCGCCCAATGCTGCATTTGATTACGTGCTGCTGCTGGCAAGTACCACTTTCCTGATCTTTGTTGGTTACCTGCAATACCAGTACAATGTATTTGGCAGCCATTACGGCATGGCTACCTTTATACCAATGGTGATATTGTTTTTTATCGCCTATTACTTCGACCATTTGGGCATTTTGAGTATGGCTATTGCTAATTTAGCGGTTTGGATGGGTGTATCCGTCACCCCGAAACAACTACTGCTTAAGTATGATTTTGACAGTCAAACCATAATTTTCACTTACCTGCTTTTAGGGATATTATTGCTTGCCGGGGCTTATACCACACATTATTTCAACTTTAAAAAGCATTTCAAGTTCAGCTACCAGCATTATGGGGTACACGCTGCCTATATTGCAATGCTGGCCGGGTATTTTCATTATTATGAATCCCCTGTCGCAGCCGCCTGGATGTTAGGGATAGCTTTGCTTTCATTTTTTCTTTACAGAGATGCCAGCAAAAACAAATCGTTTTACTTTTTATTGCTGATGATGCTGTACAGCTATATTGCGTTAAGCAGTTTAGCGATCCGCATGTTTTCGCCGGTATATGGAACCGGGACAGTAGCGCTCATCTTTACGTATTTTATTGCTTCGGCAATCGGTCTCGTGCTGCTGCTGATCCATTTCAATAAAAAAATTAAGACGGTATGATCAGTTATAACAAAACCTGGCTTGATAACCTGCGGTTGCAGGGCCTGCTAAAAAAAGACCTCGCAGCCGGGAAAATCACCCCCGCGGAGTTTGCAGCAATTACTGAAAAATACCCGGTCGGGTTTTATACCCCTAACCTGCTTACCCGCATAGGTTTATTTGTACTGACCTGTATCATTGTTTTTTTTACCGATGGTTTGCTAAGCCTAACCGTCAGCAGTTCAAATATCATCGGAAATTTTGGCTGGTTCCTATTCCTGGGATTGATCAGCTATATCGCTCTGGAATTAATTGTGAACCTCAAAAATCACTACCGCTCCGGTGTTGATGATGCCCTGCTGATCACATCCGGTGGCCTTTTCATGATTGCGCTATATATCCTGCTTGATAAAAACAGTTCAGGTTCACATAGTTTAAGGATCGCTGAAATTATATTTATAGTAAGCCTTGGCCTTAGCCTGCGGTTTGCGGATATGCTGGCAGGCGCCGTTTGCACCGCCTCTTTTTTTGCATTTATCCTTTATGCCTGGACGGGTATCGGGGCTGCCGGGATAACGAGCGCACCTTTTGTAATGATGCTGGTTTCGGCTATTGTTTATTGGCTTACAGTTGCGGGTAAAAAACAGCCCGGTTTTGTTAACTATACAAACTGCCTGGTTGTTGCACAAGTTGGGGCACTGGTTACCTTATATGCCGCCGGTAATTACTATGTAGTGCAAATCCTCGGCAATGAACTCAAAGGAATAACAGACCCCGGCAATACCCCTCTGCCATTTGGGGCGTTCTTTTGGGCCTGGACGCTATTGATACCTTTTATTTATACAGGTTCGGGTATCCTGAAAAAGGACAGGATATTACTGCGCACCGGCTTAATATTAATTGCTGCGGCAGCTGTTACCTTCAGAAATTACTATCACATTTTACCTGCTGATCTTGAATTAACGATCATCGGCGCCATTATTTTAGGAATTGTGTATGGTTTGATCCGTTACCTTAAAACCCCTAAGCACGGGTTTACCTATATAGAGACCGACAAAACCAATGCAGCGGATGAAATTAAAATTGAATCGCTTGTTGTTGCCGAAACATTTTCACACAATCCGTCAGCCCCTGCCGATGGAGGCACAAAATTTGGCGGCGGTGATTTCGGCGGCGGCGGATCAAGCAGTAGTTTTTAGGTTGTTGGAAGGTTGTAAGGTTGAAATGTTAACATTCAATTCAACTCAATCAACCAAATCCAACCCAATCAACCTCAAACCAATTTATCCGGTGTAATGGGCAGTTCCCTTACCCGTTTTCCGGTTGCCATGATGCGCCCCGAAAACGGAAGCAAGCCTCCCCCGAAATACTGTAAAACCCCGTTTTCACGCAGGCTAAACGCGTTTAGGGCGTGATAAAACAAAAAATCGCACAGGCTAAATGCGTTTAGGGTGTGATAAAAAATTCAACTCTGAAGGCTAAACCCGTTTAGGGCGTGATAAAAACTGACGATATGAAGGCTAAATGCGTTTAGGGTGTGATAAAAATTGGCGATATGAAGGCTAAACGCATTTAGCCTAACATGAAATACTGCTTTTTTATTACTTAACACACTGTATATCAATTAATATAAAATAAAATGTCAAAGAAAACCCGCAAAATCAATCAAAAAATGGGCGCATAAAAATTTTTTGTGCTGGTAAAATAAATTTTCGGAAAGGCTTTTTGGGTAGGTGTAAATATACGGAAATTGGAGGGGATAAGCAAGGAGGAAATTGGCAAATCAATTTCGTTAATCGGCTAAATTTGGCTAAAGCCCTTAGCTCTTTGTTTACCCTCCCGTCCCTTAAAAGGGACGGCAATGAATTACATGCCATATTACATTCATTGCCGTTGGTTTTAACCGACGGGATAAAAGAGATGTCAATTGAGGCTTTAGCCAAATTCCGCAGGTTGCATAAGCTAAACAAGCCGTCCGTTCAAGTGTCCACACTTGAACGGGTACCGTTTTGAGCGTCCACGCATGATTTTAGCACTGTCATCACAAGGCGGTTGACGCAAGTGTGGACGCTTGAAATTTTATGTTTTCAAGCTTGGACACTTGAACAGGCGAATATCAAAAATCTCTTCTCGTACTAAAGTAACGCAGTTTTTTTAAATTATGATTTATGCCATGCAAATTTTTGTAACTTTAAATAATTAACATCGGAATAAAAAAATAAAGGCCCGAAAAGAGCTTATAATATTATGGATACAATGCTGATACAACTTACCAATCAAAAAGCCGCAGGCCTTTTACACGAGTTGGAAGAACTGAACCTGATTAAGGTGCTGAAGGAAAATATTGGCCCTGAAAAACCTAAATTATCTGACAAATACAGAGGAATTCTTAGCAAAGAAGAAGGAAAAAAACTCAACGAACATATTAAACAAATGCGGAGTGAATGGAACAGTATTTAATTGACACAAATGTAGTTTCCGATTATTTTACTGCTTCATTTTCTGCGACCGGATTGCAGTTTTTGAACACTGTGATGGATGCTATTCCCAATCTTTCTGTTATCACGCAGATCGAATTGCTTTGTTGGAAAACAGATGTAACAACAGAGCAAAAAATAAAGAATTTTATTAGCGATAGTATTGTATTGGATATAATCCCCGATGTTATAATCCAATGTGTAAACATACGTAAAGGAAAAAAAATAAAAACGCCTGATGCTATTATTGCCGCCACAGCCATAGCTTATGGCTACACACTCGTTACCAACAACGAAAAGGATTTTGTTAATATCCCCGGGCTGAAAATCATTAATCCTTATAATTTTTAAAAGGGGTCAGGTCCTTCCCGCCCATTCCAGTGTCCACACTTGAATGAGTACCGTTTTGAGCATCCACGCTCATGATTTTAGCGCTGTCATCACCAGGCGGAGGATGCAAGCGTGGATGCTTGAGATTTTATGTATTCAAGTGTCCACACCTGAACAGCCGGATAGGAAAATCCTCAAATCCTTTAATCAAGGTTCAGACCAACCTATTTAACCTCAATAAATATATCCGTGTATTCCCAGCGCAGATCAAAGCCTTTATCGCCAACTGCATATTTAAGTTTCTCGCTAAGGGCCTTCAGTTTTTTTACTTTAACGTCGAAACTCAGCACAATTTTCGTGGAGTCCATATTGGCTGCACCACCCTTTTTATCGCCCCATTGCCCGGTTTCGGAGTTAAAAAAGACGGTCCATTTTTTTTCGCCGGGGGTGGCAAAAAAGCTGTATTTGCCGGCCGGAAGTGTTTTACCGGCTACTTTGATAGCCTTATCGGTTTGAAACAGGGTTGCCTCATTTGCGCCGGCCCGCCAAAGCTTTCCGTAGGGCAACAGTCCGCCAAAAATTTTTCTTCCTTTCACCGAAGGGCTGCTGTAGTCGATAGTAATGGTAGCCTCCCCGATTTTCCCGGTTGCAGTTGCGGGCGGACTTGGCCTTTTTGATTTATCTTCCTGGGCTCGCAGCGTGGCTGACAACATCAGGCCGATGATAACCAGCACAAATACTTTTGCTGTGCAGGTTTTTCCGGTTTGTTTTTTTAGGTTTTTCATAAACAAATGTAAACATTTGAATGGAATCATTATCATTTTCGCATCTTTTAACCTGCCTGACCATTGCCTTTACATGAGTTGTCCCCCACAGACAGTAAATGCATGATCCCAATTGTTTGTGAGGACACAAACAACGGGAAAAAGAATTAAGTGAGATAAGTTTATCTGGAACGAAGTCCCCTCTTCGTAATGCAACTTTGAGTTTTCACGACTCAGATAATCGCATATTATGGGCGCGGGCAGGCCTTTGCAGGTAATTAAGCCGTCAAAAATAGTGTGGCTGAAGTCGATTAGGGTTTGCATGGCGGTGAAATTAATCCGACGCTCAAAACTACGTAACCAAATCCGAACTACATAGTGCTACGACGTATCGGCAGAATATCTATCGCTGTACGCCTATCCGCTAATTGGGGACAGCAGTACTTTTCCACTATTTTTCAAGTGCTATTAAATATTTAAATATCAGGCCAATATAAATACGCAAGTGCAAACAACTATTGTTTTTTACTGTTAAATACATCAGGCGTACCTGATGCCAGGTGCGCTGCTTTCCCCGAAACAATCTGTTAACTCAAACTACAACAATGAAAAATGTAACCACTATCGCGATCTTCGGCCTTGTACTGGTCATAATTGTTAACTTTTATTTTGTGCTGGTCGATTTCCGGGCGATAAAGCCCATTACGCACGGAGGTAAAATAATGGAGGTATTGGCTTTCCTCGGCTACCTGGCGCTGTTACCGTTTTTCGTAAAATTTCACCGGAGAGGATTGTTTAAATAGATACTATACCCCCACCGGCTCCGCAATTTCCGTCAGCAAATTCACCGCCTGGTCAATACCATACACCCCTTCAATGCTTAGCCGTAACGTATTTTTAACCTCCTTTAAATTGCACCGGCGCGGATTTGCCTGCACAAAGGAGAGTATCTGTCTGAAAGCATCGGTTTCAAAATACGGCGATTGCTGGTTTGTGATAAAATAGCCGCGCAGCACATTCTTTTTTAGCGAGATCTTCTCAAAACCGACTGCTTTTCCAAGCCATTGCAGGCGCATGGTGTTTAACAGGTCGCTAACCTGCGGAGGGATAGGGCCAAAACGGTCGTGCAGTTGCTGCTGGAAGGCTTTGAGTTCTACCTCGTTTTCCAGTTTGGATAGTTCGGTATATAAATTATAGCGTTCCCCGATATTGGTTACGTACTCATCGGGGATCAGTATTTCCAGATCGGTATCAATCTGCGTAAAGGCAATAAACGGCCGTGGCTTATCATCCGGGAAAACGCCTTTGAATTCATCTTCTTTCAGTTCCTGTATGGCTTCGTCGAGGATCTTATGATACATTTCAAAGCCTATTTCGGCAATAAAGCCGCTTTGCTCGGCGCCAAGCAGGTTGCCGCTACCACGGATGTCGAGATCGCGCATGGCTACGTTAAAGCCGCTGCCCAGGTCGCTGAATTCTTCAATGGCGCTCAACCGTTTGCGGGCCTCGTTGGTAAGGGTCGACAATGGCGGACTAAGCAGATAACAATACGCTTTTTTATTGCTCCTCCCTACACGACCGCGCATCTGGTGCAGGTCGCTCAGGCCAAACATGTGCGCGTAGTTAATGATGATGGTATTGGCGTTGGGGATATCCAAACCGGCCTCGATAATAGTTGTGGCTACCAGTACATCATATTCGCCGTTCACAAATTTCAGCATCACATCCTCCAGGGCGTCGCCTTCCAGCTGACCGTGCGCTATACCCACCCGTGCTTTTGGCACCAGCCGATGGATCATCCCGCCTAACTGCGGCAGATCGGCCACCCGGTTATGGATGAAGAATATTTGCCCGCCGCGGTCTATTTCGTGCTCAATGGCTTCCTTTATCAGGGTATCATTAAAAACATGCAGTTCAGTAACAACAGGCTGCCGGTTTGGCGGCGGTGTGGATATAATGGAAAGGTCCCTTGCACCCATCAGCGAAAAATGCAGAGTTCGCGGAATCGGTGTTGCCGTTAAGGTCAGCGTATCTACATTGGCGCGCATCTGTTTCAGTTTTTCCTTGGTAGATACGCCAAACTTTTGCTCCTCGTCAATAATCATCAGCCCCAGGTCCTTAAACTTTACATCCTTGCTCACCAGGCGGTGGGTACCTATGATAATATCCACCTTGCCTTCTTTCAGCTTCTCTAAAGTTTCTTTGATCTGTTTGCTGGATTTAAAACGGTTTACATAATCAATGGTACAGGGGAAATCTTTTAACCTGTCGGTAAATGTTTTATAATGCTGTGCGGCCAAAATGGTGGTCGGCACCAATATGGCCACCTGCTTGCTATCGGCAACAGCCTTAAATGCCGCCCGTATAGCTACTTCGGTTTTACCGAAACCCACATCACCGCAAATCAACCTGTCCATCGGGTGCGGCGATTCCATATCCTTTTTAAAATCGGCTGTGGCTTTTTCCTGATCGGGGGTGTCTTCGTAAATAAATGAAGCTTCCAGTTCGGTTTGTAAATAACTATCCGGCGAAAAAGCATTGCCCTGCTGCGCCTTACGTATCGCATAAAGCTTGATCAGGTCGCGGGCAATGTCTTTAACTTTTTTTTTTGTCGTTTTCTTCAGCCTTTCCCAGGTATCTGTGCCAAGTTTATTCATTCTTGGCACAGTGCCCTCCTTGCCACTATATTTCGAGATACGGTTAAGCGAGTTGATGTTTACATACAGCAGGTCGTTATCCGCGTAAACCAGGCGGATCATTTCCTGCATTTTCCCGCTAACTTCCACCTTTTCGAGCCCGGCGTATTTGCCGATGCCATGGTCGATATGCGTTACGTAATCGCCCGGTTTCAGGTCGCGCAGCTCTTTAAGGGTAATTGCCTGTGAACGCTGGTAGCCCTTTTTTAGTTTATACTTATAGTAGCGGTCGAATATCTGATGATCGGTATAGCAGGCCAGTTTTTGTTCGCGGTCAACAAAGCCTTCCCGCAAGGAAATACTTATTGGCGTAAATTTTACAGTTTTGTCAAGGTCCTCCAAAATGGCGTACAGCCGTTCAACCTGGCGCGCCGAATCGGTAAGGATAAAGTTTTCGATATGGTCCGCCTCATTGTTTTTAAAATTATGGATCAGCAGGCTGAAGTCCTTATTAAAAGAGGGCTGCGGGCGCATATCAAAATTGATAGCATGATCGGGCTGGTAAAAAAACTGTTTGCCAAATTCAACCAATGGAAAATCATGCAATTGGTCGGCTACCAGTTTTTCATCGGTAAAACCAAATTTGGGGTCTATCCAGTTGGGGTTCTGTTTTTTATCTTCAGGTGATAAAGCCTTCCACAATTGGGTGGCCTTTTTGAAGCCGCTTTGAATAATATCCAATGTAAATTGAACATCTTTTATCCATACCTGCGTCCCGGCATCCACATATTCCAGCAGGGAAATATTATTTTCAGTCAAAAATCTCGACTGTACATTGGGTACAATGGTAATGCTTTTCACCTGTTCGACCGAAAGCTGGCTCTCTATTTCAAAGGTGCGGATAGATTCAATAAAGTCGCCAAAAAACTCAACCCGGTAGGGCAGTTCGTGCGAGAATGAAAATATATCAACTATGCCGCCGCGGATAGCGTACTGGCCGGGTTCATATACAAAATCAACCCGGTCAAAATCATAATCAGCCAAAAACTCATTGATAAAATCAATCCCCAGCTTGTTGCCGACCGAAATTTCAAGCGTGTTTTTTTCGAGCGAGGCCCGGTCGATCACCTTTTCAGCCATGGCTTCCGGATAGGTAACAATCAACTGGCCGAATTCGGAAGAATGGTTAAGTTCATTGAGCACTTCGGCGCGTGCCAGTACATTGCTGCTGTCGGGCTGGGTAAATTCAAAAGGCTTGCGGTACGATGAAGGGAAGAGTAATACCTCTTTGCCGGTTAAATTCTCAAGGTCGGCCTGGAAATAGCCTGCTTCCTCCCGGTCGGGCAGCACAAAAATCATGTGTTGATGCTGCAAAAAATACAATGCTACCGCCACTGCCGAATCTCCTGACCCGACCAATCCACGTAACTGGACCCTTGGACTTTTAGCAGCATTAAGCGCCTGCGCCAACGCTTTTATCCGGTCATCAGTTTTATAGCGTTCTAAAATATCACGGATGTTCAAACTGCTGCAAATATACGCAAAAAAGGGTTTTTAATTGGCTAAGTATCGCTCCTAATATTACCTGAAATTTTGTACATTTATTTGTTAAATGAAACCGGACAATTTGATCAGGAACTTATTTAGAAAATACTTCGAACTGGTGTTTTGGATTGCCGCGCTCATTTCACTGGCGCTTACAGATCCAACAAGCCAGGCGCATTTCAGTTTATGCCCGCTGAAATTGATGGGTTTCAGCTGGTGTCCGGGTTGCGGTTTGGGCCATGCCATTTCTTTTTTGTTTCATGGGGATTTAAAAAGCTCTTTTCATGCGCACTGGCTGGGAATGCCGGCCCTGGTAATAATTATATTCCGGATTTATGTTTTGCTGAGGATGAGGATACGTCCGCAGCTTACACCTTTTAATTCTGCGGCTACCACTTTATTTCCTAAACTCACCGACATTTAATTAGCCTTAACCAGTTTTGCATTGTGTTTATTTTAATATTATCTTAGTTTTATATCACAATTTAAAATCAAATAAATCACGATCTATGGATATGTATCAAAATCCTTTTATGGCATTCCCGGGGATCACTCCCGAAGAAATGGGCTTCCTTCAACAAGGCACTATGGAGCTTGACGATGAACAGAAAAAATATTTTTACATGATATATTCAAGTAAAAGAAAAAATCCGCAGGACCTTTTGTTATTTACATTACTTGCATTTGTTGGTGTTGCAGGTGTGCAGCGGTTTATGGTGGGCCAGATAGGCATGGGTATTTTATACCTGTTTACCGGCGGCCTTTGTTTGATAGGAACGATTATTGACCTCATCAATCATAAGTCATTGGCCAATGAATATAACCGCCAGATGGCTTTTGAAAGTTTCCAGCTTGCAAAAATGGGCCGGTGATTGAGGTAAAGGATTAAAGCCGAAAGCTGAAAGGTTTTTAAATGATGGATAGCCAAACTGGTAAATATCTGATCATAATCGGCAGCGCAATTAATGTTCCCATAATTCAAATTTACAATTTTATACACGAATTGGGATAATTATAAAAAATCGATGTTCCCATAAAATTGAATTAGTGTAAATTTGATAAAATTCGTGAAAATTGGTGCTTTATCAATTCGTGTTTTATCAATTCGTGTCTAATATGAAACTATCCCAACTAACCTCCTGCCTCGAAAGCCTGGCCCCGCTGGCTTACCAGGAGGACTATGACAATGCCGGCTTAATTGTAGGCCAGCCCGATCAGGAAGTTCAGCAGGCGCTGATCTCTTTAGATTGTACCGAGGCTGTGGTTGACGAAGCTATTGCTACTGGCTGCCAGGTAATCATATCGCACCACCCCATTGTTTTCAGGGGATTAAAAAAGTTTAACAGTAAAACTTATGTGGAGCGGGTGGTAGAAAAAGCAATCCGCAACAACATTGCCCTGTATGCTATCCATACCAACCTTGACCATATAATGGCTGGGGTGAACGCTAAAATTTGCGAAACACTGGGGCTAAAAAACTGCCATATCCTGGCACCAAAAAATAATTTATTAAAAAAGCTGGTTACGTTTGTTCCCCACAGCCATGCCGATGCGGTAAGGAATGCTTTATTTGAAGCCGGCGCCGGAAACATCGGTAATTACAGTGAGGTTAGCTTTAATGCCAATGGGACCGGAACTTTTAATGGAAATGAACTGACCAATCCTTACATAGGTGAGCACGGAAAACGCCACAGGGAGGAGGAGATCAGGATAGAAAGCATTTACCCGGCAATTTTGGAGAGTAAGATTTTGATGGCGCTCATTTTGTCGCACCCTTATGAGGAAGTCGCCTACGATCTGTACCCGTTAACTAATCAAAACCAGGAGGTTGGTGCGGGCATGATCGGCGAGTTGGAGGCACCGACACCGGAAGAAGATTTTTTATATCATATTAAAGAAAAAATGCACGCGCCGGTGATCAGGCATACTGCTTTAACGGGCAGGCCCATAAAGAAAGTGGCCGTTTGCGGGGGCGCCGGAGGTTTCCTGCTCAAACAGGCCATAGCCGCCGGGGCCGACATTTTTATTACTGCAGATTACAAGTACCATGAGTTTTTTGACGCCGAAGGAAAGCTGGTAATTGCCGACATCGGACATTTTGAAAGTGAGCAATTTACGCAGCAATTATTGTATGAAATAATTCGAAAAAAATTTAGTAACTTTGCCGTCCGTTTAACAGAAGTAAATACAAACCCCGTCAAATATTTTATTTAATGGAACAAACCGTAGAACAAAAGCTTAAAGCTTTATACGAACTACAAACTATCCACACCAAAATTGACAAAATTCGCCAGGTTAGAGGTGAATTGCCTATGGAGGTTGCCGACCTTGAAGATGATGTTGCAGGTCTTGAAACCCGTATTCAAAAAATAAAGGCCGAGCTGGATGATTTGGAAGATGATATAGTTACCCGCAAAAACCTGATAAAGGATGCACAGGCTAATATCAAAAAATACGAAACACAGCTTAATGAGGTTAAAAATAACCGCGAGTACGATGCTATTTCGAAAGAAATTGAGATACAGGGATTAGATATCCAGGTAAGCGAAAAAAAGATCAGGGAATTTGGTTTTGAAATAACCTCAAAAACCGCGATCTATGAAAAAGCACTTGCCGACCTCGAAGCACGCAAAAATGACCTCGACGCCAAAAAAGCTGAATTAGGTACCATCACTGCTGAGACCCAGAAAGAAGAAAACGAACTATCGGTACTTGCTGACAAAGCTACCAAAGACATTGACGAACGTTTATTGATTGCTTACAACCGCCTGCGCCAGAATGCAAAGAATGGCCTTGCAGTAGTAACCATCCAGCGCGATTCATGCTCAGGTTGTTTTAACCAGATCCCGCCACAACGCCAGTCGGATATACGCCAGCGCAAAAAGGTTATTGTTTGCGAACATTGCGGCCGTATTTTGGTTGATGAGCAAATGGCAATGGAAACTGAAACAGTTTAAGCCCCCGGCCCCTAAAGGGGAGTTTTAACAGATATTATAAAGGCGCTCATTGGGCGCCTTTTTTGTTACAGTTAGAAATAAAAACAGAGGGAAAGTTAGGGTCATAATCCTAAAAGTAAAATATCATTAGAGGATAGTTCATTTTTGTTCTCCTCCAAAATAACGTTAAGCATTTCCAAGGATTCACTATAAGAAAGCCTTATGTCATAAACATTAGTTGCCTTTATAATACTATTTACTTCATCAAAATATTGTGAATTATTTGCGATATTTTCCAAATCATATCCTACCAATAGTGGGGTGTAGTAAATCATTTAAACTAAATTTCATTTTTCTAAAATAATTTTTACTTTTAGGCGTATAGGTTATCCTTTTAGCAATTGAATTTTTCTTTGTAAATAATATCAGTATAATAACCCATCTTTTTGAGATTTGATATTCAAAGCAGTAAAATTCACCTATTTCCTCCTTAATCACACCTTGAACATCTTCTAAATTTAATTCGTTTTTTATAATCAACACCAATTATTTTACCAGTATCTATGTTGATGGAGATAACCTGTGGAGATTCTGCATTGAACGCGGCTGGCATGAATTTGACAATGGTGGATGGCAAGTAAAAGACCGGTTAGAACAGATGAATATTGATTAAAAATCAAACTATTAAAGCTATATGTTTTAATTGCTTACATGTTTGAATTTTTTTTTTCAATCCAAAAGCGAATCGTTTTCAAGTTCTTTTTCTAACTTTTCAAAAAACTCTGCTTTGGTAATCGGCTTAATAAGGTATCCCTTTAACAGCGGATAATTAGCACTCTTCTCCAAATCAAGTTTACTGATAGAAGATGTACAGATATAAATTGTTATACGGTCTTTTTTAAATTCATTTACAATGAATTTATCTAAAAATTGCCATCCATCCATATAGGGCATGTTCAAATCTAAAAACACTAAATCAGGTATTTTATCAGGTTCGTCTTTATTTTCTATAAAATAACGGATGGCTTCTTCCCCGTCATTAAATTGGAGTATGTGTTCAACTTTGTTGCTTAATTCTAACATCTTCTTTGTAGCGTATTGAAAAAAGGCATCATCATCAATAATGCTTACTATTGCAATTTTTTTCATGGGAATAATTTAAAAGACAATATTGCTAAATAGCTATTTTTTAAATTGGTAATCTTCAGCAAAAGATAACCGGTATGAGAGTAATTGAGGTTTAATACATTTAGAATATCTTACAGTTCAATTGTAAATGTTGTTCCTATATTCGGCTTACTTTCAACGCTGATATTACCACCAAACGTTTCTATTTGTGTTTTCGTCATAAAAAGGCCAACTCCTTTACTATCAAATCCTCTATGGAATATTTTATTTAATTTAAACATACTATTTCCATGCATAATTAAATCTATCCCAAGTCCGTTGTCGCTAAAAGTAAGGATAACTTTATCATTTGCGAAGCGGGAAGTTATTCTAATTTCCGGCGGAACATCCGATTTACTATATTTTAAAGAATTACTTATCATATTGTAAAATATGCTTTCCAAATAGATTTTTGGAAATTTTATTGAGGGGGCTTCAAAGGCTGTATAAATCTTTGCACTCTTGGAAATAATTTGCCCCGTTAACATCGCTTCAACTCCTGCCACTATTTCCGTTAAATCACAATTATCATAAGGTAAAGTATTATTGGTTCGGACTTCCAGTACCTTCATTAAGTCATTTAGTGTTTCGTTAAGCGTGGCACTGGATTGGTTAAGCATTACAAAAAGTTCCGCTTTTTCTGTATCAGATTCTGATTCAGACATCATGGCTAATATCATTTGAATACTTCCTGCCGGTCCGCGTAAGTTGTGTGCTACTATCCGGTTAAAATCTTCAAATTGGGCAATTCTCTTTTGCAGTTCTATCGCTTTTTTATACTCATCAATGTCAATGTTTGACCCAAACCATTTAATGATTTGACCATCTTCATTTTTCATTGGCTGCGCTCGCCCTAAATGCCATTTGTAAACACCATCTGACCCACGTTTAAGCCGATATTCACTTTCAAAGGATGTGCCTGTAGTAAATGATTTAGTCCAGGCTACAAGGTATTTTTCAAGATCATCAGGGTGCATAACAGCTATCCATCCCTGGTCTGTTGTTTCCTGCCACGTCAGGCCAGAGTAGGTAAACCAGTATTGATTATAATAATCAACGGTTCCATCAGCTTTGGTGGTCCAAATAATTTGAGGAATAGAATCCGCTAAAAATTTAAACTCCCGGATTTTCTCAATAGTCTGATCTTGTTGTTCAACAAGTTCAATTTTTTCGAGTAATTGATTATTTAGTTTTTCCTGAGTTTCTATAGATTTTTTTAAATCTGCTGTTCGTTCAATTACAATTTTTTCAAGATTTTCGTTGTTCAACCTGATTTCATTCTCTGCATCTTCTCTTTTATGGTCGATTTTATTCAATAAAGTTGCTGTGTCCCAAATCAGTATGAGGCCAACAAAACTAAATGAAAGTGCAAGTAGGACGATTCCAAATTCCTCTCCAATTACCTGGTATCTGTGAGCCTCAATCCCAAAGAAAGCAAGGACAAATAATGCTATAATCATTTTTGGAAATAGTCTTCGGACCATTTGGTTGCCTATCCTATCTCCTGTAAATAAACCTGTAATTCCAAGATATGGATTGACCATCGATATGGCTATCGAAAAAATAAATAAAGCTATAGCAGTATGCACAGCCATAGATGGGAGATAGACCAATTTATAAAGCGTTGGCACACTAAAAAAATAGCCAACAATCGCAATAAAAGTGATTAGTGAAACAAAATGAAGTATATACTGACCGAAAATGTTCCATCTCTTGTTATTCAATATAAATAATGAAAGGGCTATAAGAAAAGAACATAATGCAGTTGTAGGAGCCATTCGGCCAGGATGTAAGCTGTCTTTCAAAAAGTTGCCGTTATCTGCTATTAATAACTCATCTATCCCAAAATTGGCATTTAAAATATCTTGTAAAAAAGAAAGGAGGCATACAAGAAACGCAAAGCCAGCCAATATCAAATAAATGCTACGGCTCTTTCCTGTTAATATAAGATTAAAAGTTACTCCCAAAGCAATGAAACAAATGGCTGTATTTATTTTCATTGTTGCAAACCCCGGAAATACAGCTTTCAGGATAAGGATATTAAAGACCCAGCCAATCACCACAAGAATACCAAGTAAGGTGATTAAATAGCCAATGGCGGTGAGTCCGTTTTTATGTTTCATATATGGCAATGCTAAATAAAAAACAACATCAATAATATGATAACAGTATTCTAACTGTAAAACCTTTATTGAGAGTAGCCTGCAAGTTAAAGCAATTATTGAGAATCTTGCTAAGGTATACTTTATATACTCGGTAACCCCATCATATTTGATTGATTTTATAACGGTAATTTAAATAACATTGATTAGAGCAAGGCAGGGTACACCAGTTCAAGTTCTGAGGTATCAGGGTAAACCTCAGATAAATAGTTTGATCGTAGAAATAATAGAGGTAAGTGATTGTTAAGCAACAAAAAAAGCCCGGTCATTTTTAAGGCCGGGCTTTCAGTTCCAAAACAGCGATTAATAACTCGTTATTTTGCTTTGCTTTTCTTTTCCGTTACTTCCTTACGAATATCAGTTGCCGCACCTTTAATTTGCTGTAAAGCATTGCGCAAACGTGTGCCTGCCGCCTTGTTTCCCTTGTCGTAAAACGATTTGGCATCATTTTCTGCTGATGCTACCAGGCCTTTCAGTTTTTCAAATTTTTTCATTTTATCAGATTTTAATGTGAATTTATAAATTCTTTAATTAGTTAGCTATGATGGTATCCTTAAACACTCATTCCCTCGCTTTCAGCCATTTCTTTACTGCCCTCTGCAAACACACTTGCGGTTGAAAACAGAAGAACTAGAAAAAATGGCATTTTATCAAGGGCCCTGTAATTAAGGATAACTTCGTATAAACTGAAACAGGGGAAATATAAATAGTTGAACAGGCCCGTTTCATCATTCAATATGGTTTAAGGGTGATTTAAAAAAAAAATGATACGCATAGATGAAGATACACCAATTAATTGACAGCGGATAATTGAACGGGAAGATAAGATATATCTGAAACTTTTCGAGTGCTTACTTCGTTTAAATGTTATAAAAAAATAGCCTGAAAACCGGCGTTCGGCATTTACCCAAAAGCAACCTGGCTTAACAAATAATTTACTTAATTTGCCAATTATTATTAAGCCAACGTTTCGCTGAACAAATACCCGGGCTTGGGATAGGAATTTATTAAATGGAGAATGGTTTAAATAAAGAAAAACCCGAAGTAAGGCTCAGGGCATTCAGAGCAATTGACGACCCGGAAACCTGCGAACTATTTATTCAGGGCCATATTCACGTATTAACGAGTATTGGGGTTACAAAAGTTACATCCTCTAAAAATGAATGGACAAAAAACCCTGCTGCTTTTGTAATGGTTGTAGAGTCACTGGACCGAAAAAAAGTATTTGGAGGTGCAAGGGTACATGTTGCCGGAGGATCTCAGCCATTACCCATTGAGCAGGCCACGAGTGCCATGGATCCTGGGATTTTTGACCTGGTTTGGCATTTTGCGCAACAAGGTACAGGCGAATTATGCGGTTTATGGAACTCACGCGAAATTGCAGGATATGGAATTGGAAGTATATTTTTAATTCGTACAGCTGTTGCTATCTCTTATCAGATTGGGATACAATCACTTTTTGCATTGTGTGCGCCCTATACCATACCGCCCGGAGAAGCTGTTGGGATGGAAATAGAAAAAAGTATTGGTAACGATGGAACATTTTACTACCCTAAATTGGATCTTGTTGCTACAACTATGCTACTGAAGGATGTGCCAATCTTAAGCAAAGCATTTGAAGAAGATAAAAATGCGATTCTAAAGATCCGTGAAAACTTAAATATAACCCGGGTTGAAGTGTTAAGAAAAAAAGAAATAACTATTCATTATGCAATTCAAATTCCAAATCTTGATCAATGGGACCTGAAAGCAACCATTATACAAGCGAAAAAATCCTTTTTAAAATCAAAAATAAATGATTCTGTTCCCGAAATTATTTAGTCTTATAATTACTTATTCCACAAAAATTCATTTTCCAATAATTTAATTACTTATGCCCAAAGATAACATGTACCAATTGCCAATCAGTATGGAAAGCAAGCTTGTTTATATTCCGGAGTTTTTCAGGTTGAATATCCCCGAAGAAAAAAAGGCTTTTAACACTTTGCTGTCCGAAAAAAAAGTTTCGTTTATTTACGATGAGATTTACGGACAGTTGCAGGAGCTTATTAAAAGTCAAAACCCGTCGGCGAAAATAAAGAGTGATGAATACGAAACCCGCATCACCAGGCATTTAAAGGGAAGCACTATAGAAGAATATGGCGTATGGGTTTACTACCCCTGGAGCCAGCGCCTTGTCCATTTACTGGATGAAGATGAATTTGTTGAAGTACGTACCAACAGGAACCAGCTGAAGATAACAAAGCAGGAGCAACAGTTGTTAAAGGAGAAAAAAATTGGCATTGTGGGTTTATCAGTAGGCCAGTCTATTGCTTTAACTGTTGCTATGGAACGAATATGCGGCGAATTAAGATTGGCTGATTTTGACACTGCTGAGTTGAGCAACCTTAACAGGCTGCGTACAGGTTTGCATAATATGGGCATTAATAAAACAATTATAGCCGCCAGGGAAATTCTGGAGATTGATCCTTTTATTAAAGTTAAGCTGTTTCATGAGGGTTTGCACAAACAAAACATGGATGAATTTTTCAATGAAGGGGGAAGATTAGACCTGTTTATTGAAGTTTGTGATGGAATGGACATCAAAATAGAAAGCCGTTTTAAGGCGCGGGAGTTAAAAATACCCGTTATTATGGATACCAATGACCGTGGCATGCTGGATGTTGAACGGTTTGATCTTGAACCAGACAGGCCCGTATTGCATGGGCTGGCCGAAGGCCTTGACCCAAGCAATATTAAAGACTTATCAAACGAAGATAAAATACCTTATATACTTAAAATGGTTGGTGCGGAAACTATCTCCACACGGCTTAAAGCCTCTATGATGGAGGTTGAACAATCTATTAATACTTGGCCCCAGCTTGCATCATCAGTAGCGTTAGGGGGCGCGCTTACCACCGATGTTTGCCGGCGCATCCTGCTTGATCAATTCCATGAATCGGGAAGGTATTATGTTGATATGGATGAACTGGTGAAGGATAAAGAAATTAAAGCTGACAAACAAATCCCCGTATCTTACATTGCCCCGCCTGAATTAACCAGGGATGAAATGCTGCAATTAGTTGATAATTTTAAACCAAAAGCAGATAGCATTACTTTAACTAAAGATACGGCAACTGCAATAGTTGAAGCCGGTATTTTAGCGCCATCCGGCGGCAATGTACAACCCTGGAAATTTATATATACTGAAAAAGGGTTGTTTGTATTTCATGATGCTCATTTTTCGCATTCCCTGCTTGATTTTAATCACCTTGGTTCATACGTTGGGATAGGTGCGGCCATTGAAAATATAAGTATTAAAGCTTCGGCATTGGGTTTTAACATTACCTGCGATAGTTTCCCCGTTAAGGACAACAAAAAATTAGTTGCTCATATAGCATTTAAAAAAGCCGGAAATTCAGCAATTAATCAATATCTGGAACCAGGGATCAGCATAAGGGTTACTAACAGGGATTTGACTGTTAAGGAGCCTTTATCAAAAGATTTTTACGATCATCTCAAGTCTTCCATTAATTCGTATGAAGGTGCAGAACTGCATATTTTTGATGACGAATTATTGATGAAGGATTTGGGTAAGTTACTGGCAACAGCAGAAATGTTAAGAATTTTACATCCGAGAGGACATTATGATACTTTTACGGATGAATTAAGGTGGACACAGGAAGAAATACATCAAAAAAGAGATGGATTTGATGTAAATACTTTAGGGGCTACAGCAGCTGAACTTGCTGCGTTAAAAATGGCAGCTGACGATAAAGCCATAGCCTTTTTAAGACAAATTAAAGGCGGTACAGCATTTACCCAAATGGCAAACAAAGCAGTAGCGTGCTCATCGGCCCTGGGCATTGTCACTATGCCGGAATATTCAGAAATGGATTTTCTGGAAGGCGGACGGGCGATAGAGCGAATTTGGATAGAAGCGAATTTAGCCAAGGTATCGTTTCAGCCAATTGCACAAATGGTATTTATGCTGGCGAGGTTAGTACATGGGGCCACTGAAGAAATAGACGATTACTACAACGGGGAGGTTAGAAAAATAGGAGAGAAATTTTACAGCTTATTACCACAAATGGCAAATAAACAACCTGTTTTTATATTCAGGCTGTCTAAAGGCGGAGAACCTAAAATAAGATCATTACGCAGATCTACCGGGTCAGCTTTTATTTATTTACCGGATACGCTAAACTAAATTTAATTCTTATTACAGGCTCACTAAAACAGCGGTTCAGCAGATGAATGTATTTACCATTTGTAAGAAATTTTTCCCGGCAGTTTCTTTAATATGCCTTTTTGCTTTAAATGCAAGGGCGCAGGTGATCTTTGATGGCAATAAGAATATAATAACTATTGGTAATGCTATCGGATATTATATTGATTCATCTTCTTCCCAAAATATACAAAGCATACAGCAACAAAAACATTTTGTAAAAAACACAGCAAATGTTCCCGACTTTGGCTTGCTTAAAGTTCCAATCTGGTTAAAAATAAGTATAAACAATAAAAGTACGGCCCAAAACCTAATGATCAAATTTGATCAGTCACTTTTACTAAGCATCGAGTTTTATTATTATGACCATGGTAAATATACAGTTAACCAGGCTGGTGAATTGTATCCCTTTAATTCAAGGACAATTAATTATCACAAGTTCGTTTATGACCTTAAGATCCCTCCTGATTCTACAGTTACTTACTATGCCCGCATAAAATCAAGTCATGAAATGCAGATGCCTGTTTTTTTAGGAAAGAAAGATAGTATTGAAGATGATAAGCTTGCTAAAAATATTTTATTTGGAGTCTTTTTCGGGATAATTTTAGTGATGTTCTTTTACAATCTGTTTATTTATTTCGTTGTAAAAGACACTATTTATCTATATTATGTCGTTTACATTTTTGTTGTGGGCCTTGTACAGGCAACCATTGAAGGTTACTGTTTTCAATATTTATGGCCAAATAATAGTTTTTTGGCTACAAGGTCATTCTTTCTGTTAACCGCATTTGTAAATATCAGCGGTTTAGAATTTGTCCGCAAATTTCTTCATACAAAGGATTTCATTCCCCGGCTTGATAAAATTTCCTATGCCCTATACATCGTATATGCTATTGACATTGTATTAACCTTAAGAGGTGATCTTTATATATCCTATCAAATTCTTCAGGCATTTGCCGGTTTGGTGTCTGTATATATATTAACTATTTCTGTTACTATTGCCAGGCGCGGGTACAGGCCGGCAAAATTTTTTATTATTGCCTGGATACCTTTAATAGCAGGAATTATTATCTGGATACTTAAAGATATCAATGTTTTTTCATATAATGTTTTTACCAACTACAGTATAACTTTGGGCTCTGCCATGGAAGTAATACTGCTTTCATTTGCGCTTGCCGATAAAATAAATATTTTTAAAGCGGAAAAGGAAAAATCGCAGGAAGAAACATTAAAAGTATTAAAAGAAAACGAAAGGATTATCCGGGAGCAAAATGTAGTTTTGGAGTTAAAGGTAAATGAACGCACTGTTGAATTAAGCGAATCAAACCAGGAACTGAATAAAACGCTTGACGATTTAAAACAAGCACAGGGACAGTTGGTTGAGGCTGAAAAAATGGCTTCGCTGGGCCAGTTAACGGCAGGCATAGCGCACGAAATTAATAATCCGATAAATTTTGTTACGTCGAACATCACCCCTTTAAACCGCGATATTAAATTGGTGCTTGAGGCCCTTTCAGTGATAGAGGATGTGGGGCTCTCAGATGCCCCGCAGGCCGACAAACAAAAAAAAATCAAAGAATATAAAGACGAACTGGATTTTGATTACCTGACAATGGAGATCAAACATTTGATCAAAGGGATAAACGAAGGCGCAAACCGTACAGCGGAAATTGTTAAAGGCCTGAAAATATTTTCGCGGCTGGATGAAGACGACCTGAAAATGGCCGATCTGAATGAAGGCCTCGAATCAACCCTTGTTATTATAAACAACCAGCTCCAGAATAAAATAAAAGTTATAAAACAATATGGCGACCTGCCCGTGGTGGAGTGCTATCCGGGGAAATTAAATCAGGTGTTTTTAAATATTATTTCGAACGCTATTTATGCGGTTCAAAAAAAATTCGGTGAAAATACCGGCGGAGAGATCATTATCAATACAAGTCACGATGAAAATAACGTTTATATAAAAATAAAAGATAACGGGACTGGTATGGATACCCAAACACAAAAAAAGGTATTTGAGCCATTTTTCACCACAAAGGATGTGGGCGAAGGCACCGGGTTAGGCATGTCTATTGCCTATAATACTATCAAAAAGCATAACGGGCAAATAATAATAAACAGTATCTTAGCTCAATAGTTCGTTAAAGTTTGA
>DHXR01000012.1:0-50025 GCA_002413785.1 Mucilaginibacter sp. UBA5151
GCTTGTTTGGCAGCTTGTTGTTTCTGCGCCTGCTGTGTAACCTGTTGTTTCTGTTGTTGCTGAGCAGCTTGTTGTTTCTGTTGCTGTAACTGTGCCTGATTGCCAGGTTGAGCATTTACTGGCCGGGTATTTACACGTACAACTTTAGTGTCAGGAGTTGGGGCTTTTGCAACTGTAGCAAGCCTTGCAGCATTAGTATGATTAACCGGTGCACCGGCAATACCCTTGCGGGCAATAGCCTGGTTAGGGTTTTGTTGTTTATACAATATCGCGTCAACCACTCTTGCAGGGCGTGCATCAGGGGCTTGCGTTACTGCCGGTCTGTATATATTTATGGTGTTGTTGTGTATGTTGTTAATATTAGTAGTGTTGTTAACATTAGTAATATTATAGACTTTGACATTCTGATGTGTTACCTGCCTTATTTCCTGCGGACGCGGGCCGGAAATATAAGTTTGATTATTATAAACATTGGTGTTATTAATAATGGTAGTGTTTCGTATAATAGTTACCGACCTTTCAGGTGGTGCATAATAATTATAAATATTAGGCCTGTTAATATAAGCTTGCGGCGCGCATACCCAATAATTATCAGGTACATGGTATCCGCTTCCAATTGATATGCTGATGCTTATGCCCGGCAATAAGGGCGCCCAACCATAATATCCTCTTCCATGCCTCCAGCTAACCCAGGCTGGTGCCCATTCGTGGCCCGGAATCCATTCCCATCCATAATAATCATCATAACGCCAGCGGCCATAATGAAAAGTTGCCCAACCCCATGGGTAGTCTGAAACCCATGTATTGCCATAATCTGTTACAACCCAATGACCACGTGTGGCATAAGGTCTGAAACCTTCTTCTGCATTTGGTACCCAAACATTGCCATAATCAGGATCAGATACCCATGTTCCGTAAGGTTGTAAGTTATCGTAAAATTCCTGGTCGGAAATATTGCCGCCATCCTGTGCCTTGCTTGCAGTGGGAGCGGCCAGCATCAGCAAAACTGCTAACAGGCCTATCCCCCATATATTATTTAATGTTTTCATGATTGATAAAATAAAGTAGATGATGATATATATTTCGACATGATAAATGATAAAACGTTTAAATTAATAATTGTTTTAGCCGTATATGGTTTAATAACAAAAGTGCTTTTGGACATACCATCTGGTTGTTTTTTCACCATATTTTGATATAACCATTTTTAAATTAAATAGTTTTACAAAAATTCTAATATATACAATGAGCACTGTAAATATTCCCCGTCTTGATTTAGATGTCTATATAAATGGTGATGCATCACAACGCAAACAATTTTCGGATGATATCGGAGCAGCTTTTAACGAAACAGGATTTGTTACCATTACTAACCATGGGTTGGACAAAGAACTGATAGATAAACTTTATGAAGATGTTAAAGCGCTTTTTGCTTTGCCGGATGCTGTAAAATTAAAATATGAAATACCCGGACTTGCAGGCCAGCGAGGTTACACCGGCAAAGGGAAAGAAACAGCCAAAGGTTTTAAAGCACCCGATTTAAAAGAGTTTTGGCAGATAGGCCAAACGGTTACCGATGGCTCTTTTCTTAAAGATGAATACCCGGATAATATTATGGTAGCAGAGTTGCCTTCATTTAATGAAACAACGCTCGAAGTTTATAAAAAACTGGAAGCTGCCGGCTGGTATTTATTGCAGGCCATCGCCGTTTACCTGAATCTGCCCGAAAATTATTTTGATGAAAAGGTTCATAACGGCAATTCTATTTTGCGCACCCTGCACTATTTCCCGATAACCGATCCTGATGCAATTCCCGAAGACGCTGTACGTGCCGGGGCACATGAGGATATCAACCTGATCACGCTTTTAATTGGTGCAAGCGCCGATGGACTTGAGGTACTTACCCGCGAAAATGAATGGTTCCCTGTAAAGGCTTACGGCGAAGACCTGGTGGTTAACGTAGGCGATATGTTACAGCGGTTAACCAACAATAAACTCAGGTCAACAACCCACAGGGTGGTAAATCCGCCGCGCGAACTGATGAAGTATTCGCGTTATTCGGTACCTTTTTTCCTGCACCCAAAAGCTGGCATGGACCTTACCTGTTTACCATCATGTATAGATAATGAGCACCCAAAACAATACACGGATATTACCGCCGGCGAATATCTTGACGAGCGTTTAAGAGAAATTGGGTTGAAGAAGTAACCGTGCAACGTTTAATCAACCTCCTTTAAAATGTAAATTGCTCCATCGGTAAACCCCGAGTACCGCACCGCATAAGTGGGGTTTACTTTTAAATTTGGCACTACAATTTCAATGTTTTTTTGAAGGTAAGCTGCTGTTTTACCATCCCGCTTAACTTTTAGAGGAGCATCCGGTTCTGGGTTATCTAAAATAATTTTTAATAGAGGACTGTCTGTGATCAAACTGATTATTGATTTGCCGATAACCTGTATATGTTCAAGGTTTAATAATGTCTTCGCGGCAGCATTCATAAACAGCACCTCGTGGTCGCCGTTCACGCCGATCACCACATCTGGTATTTCTGCTATCAGCGCCTTTATTCTTACTTCCTCAGATAATATTTTTGTGAGACTTGTAATTTCATGATCGGCCAGACTGGCCGCCATTATATTAAATGCTCGCGACAACTTGGAAAACTCTTCGCTTGTTGTAAAATCGAGCCTTACCCCATAATTTTTCTGGCTGATCTCCTGTAGGCCATCAGCAAACTGATTAAGCGGGTTAATTATAAAACCGGGGAAACCGGCAATCAATACAAAAAGTATCAAAAAGGTTATCAAAGCCATTGATCCAAGGAAAACCGTTGTTTTGTTAACAGTAGTATGTGTGGAATTTTCCTCGGACACAATCGCCGTCAAGTTTAGCCCGTCGATCGTTTTTAGCTGGTAGCGGATATCTTCAATAGCGGCTTCTTTTTGCGCGATGTTTTGTTTAGGGTCAATAATTGACTCAAAGCCCTTGCGCACACCGGCGGTTGCTTCCTTTTCACCTGGCTCGGTAATATTGTTTTCCTGTTTTTTAAGAGATTTGTCAAATGTATCAGCCGCCTTTGAAGTTAATGGCAAATTGTTCTCATCCAAAACCGAGCGCATTTCCCTGGTAAACATTAGGGTTTGGTAGTTGTTTTTTAAGGTGACTTTTGCGGTTTCTGATATCTCTTCAATATAATAAATAGAAACTGCTCCAAAAAACAGCACCACAACAAATAATAATCCAAACCCTAAAAAAAGCTTTTTTCTAATTTTCATGACAGTATGATTTTTAGTTTGCAATCCCCATCATAACCCTTGCAGCAAAGCCATGTAAATATAAACGAAAACAAGCAGCCTGCGGCAAATTTTATTTTTTTAAACCATCTTTTCCGGTCATATTTTTAAGATTACGAGGGGCTAAATGCGTTTAGCCCCTCGTAATTTTTGCAGGTTGAGGAGCTAAATGCGTTTAGCCCCTCGTAATTTTCGCGGTTTGAGAAGCTAAATGCGTTTAGCCCCTCGTAATTTTTGCAGTTTGAGGAGCTAAATGCGTTTAGCTCCTCGTAATTTTTGGGGTGTCTTTTTATGTAAAGACATGTAAATCAATCAAATATACAAAAAATTTCAAAGAAGGGCACATAATTTATTCTGGAAATCATAAAAATAAATATTTATAAAAGGGGTCTTGTTGGTTTTTAACACAGAGGCCACGGAGGATGCACAAAGGACACAGAATCTCCGTGCTGTTTTTTTTTACATAGAATCAAGGTAATGAAGCTTTCGGATTTCTTCTCTTCGATATTTGGCGTAAACAATTATAATTTTAAATTTGTATATGCACATATTAAAATTACACCCTCAATATGTAAATGGCGAAGGCGGCGAGCCGCTTGGTGTTTTCCTAACCGTTTCCGAATTTGAAAATATTCTGGATGACCTTGAGGAGCTGGAAGATATTAAAGTTGCAGATGCCTTCGAAAACCGTAAGGATAAAGAG
Organism: Mucilaginibacter sp. UBA5151; assembly: GCA_002413785.1. Taxonomy (GTDB): domain Bacteria; phylum Bacteroidota; class Bacteroidia; order Sphingobacteriales; family Sphingobacteriaceae; genus Mucilaginibacter. The sequence continues at coordinate 3,997 of DHXR01000012.1, forward strand.
TTCATCCCATTCAGGCAAGCGCTGGATGAGATCAGAAACGGCCTTGTAAAATGAAACCGGGCTGTAAATTTAACCAGCCTCGAAAGCTGGCGCATCAGGGTGGGCGACTACCGTATTATTTATAAAATCTCCGACGATATTTTAACGATCCTAATTATCAATATTGACCACCGCAAACAAGTTTACAGATAAACAATAAAGGCTTCTGGTCTCCCGTCAAATATACGAAATTTGGCGGAGATTGGCAAGAAGGATTGTTTTGGAAATGTATTTCTTCCCTGTATGCATGATTAGGTGGGGGGTAGGGCAGTCAAGTAAAAGTTATGTGTTTTTTATCAAATCAGGAATCTCAATAAGATAACAATAATTACCCGGCGTTGAATAATTTTCGTAATTGTATATAGCTGGGATTGCAATTGCTAATTGAATTTCATTGTTGTCAAATGCAGCCAAAGCACATGAAATTGTTGAAATTTTATTATTCATTGGACATATTACTGTATTATACCCTGGATATTTTTTTATCTGATCTAAAATATTTTTTTTACTTTCCAAAGTATTAATACAAGAAAACTCAAATGATTCAGCGTATGGAAATTCTGCAAGAAGTTCATTGAATTTTTGTTGATTTAATAAATAGTGTTCTTGTGATATTGAGTTGCCTTTCCCTGCAAGACCAATAGAAATCTTAGAGGGTTCATAAGCATCTATCAACGAAGAAGCCCTTTCAACTTCAAAACCCATCAGAATAATCAGATGATGAGGCCTTGATGGTCTAATAATCCCGGAGTAACCAAGAATCGAAGTTACATTTGAGATGCCTTGTGTTAGCCATTTTTCCTTATAAGGCAGTCCTATTGAATATTCCTCGGCGGGTGTATACAAAAATTGAATTTCATTGTCCTTTGTCAGTATACTTCTAAGTAGCCTTAATAGAATTAAGAGTGTTTGTCTAGTAAAAGTCGTTATATCGATGAGAAATGAAGCCTTAGTATTATTTGATAAAATTTCACCAACAATAGGAACAATATTATTTACAGTATCTATTTGATTTGTATTATCAATTTCTAATTCTATAAATCCATTTTCTTTAAACAAATTTATATTGTCAACCATTAGTTTCTTGTGAGGAATACTTACAGAAACAATTTTGTGTGAAAATCCTATGTCATTGATAATAGCTGTCATAATTGACAAACTACGTTTCTCATAACTCGCTGATGCAACAAAAACATCGTAATGTTTTTTAAGTACAGACTTTAGCTGATTTAGAGGTATAGTCATAATCAATTTTCAATTGGGAAGTTGAATTCTAATTTGACTTGGCTTAATTCTTTATCTTCGTCATTTTCCTTCACTTTAAGCATCTCGGTAATAAATAATTCGGGATTATGCATAGCTCGGATTAGCTTATCAGAGGTAAAAAATTTATAGCCTGCAAAACTTGTCGGGTCTAAAAGAAAATGTGGGGCGAGAATCCTACTCAAAATATAGAGCCTTGTTTTCCCTGTCCCATTTTTATTGCCAATTGTAGCCTTATGAAAATAACCTAATCTCACTCCCAAATTAATAACTTCTTGTAATTCTTGATCGACACTACCGGAAATTGCGAAAGAAAATACTTTCCTTTCGCTTCTGTCAGTAGAAACAATGTATTCGCCAAATAATCCGCCTAGTCCATCGATGAGATTTTTTAGTTTAGAAATTTTTGACAGATATTTCCCGTCTCTATTTATTTGAACCTTGTCTAATTTATGCTTATCATATTCATCAAAAAGTTGCTTAACCGAATATTCCCTTATTTCCAAATTCTGAATTGATGGTTGTATGGAAAGTACGTCTGTTGGATGGGCATCCGTTTTTTTTAATTTAATATCTCTAAATTGAGAATTGAACATTTTAGAAGCGGGTGTTAAAAAATGACGTATAATTCCAGAAGATATACTGACCAACATATCAAAGCCTGCATATTTAAACGTTGAACCAGATTTCGCGGTTCCCTTTAAACTTCGAATATAGTTTGGAATCGCATAGCGTTGAACATCATCGCTTTCTCTATATCCTCGCCCTTTTCCTTCTTTGAATTGCTTTCTCAACGCTTCTTTTATTTCCTGAATTCTTTTATCCTGATCTTTGTCAGAGGGGAAAAACTCTTCAGCATTAATTACTATATTCTTTTCCTCAAAGAAAAAATTCAACCTCCTTTCCACAATTTGCCTTATTCTTTTATTATAAAGATCCTTGGCAGAGGAATATGTGGTAAGAATATTTATATCATAATAATCATGAGGGCTATCAATATTAGTGCCATTTATAGTATTATAGGTTGGATAATTCAATTGGGTCGATATCTTCAACGAAACCTCTGAATTGGTTCGATAAGATACCCAAGTGTTTAATACAATAACTTGTGTTTCGGTCAAGTTATCTGCATCATCAACAAGTAAAAAAATAGGCTTATTGGGGAATAAAGATATCTGTTTTAAACTTTTTAGTAATGGAAACAAGAATGATAGATAGTCACAAAGCGGGCCGTTATATGGTACGCTTTGAAACTGGTTTGGAAATTTTATATTTTGAATACTCCTTTTTAAAAATTGATTTGCTTGAACAAATATTTCTGAACAAATTTCTTTTATAATGTCAAAAGCTTGCTCTATAGTCTTTGGCTCAAATTCAGAGAGGTTTGAGGCATTAAATCCGCAAAGCTTTAATCTTCTAACAAACTTGTCATTATAAAAAACCTTTATCTCGTTGATAATTGATTCTTTATCTTCAACATTTGTAAAATTTAGTTTTGTAAAAGAATCAAAAATTAATTCTGAAAAATAGATCGTTAAAACATGCTCATTAAAAATAGAATTTCCATAGTCCTTGATTAATTCATATTCAGGATTGTTAATGCTTGTAAGTTTGATTGGTATGTGTATAGAGTAAAATGGAAGCTCATTATAATGTTTTACATTCTTGTCGATTAACTGGCAATCTGGTAGTAAAAACCTAAACATCATGCTTTTTCCTGATCCGCGTGGACCATTTAAAAAAACGTGTCCTTGTTGCGGTATTGAAGTGAAATCTTCAAAAACGTCGACAAACAATTTATGAATTACTTCAGCCTTGGTAATTTCAGCTTCACTATCATTACCTTTCTCATCAGGAGTTAAAATAACAAAAGGGTTCTCTTTTAATACGTCCATTTTAAATTACTTTTCACCAGTTAGATAATTTTTTAAATTTTCTCCACTCCAATATCCGCCATTCTTTCTTAAACTATCCCCACATAGATCAATGATGTCATAGTTCTCATTAGGATAGCCTTTTTCAACAAGTTCATAAGGAGGAATTGGGCTTTTATCAAGGATATTTCCCTTTTCGACCTCAATAGAAACATTTAATTTGCTAATCGTAATATAAGGACGCAAAAACCGCATACAATAAATAGTTTCATAATGAGATTTTACTGTTCGTTCAAAAATTTCGTCTAACAAATATTTATCTTCCCAGCTATCAACATTCTTGAGATATTTAGGAAATTTCACTATTGCGTCCTCTTTTGTTAAGTAATAATCAAATTCCACAATTCCAGCATCCGGTTTAATAGCAACGTCACGCAGACTCAAAGCATGTTTCTGATGTATAATACTGGATTTTTTAACTTTGTCTATTTTTAAAAGATAAGCCATAGCTCTTCCTGTTTCATCTGCATATTCATCCGCCAATCTTAATAATGCAGCTAAAAATTGAGGCCTAATCTGAAACTTGTCTTTGTACATAAAGATAGGTAACAAATAGCCAATTTTATCTTTCTCTTTTTTATCCTCTCTCATGTAAGAGCCAGCATGACAGCTAGCTATGTAGCCAATATTTTTAAGTAGTCTATTGTCAATTAAACCATTTATGTTAAGATCGTTAAATATTTCAATTGCATTGTTTTCGTGATCTTCTCTCCCTTCACTATTTTTAATATCATGTATTTGGACTGCAATTAAAAGATGAAATGCTTCATAACAGGAAATAGTGGCTTTTTCATAACTTAATAATTTTGAAATTTGATAGATAACCCGTGCGATATGTGAAGCATCATGCCTGGTTAGTGTAGTCTCGTCAGTAAAATCAGCACCGGCGTTTACCTGTAAATGTATATCCTTTAATTTACTTACAACTGATCTATAATTAGCAACATAGTCTACCCCGTCAGGAAATTCGCTCTGAGCTCTTTCAATAAACCATTGTTCTAAATTATTATTGTATCCAGATAAATCCATTATTAATATTGTAGTATTTTCGTAAATATTGCCTTTGCCAAAAGAGGCGGGACTGAATTGCCAACCTGTTGCTGTTGAAAACCAATACTTCCAAAAAAATGAAAGTTATCAGGAAAAGATTGGATCCTTGCTGCTTCCCTTACACTCAGTCCCCTGTTTTCAGTTGGATGTATTAACATGTTTTTTCGATAATTCCCTATAACTACAGATGGTTTATTATAATCAAGTCTATGGTAAATACCTGTATGGCAACGAGTAAAGTCCTTGTAGTTTTTCATTAGATAAGGCGGTATATTCTCCCAATTACCACCTTGTGGAATGTGCACATATCTATTCAGAACTAACTTGTTATTTGAAGTCACCAGATTGTTAATGGATTGCTTTGACAATTTTCTAATTTCGGCTTGGTATAAGTTTTGGCATTTGTCTTTGTAATCCAGCACTTGATAATTAGCACCGCTATTAAGGGAAGGCAAATCTGAAATAGCCTCCCTTACGGATACATAATTTTTAGTAGATGGCTTCGGAAAATCATATTTTATGCCATGTAAAGAACCAACGATAAAGACACGATTTCTTACCTGCGGGACTCCGTAATCTGCTGAATTTAAAACCGAGTAGGTTACTGTATAACCTAATGTCTTTAATTCCTGTATAATTGTTTCTAAAAAAAATCCATTTTCTGTATCAACTATCCCTTTTACATTTTCTACAATTACCCAGTCAGGTTTTTGTTCTTTTGCAACTCTGATATATTCTTTGAATAACCAGTTAGTTGTATTTTCCTTATTTCTTGTTTTTTGGTTTGATATTGAAAATCCTTGACAAGGCGGTCCGCCAAAAAGTATTTTTGTCGCATTATTTGATGCCTTGCAAGCCCCGTTGATATTGACATGTCTTATGTCTTCATTAAAAACTAATGTTTTAGGATGATTGGCTTTGTATGTAATTGCAGCATATTTGTCAATTTCAACGGCGACTTTAACATCGACACCCGCAGCCTGTGCCCCAATAGACATCCCGCCGGCTCCAGCGAATAAGTCAATACCTATGAAATTGTTGCCTGGCATATTAAAAAAAGAATGCAAAGTTAGATAATTGATTAGGATTATTAGGCGAAAATAAATAAAAACAATTAAAAACCAATCATAAAACACGGGATTTACATAAATTCCGTAGCCTCGCCCGAATGCTAACTTCGGATATCATTTGTCTGTCTTAGTTTATAGGCATAATCATTCATAAATCAAGCTTACGAACAGCACCCGGGGAAAATGAACTGGTATGAACTATTTAGTTAATTGCCAATATGTTTTGCTAATCCAAATAAAATAAAAGTTATTTGTAACCAAAGTTTAGTTACAAAATGAATGACCTTCTAAAATATAAAGATTACCTGGCCACTATCAATTACAGTGCAGAAGACGAGGTTTTTTATGGCAGAATATTTGGCATTAATGATTTGGTAACCTTTGAAGGCACCTCTGTTTCCGGCTTAAAAAAAGCTTTTCAGGAAGCCGTTAACGATTATATAGCAACATGCAGGGAGCTTGATAAGACACCCGAAAAATCATACAAAGGGGTTTTTAATGTACGGGTTCCGGCTAATCTGCATAAAAAGGCGGCTTTAGCGGCTACAAAAAATAGCATCACTTTAAATGAGTTTGTAAAAGCAGCCATCGCTTATGCTGTAGATCATGAAAAAGATATCGATCAAACACTTCACCTTGCTTAGGGCATTTTGTTCAAGCGCCTTAAATATCGGGTTATTGCCGGCGTGCAAGGGTAGCCCACTACGGGGCACTAATCCATTTTTATTTCGTTTTCTACAAAGCGGTAGCCGCTACGCGGCATATTACGGCAGGGAGTCAAAAGCGCAAAGGCACGACAGAAAAGCGGGCCGGGCGTATGGCTTGCGGGCGGAAGCTTTTTTCTGTCTTGACCTTTTGGTTACTTTTGGGTCAAGCCAAAAGTAACTAAGCCTCGCGGCTATGAGCGGCGCGTCTATAGCATGAAGGAAAAAGTTAAGGTAAAGCCTCCGCCACGTTAAATCAACCACGTTTCCATGCATGGCGGGAATGAATATGTATAGTTTTCTCCCTGCGGTCGAAATGACATGGTTTTTGACTTGTTTTCATTTCCGTCTTCCGGTCTTCCCTACTTCCGGTCTTTCCCGACTAATCGGTCTTTCCAAACTAATCATAGCTCTTTAACTGTTTGGTATTAAATTCTTCGATCTTATGGTCTAATTTTTTGATAGACATTTCAAGCATAGCGATGTATGAATCTTTTTTTTCATCATCATCTTCTTTAGCATTGATACAATAAAGAATTTCCTTAAGCCTGTCCTTCGATCTTATAAATTGATTCAAATCAGCCATACTGCGGATCGTTTAATGATCCTTATACGGATGCCCGGCTACAACAGTTCCAATTGGTTTTCAACAATAGTAATGTTAATAACATCAAGTCAATGCGTGCTCTTTCAGTTTTTAAAGGCAGTCGGTCACGGTGAATTTTATCGTATCGTATTTTTTACATCCGGTATTTTATAAAAATGATACTTTTGGCGGTATCAATTATTCAACCAAATGCAAAGAAGGGTTTTTATACAACTTTCAGCTTACACCGCAACTGCGTTGAGTTTCCCTTTTGCAACCGGATGTACCCGCAAACACATTGACGCTGAAGCGCAGCCGCAATTTTTTTTACATATTGTGGATACTAAAACGATCCTGGTAACAGGACAAGCCTACAGGAAGGCAAACCAGGGAGAAGACGATAAAAACAAACTGAAAGAATTGCTTTTGGCCAATAGCGCTTTATCTTCTTCATCCGGTGAAAGATCCATCGTCGATATGCTGGTTAGCCGGGTTAATAATGATTTTAAAACGGGGAAAATTGTGTTGGTAAATGGCTGGGTACTATCATTGACCGAAGCACGGCAATGCGCCCTGTTTTCTATTGTAGAATCTTAACTGCGACAACTTATGCATATAGACGCCCGGAATATTGAAAATAATACCCTTATAGAAGGTGATATTTGTATAATAGGCGCCGGTGCAGCGGGTATAAGCCTGGCACTTGAGTGGATAAATTCGGGATATAAAATAATCCTGCTTGAAGGTGGCGGATTTGAATATGAGGCTAAAATGCAGGATTTGTACAGGGGAAAAACTACGGGTCAGCGTTATTATCCCCTTGAGTCGGCAAGGTTGCATTATTTTGGCGGGACCACAGGGCACTGGGCAGGTTTTTGTTCGCCGCTTGACCCGATAGATTTTAAGAAAAGGGATTGGGTGCCTCATAGCGGATGGCCTTTACAGCGTCCGGACCTGGATCCCTTTTACGCAAGGGCCCAAACTAATCTGGATCTCGGCCCCTATGAATATGATGCCCGGGAGTATGAACGCCATGATAAATCATTAATCCCATTACCTTTTGACAATGGGGTTGTTTATAACAAAATGTGGCAATTTAGTCCTCCAACACGTTTTGGCGCCAAGTATAAAGATACAATTGTAAATGCTTCAAATATTCATTTATACACTTATGCCAACGTTACCACTATAACAGCCAAACAAAACATTTCGTCAATAGAGGAGGTTACCGTTAAAAACTTTGCCGGGAAACAACACACAGTAAGGGCAAAATATTTTGTTTCTGCCTGCTGCGCAATACAAAATGCACGGCTGTTATTGGCGTCAAATCAGCAGGCTCCGAAAGGGTTAGGCAATGACAACGACCTTGTGGGGCGTTATTTTATGGAGCACCTGGAAATAAAATCAGCTGAAATATGGTTTCCTGAGCCCGACCTGTTAAAGTTATATATGGTTGATTTCGGCAAAACCAAATTCCGTGCAGAATTGGCAATAAGTGAACAAAAACAGGAGGAGCTAAAAATATTAAACGGCACCGCTTCTTTTACTCCTTTGGAAGTAGCAAGAAAACAGCCTGCATTTATTGATATATGGACAGCCGACCCTAAAGAAAGGGAAAAAAATATGGCAGATTATGATAAAAGGGAGAAAAATGATAAACATTTGAAAGGGTTTAGAAATTTTGAACTTTTTACAAGGATTGAACAAGCCCCTAACCCTAACAGCCGTGTTACACTTGATACCGAAACTGATGAATTAGGGGTGCCGCGTGCAGCGCTTCATTGGGAGCTTACATCCCTTGAAAAAAGAAGCATCCGCACAATTTATGAATTAATCGGGCAGCAATCGGGGATCGCCGGGAAAGGCCGCGTTAAGCTGATGGATTATTTGCAGGACGCAAATGACAATTCATGGCCTTCATTTACCGGTGGCGGTTGGCACCACATGGGTACTACACGAATGAGCAATGATGCCAAACAAGGCGTTGTCGATGCCAATTGCAAAATTCACGGAATTGACAATCTGTTTATGGCCGGATCATCCTGCTTTGTTACAGCAGGCTCCCCAAATCCTACTCTTACAATTGTTGCCTTGACCCTGCGGTTATCTGATCACCTCAAAAAAAGAATAAGCGCTAAAACATAAATGCATTTGTCAAAACGGTAATGATAAGCTGTTGCTTAACAGCTTAGTTCGACGGAACATTATTTAATCATTCTCAATAGCCGAAAATACTTCCAGCAGAATGTTCCATTTGTGGCTTGCATCAATTTCCCAAATGCGCACGTAATTGTAATTGCTTACCACATCTCCCTTTTTGATACGGGCTTTGCCGTAAGTATATGCAAGATCATTACTGGTTGAACGGCCCGCATTGGTAGTTTCGGCGGTTATGTTTATGCCTTCGTTAGCAATAAACTGCATGATTTTATCCTGCCCCGTTATGGGTTCAAACCCCGGGAAATAATACCTGCCCTCCGGGCTTAAAAACTCCTTATAGGTGGCTAATGTAGATATGGTTAATGAGTGATTGAATAAATTATCAGTAGCAAGGATGATCCTTTTGCCGCTGAACGGGTCTTTACTTGGTGCAACTACCTTGCTTGAATCCGGGTTTTTAAAATCCGTCAGGGCCTGCTGCTCAGGTTCGGGGTGCTGTATGCCCAGGTTGATTAATAATCTCAGTTTATTTTCTCCATCAGCGCGCCAGATAGAAACATAATCTCCAAAAACTTTGTCGGTATCGTCACTGCCATTTTGATAAATGTATGGCCCTGCCGTAAAGGCCAGATCGCCATTTACAGATATACGGGCAAAGTTGGGTGTCCATGTTAATGTGCCCGCCTGTTTGTCAATATTATTATAAAATGTAGTTATTTTGATGGGTTCGGGTTTAAAAACAATGCCGTCCGAATCGGCAACAGCCAAAAAACCGCCTTTTATACCTTTGCGTTCCACTAACTTATTAAAGGTCTTTTCAGCCTCTGTCACTCTGGTTACGTCAGCCGGTCCGTTTTGCGCAATCGTTAATTTGCTTAAACCCAATAATATGGCTGTAGCTATTATAATTCTTTTCATTATTTTTTATGGATGGGTCTAAATTAATAATATTTTAATTGAATTGGTGAGTTGTGAATAGTGAGTTGTGAGTTTTTTGAGATCATTATACAAATTATTGACCACTCACTATTCACCACTCACCATTCACCAAAACAACCAAACGTAGTTTCGTTAATTAAATTTTACTCCAGTTAGTGCCTTCTTTACTATCGTTTAACTGAAAGCCGATTTCCTGCAGCCCTTTCCGTATTTTATCAGACGTTGCGTAATCGTGGTTTGTTTTTGCTTCGTTTCTTAATGTAACTATCAGGTTTAATACCTGCGGCAGATCGTCGTTTGCAGCCTGTTCGTTCTTTAAACCTAAAACATCAAGTACAAATGTATTCATCATTTGTTTTAAAAGCTGTAGGTTCGCGGCATCTATCTTTAATTTCCCGTCGTAAACCGAATTTATAATGCGCGATGCCTCAAAAAGTTCTGCAATCAGCACCGGGCTGTTAAAATCATCATTCATTGCCGCGTAACAGCGTTCGTTCAGGGGCGCTATCTCCACGTCAGTGGCAGCCGAGGCTTTCAGATTGTCAATCAGGGCAAAGGCATTCACCAGGCGTTTAAATCCTTTTTCCGAAGCCTCCATAGCATCGTTCCCAAAATCAAGGGTGCTGCGGTAATTAGCCTGGAGCATAAAAAAGCGCACCGTCATGGGGCTGTAGCCTTTATGTAATAAAGAATGCTCGCCCGAAAAAAGTTCATGCGGTAAAAAGCTGTTCCCTAACGATTTCGACATTTTTTGACCGTTTACCGTCAGCATATTGGTATGGATCCAATAAGTTGCCGGGTTTTTACCGCAGGAAGCCACATTTTGGGCTATCTCGTTGGTATGATGTGTCGGCACAAGGTCAATACCGCCGCCATGGATATCAAATTGCTCGCCCAGGTATTTATTGCTCATCGCCGAACACTCCAGGTGCCATCCCGGGAAACCAACGCCCCAGGGCGATGGCCATTTCATCAGATGTTCGGGCTTGGCTTTTATCCAAAGGGCAAAGTCAAGTTTCCCATGCTTTTCCTGCTGACCGCCCAACGCGCGGGTATTATTCAGCAGGTCTTCGAGGTTGCGGCCGTTCAATATGCCGTAATCCTGGGTGTTATTGTATTTTTCTACATCAAAATAAACCGAACCATCTACCTCGTAAGCAAACCCGTGCGCCAAAATGGTTTTTACCATTTCTATCTGCTCAATAATATGCCCGGTAGCGGTAGGTTCAATACTTGGCGGCAGAATATTAAATACCTGCATTACATCACGAAACCCAACGGTGTATTTTTGTACAATTTCCATTGGTTCCAGGTGAGCCAGTTTGGCTTTCTTTTCTATTTTGTCTTCACCTTCATCGCCGGCATCGCCTTCAAGGTGCCCGGCGTCGGTAATATTGCGCACGTAGCGTACCTTATAACCCAGGTGGGTAAGGTACCTGAATATCAGGTCGAATGAAATATAAGTACGGCAGTTCCCCAGGTGTACATCGCTGTAAACTGTGGGTCCGCAAACATACATACCCACATGCGGCGGGTTAAGCGGTTCAAACTTCTCTTTTTTGCGTGTTAAAGTGTTATAAACAAACAAATTTTGGTTCATGGGCGCAAACTTACTATTTTTAATACAGTGATTTGAAATTTGCGATTAGCTATTTGTTTAATATTTTGATCCTGATACCCATATTCACGACTACCCCGTCTAAAGGAGCATAAATATCCTTGAAATGAGGATTGGTCAGGCTGCCGGTATAAATACTGCCCCATTTGGTTTGACGCTGATCTGTCAGGTTTTCTGCGTTGACAAAAATGTCGAAGTGCTTCCACATCTTTTGAACCAGCAGGCCGAAGGTGACATAGCCTTTGCCGGTGGCGCCGTCACTTAACAGCTGTGGCCCGGTATAAAAACTTTCCGCGCCGAAGCGGAAACTACCTTCAATCTCATAGGTTGCATCAAAGCTCAACTGGTTTTTAGGGGTTAAGGGTTGACTACTGGACTGACCGTTAAAATGCTGTTTGGTATCAGTGTAGGTATAGCCAAGATAAAATACCAGTTCATCCATTACTAATTTGATATTGGTTTCTGCCCCTTGCGTGTGTAGATAGCCAGGCGCATTGACAAAGGAATTGTTTTGCAGTATCAATGGACTGTCGACGCGTGTGGAAAAGAACAACTGGTTAATATTAATAAAGGCTTTGTCACCCAATGTGCTGCGGTAATTCAGGTCACCGTTTAGGCCATAGGACTGTTCGGCTTGTGTATTGCCAATATTTAAGGGTTGTATGTGCTGGTAGCCGTCCTGCTCACTTTCGTCATTGAACAGAGTGGGCATTTTATAACCCAATCCACCACCTAATCGGCTGGTGAGATGGTCAGTGATTCTAAATAAGGCATTTACCCTCGGCAGGAAAAAAAGCCCGCTGGAAGGTTTAGCAGGAGCGGGTGCGTTATTGTCTAATCTTAACCCTGTTTCCAGGGAAAACCAATTCGTCGCTTTGTATGTGTTTTGTACAAAAGCGCCTAATGTAGTCAGGTTGTAATTCAAACTATTTTGCGGTGGTTCGGCAGTAAAATGGTCAGTTATCAAGTTGGCGCCAGCTACCCAGGAAGCTTTTTCACCGTTGCGGACGTAATTCACTTCACTAAAGGAGCTGAGCTGTTTACCTTTAAAATTAAACCCCTGTTCACCTAAATCCCGGTCAAAGTAGCCGATGGTATTCTTAAAGTTAATGCGGCTTTCTTCATCTATTTTATGGGTAAAGGATAATTTCGTAGAAAACCGGAACGTTTTATTACGCTCAAAATATTGATGAATGTTGTCTGCTTGTCCTTCTACGACCTGCACATCCCCGCCTAAACGGTTCTCATATGTGGTATTCACGCCGAACCAACCGGAATTATGATCATCCATGTATAAGAATACTTTGGGATTGATCGCAAAGCGGTTAGTTTGAGGGATCGCCGTAAAAGCTGTGTTAGATGGGGCAAATGCACCGTTATAATTGTAGGAGCCAAAGATAGTCGTACCAATATGCTGCCATTTCTGGCTGTAAAATACACTGGCATCAGCGCCTTTGGCACTTGTTCCGTTCAACAGCAGCGTAAGTTCGGGTTCTTTTTCAGGTACTTTGCTGATCAGGTTGACCAAACCGGCAATTGCTCCGCCGCCATATAATGTGGACGCGGAACCCTTGATAAACTCCGCTTGCCGCAAATCCAGCGGGCTTATCTGCAACAAACTTAAATTGCCGGAAAAACCGGAATAGAGGGGCATTCCGTCCTGCAATAATTGGGTATAGCGGCTGTCCAGGCCTTGTATGCGAAAACTGGCGGTACTGCTGACCGCCGAGGTTTGCTGCACATGGATTCCGGTGGTTTCCCCCAGCAGCATCTTGATATCACCGGGCCGCATGGTGCTTTTTTCGTCCAGTTCTTCCAGGGGCAAGGCTTCTATCCGTGTAGGAATATCGCGCAGGTTTTGGTTGGTACGGGTGGTTTGAACGGTTACCTCTGCAAGTTCACCCGTAGATGCCCCCAGGCTGACTTCAATGATCTCATCCGGGTGCTGTAGAGGGAAACTATAAACTTTTTCACTTTTGGCAAAGCCGATATAAGTGATCCCGATCTCAAATCTTCCGTTGGGAATATTGTTGATGGTAATTAATCCGCTTGTATCAGCAATAGCAGCAATCTTCAGATCTGGAATAAATGCCGTTGCACCTTTAAGGGGCACTTTGGTTTGATCATTGATAACTTTTGCTTTAAAGGTATTTTGTGCCATGATCCCAAAGGATAACAGCATACAGAGCATGAGTATGAAAAACTTTTTCATGAATATGAATTGAGCCTGCGCAAAAAAATGCCAGGCAGACAAATAAATAGAATAATGAATTATAATAGTTCGTTAAAATTCAGGCAAGAGGCGGCCTGAACAGCTTGTTCCGATAATCGGAGGTGTAAAATACCTGGCTAAATGATGGGTGGGCCAAAATCGAAAACGAGGCTATAAACAAAGTAAAAGGTATTTGGCTAAACACCACGTTTAATAGGCTGGCCTGGTGCCGGAACTGTACATCGTCTCCTTTGGCCGGAACTTTATCATGTTCGTTGTGTCCGAAGATCTGTTTACCGTATAATAAATAATCGCCGACAAAATCTATTACGCCCATTTCCTCCTCGGGTGTGACCTTTGTATAGTTCTGGTACATCTTTGGAATATCGCGCATCAACGAGAAATCGCCCAAAGGTAATACCACGCTCCCCGTTAAAAACAGGCTTGCTAAAAAATAACAAAAGATCTTTTTATACATTCCGGGACAAAGCTATAAAATTCCGGAAAAGTGTTTGTTGAATGAAATTATTATTTTAGGGCCATAAATTCGGGTCAAAATATTAATATTGCAATTCACCATAAACTATTATGAAAAGTCTTTTTTCCAGTTTTAATGCCAGGCTCCTGTTAATTCATTTTGTAGCCTTCTGGTTTTTTATGTACGGTTTTCAAATGATCTCTTTTTTGCACGACTATGATTTTTTATATTCCCAGCATACCCTCCTGCTCAATTTCCCTGGCCGGTTCGATTATGATATGGTAATTATTGAACAATCAGGAAGTTTTGGCTTGATCGCTGCGTACATAACTTCATTTTTCATTTCCTCAAAACAGGGCTGGCACTGGATAAATTCGTCCCTCGTTTTTTTAGTTACTTTTTTAATAGAAAATTTTGTTTTGTTGCCCTGGGTTAAATTCCATGATATTTATCTGTCTCCGGGCGGCTTGTTTCATGTATTCAACAAATGGGGGCACCTTGCCGTTGGTATTGCCCTTTTAAGCTTTGGCGTATTACTGATAATTTCGAAGAAAGTGATTAAATATATTAACGGGAATGGTGCAAAGGATAAGAAAAAAGTAGCCACGGGAAAAAAGCCGCGTAGGACCAGGTAAGCCGTGTACAAATTAAATAAAATATCCAAATCTTTTAAAGAGGATACTTTAATTCCGTTTCAAACTTTGGAATGATTTTTTCATACGCAGTAAACTTTCGGTATTGGCCGCCTGTATTTTTCTTTTTCTTCCATCGCCTGCTACCATTTCAACCAGGGTACAAATTGTACCCTGGTTGGCATTTAATTCAGTATCTTTACTTAACATGCGCTTTAGATACTGCTTGACATCGCTGCTATCAGATAGTAACTGGACCACATCCTGTATGGAAAAATACCACTTTTGGTCAACTTCCAAATTAAAATTTCCCTATAATTAGATTTAAGAGGTTTAAAATCCTATTTTTAGCGCCTCAAAATTGATAAAGCGTTATCAATTATTTATGGTAAAAGGAAGCGAAAAATGAAAGTTTTAAAATTTGGCGGAACATCTGTAGGAAGTCCTGAAAGGATGAAAAAACTGCTGGATATTATTGACCCTGCCGAAAGGCAGATCGTAGTGCTGTCGGCTGTATCGGGCACAACAAATAGTTTGGTTGAAATAGGGCAGGCTTACCTTGCCGGCGATAAAAATAAGGCGGCCGGTTTGATCGGTATTTTAAGAGACAAGTACGAGGTTTTTATAAAGGAATTATTTGCCAAAAAAGAATACCTGGAGCAGGGTAAAGAAGTTATTGACTATCATTTCGGACTGATAAGCAACCTGGCCAATGACCTGTTCACCTCAATAGAAGAAAAGATCATACTGGCACAGGGCGAGTTATTGTCGACCACGTTGTACCATGTTTATCTTAAAGAAATTGGCGTACCCTCTGTTTTGCTGCCGGCGCTTGATTTTATGAAGATTGACGAGGACAACGAGCCCGAAGTTGACTACATAACCGAACATATTACTCCATTCCTGGAAAAATATCCGAAAAATAACCTGTTTATTACCCAGGGCTATATTTGCCGGAATAGTTTTGGCGAGATTGATAACCTGCGCCGTGGCGGCAGCGATTATACCGCATCATTGATAGGTGCAGGCATTCGCAGTGAGGAAGTTCAGATCTGGACGGATATTGACGGCATGCATAATAACGACCCGCGCATCGTAAAAGGGACACAGCCCATAGCACAATTATCGTTTGACGAAGCGGCCGAACTGGCTTATTTCGGGGCTAAGATATTGCACCCGCAAAGCGTTTTCCCGGCACAGAAATATAAGATCCCGGTACGCTTGCTCAATACCATGGACCCAAAGGCACACGGTACGCTCATTACCAATACCAGCGAAAAGGATAAGATTAAATCAATAGCGGCCAAGGACGGCATCACCGCAATTAAAATACAATCGAGCAGGATGCTGCTGGCGCATGGCTTTTTACGCCGGATTTTCGAGGTTTTTGAGCGGTATAAAACATCCATTGATATGATCACCACCTCGGAAGTTGCGGTATCGTTAACCATTGACGATACCACCCACCTTGAGGAGATCACAGCCGAACTGCTTGGTTTTGGCACCGTTGATACCGACATAAACCAAACCATTATTTGCGTGGTAGGTGATTTCGGTACCGAGAAGCATGGCTATGCAGCAAGGGTATTGGAAGCAGTAAAACATATCCCTGTCAGGATGATATCCTATGGGGGGAGCGACCATAACATGTCGCTGCTGATACATACGGCAGATAAAACAGAAGTGTTAAGGAGTTTACATAACAGGCTGTTTTAGCCTCACCCTGCCCTCTCCAAACCTGCCTGCCGGTAGGCAGGGGAGAGGGTTAAAAAAAGAGCGAAGTTCAAGTCCTCTCCTTTGGAGAGGATTTAGGTGAGGCAAAACGGGATGATTTAATTTATAAAAATAATCATGTTCAACACAAATACAATAAACCGATTTCAGCAATTAGAAACGCCATTTTATTATTACGACCTTGATGTGCTGCGAAAAACACTTGAGGCATGTACCGGTGCATCAGCAAAATACGGATTTCATGTACACTATGCCATGAAAGCTAATTTTAACCCAAAGGTTTTGGATACGATCCAATCATTTGGTTTAGGGGCCGATTGCGTTAGCGGCAATGAAGTAAAGGCGGCAATTGAACATGGATTTGGTAAAGAAAAAGTGGTTTTTGCCGGGGTTGGTAAATCAGACAAAGAAATCAACCTGGCGCTTGATGCAGATATTTTTTGTTTCAATGCCGAGTCGGTGCAGGAACTGCATATTATAAACGATCTGGCGAAAGCCAAAAACAAAAAGGCAAATATTGCCATACGTATCAATCCCAATGTGGATGCGCATACCCATCATTTTATTACTACCGGGCTGGATGAAAATAAATTCGGCATAAACACCTGGCAGCTGACCGATGTTGCCGACGCCCTGCGTAATTGCCCCAATCTGCAGTTTTTAGGGATACATTTTCACATAGGGTCGCAAATAACGGACATGGAGGTTTATAAAAACCTATGTACGCGCATCAACGAAATACAGGACTGGTTTAACGATCGTGGCTTTGAAGTGAAAGTGCTGAATACAGGCGGCGGCCTTGGCGTTGATTACCATAACCCTGATACCAACGGCGTCAGCGACTTCGAAAGCTATTTTAAGGTTTTTAAAGACTTTTTAAATGTAAAGCCCGGCCAGGAAGTACATTTTGAACTGGGCCGTGCCCTGGTGGCACAAAGCGCCGCCCTGATCTCCAGGGTACTTTATGTAAAAAATGGGATAAAAAAGAATTTCCTGGTTTTAGATGCCGGCATGACGGAACTTATCCGCCCCATGCTGTACCAGGCCTATCACCAAATTGAGAATTTGAGTAGGAGGGAGTCCGAAAGTCTGGAAGTCCGGAAGTCCGAAAGTAAGGAATTGGAAGTTAGTCACCACTCACCACTCACCACTCACTACGATGTGGTGGGTCCGATTTGTGAAAGCACAGATTGTTTCCGCAAAGACGTGGAACTGCCTCAATCCTTTCGTGGCGATTTGATCGCTATCCGTACCTCAGGCGCTTATGGCGAGGTGATGGCTTCAGGATATAATTTACGGGATAGGGTAGGGAGTGTTTATTCGGAGTGATTTAGAATTTATAGCCAAATCTTATAAAAAAATTCTCACCCGCTTCAATCGTGCCAAAATAGTTTTTGAAGGTAATGAAGTAGCTGACTTTAGGAAAAATGTTTCGGAACATCCTGTTGGTAGTATTTGGGTTGGTGTAAAATGTGTTATTCAGCTCATTATGACCAACTGTTGTTCCTAAAAAACCACGGATGCCATGCTGAATACCGCTGTTATTTACATTATGAAAATATATTTCGGAAGTTAACCCGATAGTGAACAGGTCGGTTCTGGGGTCAACAAAATAACCGGGTTGCGTATTTAAGTATTGCCTGAAGTTGGCAAATGAGCCAAACTCGTGGCTATAGGCCATTTCTACACCTATAAATCTAAAATCTGTCCTTCCTGAAGTGACAAACGCGTTTGCTGAAAATCTGCCGCCAACAGCACCGAAAAACTTATCTGTAAAATAATTCGCCTCTCCCTGGTTGATAGCACTGTTCTGATAGTCGCCGAAAACGCCAAAGGCTCCGTAAGCCACATTGAAATTATCAAAAACATAGCCACGGCTTAAATTGATCTGGCCGCTTACCAGAAAATCGTTATAATGGGCATTGTTATACGTATTTAATCCGCCTGAAATATAGGTTGCCGACTTTGCCGTATCAAATGAGGCTGGTTTAGGCTGATAAGCTATATCCTGATGATAAAGCGCGGGTGTATAAACATGTGAGCAGGATGCAAACAGGATTGCAGTAAATGATAGCGTAAAGATAGCTTTGTTGTTCATATTGGTCAAATATAAATGTATGTACGGATATATTTAATGATTTGTAACAGTAGCCTGATATTTATGTCATAACCTCATCAGATTCCTTTATGAAAAAAGCAATTGTCGTTGGCGCATCATCCGGTATTGGCAGGCAACCAGCGGTTGGTGGCGTTTTTATTCAGGATGGTGCCGGGATTTTTGTATAAACGGATGTGAGTATATCAAAAAGCACCTTCCGGCGATTTTTACCTGAAACTGAGGGGCTGGATTTGCTTTTCCTATTGTCAGGATGCAGGATAAAACAAAAAATCTCGCCGCTGCCCGATGGTTTACTTTTAAACTTCCTATATTCGGCATCAGGAACGTATTATCGTCATTTGTTATCCAATTTCTATGACCGATTATAAAAAGCAAGCGGCAAAAGCGGCATTGGAACTGATTAAACCGGGACAGGTCATCGGTTTAGGTGCAGGAACTACCATAGCTCATTTACTGGCATTGCTGGCCGCTGAAAAGGAACTTGCCGCCACGCTTACGTTTGTCTCCTCTTCCTTCAAAACCGCAAATCTGATCAAAGAATATGGGCTTATGCTACAATCAGTTGCAGTGATAAACAACCTGGATATTTATTTTGACGGGTGCGATCAGTTCGATATCGAACTTAACGCCTTGAAAAGCGGCGGAGGGATCCACACTTCGGAGAAAATACTGGCAATATTGGCCAAAGAATTTATTTTAATCGGCGACTCAGGGAAATTTGTGATCGCTTTGGATACAAGCTACCCTTTAGTTATCGAGGTTTTACCGGGCGCTTTACAGTTGGTGCTTCAACGGATAGGGCAGGATTTTCCGGATGCAAAGCCAAACATTCGCATGAGTCAACAAAAAGATGGTGCGGTTATTTCGGATAATGGAAACATGCTGGTCGATGTTTATTTTAATAAGCTGATAGCGCTGGATAAATTAAATATTCACATCAAAATGATTCCCGGTGTTGTTGAGCATTCCCTGTTTTACCGAATGGCTACAAAAGCTATCATCGCCGGAGAGGACGGAATAAGAACGATTTTTCCGCAATATGCATAAAAAACCGCCTGTTCCTTTGGTCTAACAAAGACAAGTGTCCACACTTGAACACATAAAATTGTGAGCGTCCACGCTCACGTCCTGAATCAACCGGTCACTTGCAAATAAATCTGCACATAATCGGGAGTGTGGACACTCACAACAAAAGTCATTCAAGTGTTGACACTTGAAGGGGCGAAAGTTTTAAAATTGGAGTTAAAAAACATTAGGTATAATGATGGAAGCGATGTCGATTAGATATTTTTTGAATTTGAGCATAACTAAATGTTGTCCATATTTTCGCCTTCTGAATAAAATCGGCCATTTGTATTCGTTTTAAAAGCGAAACTATTGTATCTTAGCTATAGCTAAACCTCGTTTATGAAATTGATCCGTTCTATAGCGCAATGTTTTTTAATGGTCATATCCATCCATGGACATGGATTGGCACAGGCAACTAAATCTACAGTCGATCACCCGCCAAACGGTCATAACTCACCATATAGAGTGTCCATCCCAGACCTTATAATACGACCGAAATACTACGACTCATCGCCAATGCAGGTTGTAGGCTATTTACGTTTTGACGGGGTAGGAGAAGTCCTTTACTTCAATGCTGACGACAGCAATAAACCTAAGAATAACTACGGTGTATTGCTATATCTCGCAGGCCTTGATTTTAAGAAAGCTATGAAGTATGAGCGGCACTATATACTGGTTGAAGGTAAGTTTTACGCTAACATGTTCCATCGCAAAGGATACTGTGGGTCAATGCTTGGTATAACGAGGCTATCTCTATTGCATAAGGAAAGTACAATTTATAAATGAAGCAATCAATAGAACACATAAAGTTTTGAGCGTCCACGCTCACGTTCTGGATCAATCGGTCGCTTACAAATATATCCGCACATAATCGGGAGCGTGGACGCTCCCAACAAAAGTCGTTCAAGTGTGGACACTTGAAAGGGCGGGGGATGTGATTTTATAAGCCAAAATCGCTTGCCGGCGCCTGTTTACTTTAATATCACCTTCGTTGCCCCGTAACCAAATTTCTCTTTTCGGGCATCCATAAATGTTTGTATTTTTTGATGTTTACTCAGTATTTTATGGATCTCGTGCCGCAGGGTACCGTTCCCCGCGCCATGGATAAATATAATTTCGGGTGCCTGGTGTACAATGGCAGCGTCAAGCATTTTTTGGAAATAGGCCAGCTGGATGCTCAATATTTCGGCGCTATTGATAAACTGGTAGTCGTTGCGTAGTTTTTCAATATGCAGGTCTATTTCTGTGCCGGGCCTTTCAATGGTGGTTTTTTCTTCGGATGTACTGAAAAAACTTTCTTTAAGTTTCTGCGCATCAATAATTAGTTCAGGCTCATCTAACCTGATCAGCCATCCCTGCTGATTTAAAACCGGAACCTGTTTTTTGGTCCCTGAAAAATCTTTGGCTTTGAATTTTTCCTGATGTATCAATGGTGCAGGCGGCTCTATATCCTGGCTGGTATAAAAAAGTACATTAAATATAAACTTAGGCCATAGCTGCAGGTCGGCTAATTGCTCCGAATATATTTTGGCGGATGATTTTGGCGCTATTATACCGGCGTATTCCCCTTTAAAACGTAATTGTTTTTCAGTTGTCAATGTTGTCAATAACTGGAACGATGTACCGTTGATCAAATGAAAATGCACCACCGAGTTAGCCTTCAGATCGCTGATAACCGCTACATAAACACCTTTGGCTTGAAATTCGGCGGCAGGAACTATCTTATCTTCAATGGAGTTACTTTTAACAGTCCCGGCAGGTTGATAGCCGTGTACAGTTGTCACCTTACTGGCGAGAACCGGGATCTCAAAATCATCTTCGCCGGTAACACCTATCATCTGTTCGTCAATGATGCGGGTAACAAAACCCTCCATTTTCTCGTCAACAAAACGCACAAAATCGCCTAATTTATATTTCATATTTATTATATTTTGATTTCACCGATTTGATGATGATTTCACCGATTATTTTTTGATTACACTGATTTGGTTGGGATAATCAGTAGAATCAAAAAAATCAGACTGCAAATTTACGCAGTTTAAATTACTAATCGGTGCAATCGTACTCTAATCGGTGTAATCCTATCCTAATCGGTGAAATCCCAAAGTAATCGGTGAAATCCCCAAAAATAAAAAAACCACCCGCCCGAAGGCAGGTGGCTACAAATTAGTTATTTAATACCCCTATTAAAATAACTGTTGCAAATTAAAAAATTATTTACCGGACTACAAATAGTAGCGGACATTTTTTTTGCGTGGTTATTATAATTATGCTTATTTATTAGTTAAATAATTGAAAAAGAGTTGATTATAATTTAATAATATATCTGATTGCGGGATTGTCATCAGTTTTTAATAAATTGTTTTTAATTTGCCTTTAAATTCAAACCCGAAATGTATAAATCAATTATTCTGTCCGCATTTTGCTGCATGGTGATGTTGCAGGCGCAGGCCCAAAATCTTTATATGCCGCGCGATATACAGAGCGCCTATAAAAAGGGTACCCGCTCGCCGGATGGCAAACCGGGTAAAAACTATTGGGAAAATCATGGCCGTTACACCATTTCAATTACGGCCCTGCCACCAGACCGCACTGTAAAGGGAGTTGAACAGATTACCTACTTTAATAACAGCCCCGATACTTTAAAGAGGCTGAATATGAAGCTGATATTAAACATTCACCGGCCGGGTGCTGCAAGGTTTAGCCCAGCCGAAAGTGATTACCTGACCCCTGGCGTACAAATAGATGCATTCCTCGTTAACGGGGAAAAGAAAAACTGGGATAATGATGCTGCAAACGCAACCAACCAAATGGTAGGTTTAGCAAAACCATTGTTCCCGCACGATTCTGTTAAACTTGATATCACCTGGCATTTCCAGGTATCTAAACAAAGCGGGCGGGAGGGTATGATTGATTCTACTACTTATTACTTAGCGTATTTTTATCCAAGGGTGTCTGTTTATGATGACTATAATGGATGGGATCTATTGCCCTTCCTTGATGCACAGGAGTTTTACAACGACTTTAATAATTATACATTAAATGTAACGGTGCCGAAAAACTATATGGTATGGGCTACCGGTACGTTACAAAATGCCAGCCAGGTTTTACAGCCCGAATATGCCCAAAGGCTGCAAAAGTCATTCACCAGCGACTCAACCATCCATATCGCAACGGCACAGGATAGGGCAGCGAAAAATATTACCGCTCAAAATGATGTGAATACCTGGATATGGAAGGCCGACAACATAAGCGATATGGCTGTAGGGTTGAGTAATCACTACGACTGGGACGCGGCAAGCGCCATTGTTGACGATGCTAACGCCCGGCGTGCCAGTATGCAGTCGGCATTTGCGGATAGTTCAAAAGATTTTCACCATGCGGTGCAGGCCGGGCGCAACTCATTAAGCTGGTTGTCGCATAACTGGCCGGGCGTTCCTTACCCTTTCCCTAAAATGACCTCATTCCAGGGCTTTGCCGATATGGAATACCCGATGATGGTGAACGACAGCCATTTTGATGATATCCGTTTTGCCCAATTTGTACAGGACCATGAAATAGCGCATACCTTTTTTCCATTTTACATGGGTATCAACGAAAGCCGCTATGCATTTATGGACGAGGGATGGGCCACAACCTTTGAACGCCTGATCGGCGCATCGGAAGTCGGGCAGGAAAAAGCGGATGAATTATACAAACATTTTCGCATAGACCGGTGGATCCATGATGCCTCTACCGTCGAAGACCTGCCCATTATTACCCCCTCCAGCGAATTAAGGGGCGGCTATGGAAATAACTCCTACGGTAAACCATCATTAAGTTATTTTGCGCTGAAAGATATGCTGGGCGATGACCTGTTTAAGAAAGCATTGCATACTTATATGGACAACTGGAACGGCAAACACCCTATTCCATGGGATTATTTTAATTCAATGAGTACCGGATCGGGGCAAAACCTTAACTGGTTTTTTAATAATTGGTTCTTTACCAATTATTATATTGACCTCGATCTGCAAAACGTTAAAAAGGAAAAAGCAGGCTATACGTTGTCAATTCATAATATTGGCGGTTTCGCTGTGCCGTTTGATGTAAAAGTTACTTATGCTGACGGGACAACTGAAAGTTTCCATCAAACCCCGGTTGTCTGGGCGAATGATCAGCGGCAAATTTCAGTTCATATCAGGACAAATAAAGCGATCAAAACCGCAGTGCTTGACGGCGGGATTTTTATGGACGCTGATGAAAGCAATAATAAGCGGACAGCCAAATAAACGCGGTGCATTGCATCTCTGCAATTTTTCATAAAACAGCGAAACCCGGCCAATAGCCGGGTTTCGCTGTTTTAAAGACATTTTGTTTTATGATTTTTGGATCGAATTGTTCCAATCATTAGCGGTGCCTTTGACATTTGTTTTCCCATCACTCAAAACATCCAGGGCTTCGTCTTTTATATTTTTAATTTTTGTCCTGGCAGTATTTATGGCATCCTCTTTATATTCGGAAACATCATTAACAGCCCCCCTGAATTTTGATTTTGCCTTGTCGAAAGCATTTGTGCCACGGTCTTTCAGATCCAGGGTTGCTGAAATAGCCCTTTTTTTAGCTGCATCAACCAAATCTTCTATAAAATCAGCTATGCCGTCCCTCACTTTTCCGCCTTTTTCGGGTGCGAACAATAAACCCAATGCCGCACCTGCCGCAGCGCCTATTAACAGCGCTGCTATAACCCTTGACTTATCTTTCATGTTTTTTTATTTTTAGTGGATACTATAGAAGTACAATAACAATGCCAAGCAGTATCCGCCTCACCTAAATCCTCTCCAAAGGAGAGGACTTTAGCTGCGCTCTTTGTTAGCTCTTTTTTTAACCCTCTCCTTTGGAGAGGGCAGGTTGAGGCAAAAAAAAAGGCATCCACTTTTCAGTGAATGCCTTGTACGTTTAATGATTTATATTATAATTAAATAACCTTTACATTTACCGCATTTAAGCCTTTTCTGCCGTTCTCTACTTCAAACTCCACTTTATCATTTTCACGGATCTCGTCGATTAAGCCTGTTGAATGAACAAATACATCCTGGCCACCATTGCTTGGTGTAATAAAGCCAAAACCCTTTGTTTCATTGAAAAATTTTACTGTTCCTTCTTTTTGCATTATTTTATTTTATTAAGGCCGCTAAGGTACAGATAATAATCTATATAAAGCACAATTCAAATAATTTGTCATTAATTTTTTTAAAGTACTTTTGCCGAAAATTGAATTTATATAAATGAAGGCTTTTATTTTCGACCTTAACGGCACCATGATCAACGATATGCCCTATCATACCAAAGCATGGCACAACCTTTCAAATAATGAGTTGGGCGGTAATTTTACCTGGGACGAGGTTAAACAGCAGATGTATGGCAAAAACCCCGAAGTATTGGTGAGGATGTTTGGTCCCGACCGTTTTACTGTTGATGAAATGAACCGGCTGTCGTATGAAAAGGAAAAAAAATACCAGAAAGAATTCTTTCCCCATCTTGAATTTATGCCGGGCTTACATGATTTTTTAGAGCAGGCTTATCAAAAAGGCATCCCAATGGCCATTGGTTCGGCGGCGATACCTTTCAATATTGATTTTGTGCTTGATAACTTAAATATAAGACATTATTTTAAGGCGATTGTAAGCGCTGATGATGTGGTATTAAGCAAACCGCATCCCGAAACGTTTTTAAAAGCCGCGCAGCTTTTGAATGTTGCCCCGGCAGATTGCCTGGTTTTTGAAGATGTTCCCAAAGGCGCCGAAGCCGCAGCCAATGCAGGCATGAAAGCTGTAATTATTACCACCACCCACCAACCGGAAGAGTTTAATCAGCTGCAAAATGTACTATGTTTTGCTGAAGATTTCAGGGATGAGCAGGTAATCCGGTTAATTGGGGGCAATTAAATCAATCCGGTCAGCACTTTATTTAATTTCATGCTGCCAGGCTTTTAAAATAATTCCATTCAATGTTTCCTTTGCCTCTTCCAGCTTCTTTACCAGTTGAAGCTGCGCCTTTGCACGTTGCAAATTATGCCACGGCGAATTGATCTTGTAATAAATATCGCCATTGAGGTAATCCGTTAAAAACCTGATCCCCTGGATATAGGGTAAAAGCAGGGCGCCCTCTATTAATGAGTTTACTTCGGCTTCGGTTAAAAAAGCGGCTGTTTGCTTTAAATATCCTTTTGTATAAGCTGTAAAAAGGGGGATGTTGAGTTTAATTAAATCCAGCTCCGGTTCATCCTCAGGTGCATTATTGATAATTGTGCGGATGGCGTCGCCAAAATCATAAGCAACATAGCCGGGCATTACAGTATCCAGGTCTATAACACATTGCGCATGGTCGTGTTCATCTAATAAAACATTATTAAATTTAGTGTCGTAGTGGAGAATTCTTTCGGGCAAGATCCCGGCACGGCCTAACTCCAAAACCCGGTGCATAGCTGTTCTGCGTTGATTTACGAACGCAATTTCGGTGGCTACTTTGCTTAAACGATGGGCCGGATCGGCAGCAATCGCCTTATCAAGGTTAGCCAATCGGAATTCAACATTCTGGAAATTGGGTATGGTATCAACAATAAGTTGCCTGTCTATATCTGCCAGCAAAGCCTGGAAGCGTCCAAATGCTTTACCGCCCTCAAAAGCCTGCTTTTCCGTCAGCACCTGGTCGTAGCTTTTGGTGTGATCTAAAAACAGGAAAACGCGCCAGTAATTGCCTGCTGCATCTGTAGTAAAATAACCGTTATCGTTATTTTCAATTAATGTCAATACCTGTTTTTCGGGGTCGGAACCGGGGATAGATTTTAATTTTTCTTTTAAATGCCGGGTAACATTTACCAGGTTGTTCATCAGGCCGGGCACATCCTTAAATACAAAATGGTTGATTTTTTGAAGCAGGTAACTATTACCGGTGCTGGTAATAACCCGGTAAGTATCGTTTATATGCCCCGAACCAAATGGCTTGGCAGATACGATATTACCGTGTACCTTAAACCTGGAAACAATATCCGCTATAGCTAAATCAGTCAATGTATTTTTTTTTATTAATGGGGGTAAATATCGTATTTTAAAACAATTGGCGTTATAAACATACAGGTGAATTTATTGATGATATTTTAAACCCCCCTTAATTTTAGAGGAAGTATTTTAGTTGGTAAGCATGCAGGTGAATTTGTCGGTGTGCCTGTTCGTTTTGTCACCTTTAACCGGGGAATCAGGATCAATGCGGAAATTGAGGAAATTAAGGAAATAACGATAAGCCTATGTCGTTCACCGACTTGCAAGCTATGAAGTAGATGTGCGGATTTTAAATGTGCAGATGTGCGAATGTGCAAATTTCAGATGTAGCGCATATAACGCTTAATTAATTGTTTAATTAAATCATCTTCACATCCATAAACATCTGCACATCCGCACATCCGCAATTTACTTATTCAAATTATCCACCCTGTCGTAAAACTCATTTTGTAAAGTCAGGGTTTTTGTATCTGCTTTCACTTCTTTCAATGCCTTAACAAACGAAGCTATTTCGTGGTCGGTTATAAATTTGCCAAACCCGGTTGTTGCTTTCGCGCCCTCGCCGGCGTAATGGTTTGGGTAGGCAGCATACCACCATATTGGGGTATACAAATCAGATAAGGGCAGGCGGGCCTGGTTAGCGCCGCTTTGGTCCGTAGCCCTGTCCATGCGCATAAGGTCGGGCCGGTAATAAAGCAGGGTAGCAGTTTCTGATTCGCCGGCATGCTCGTCAGTTGCCAGGGCAGATTTATGCCTTTTCACATACTCTTTTGCATAAACCGTATCCCTTTCAGGCTCGTAAAGGTAAACTGCATAATTGTGCCGTTTGTTTAATAACGATTGCATAAAGAAATGCAGAAACTCCGGGTTGCCGCCGTGGCCGTTAAGGATAATAATTTTATCAAAACCATTGCGGGCAATTTCGTCGCAGGTAGCTTCCAGCAGGTCCCATATCACCTTGCTTGGCAGGGCAAAAGTGCCGGGTTGGTGACGGGCCTCATTGATCTGGCCATAAAAGTAATCAGGGAAAACAACGGCATATTCTTCTTTTACAGCATGGGCCGCCCATTCCCGTACATGGATCAGATCGGTACCGATAGGCGAATGCGGACCATGTTTTTCAAGAATGCCTATAGGGAGAATACATGTTTTGTGCGATTTTTCCACAGCTTTAGGGAAATCGCCGGCAACAAGCTCATCCCAACGGGCCGGGACTTCCTGTGCAAATGTATAGCTCGTAAAAAGAATAGTAAAAAGCAATAAAATACAGGTTTTCATATCAATATAATTTGGGTTTTAAAAATTTAGTTTCGTTGGATGAATTTACAATGTTTTTTGTCTGAATCAGAATTCTTCATCAATTATTATTTTTTCAACGGTGTTCAGGAGGGCTATGCCGTTTACAGAATTTAAGAATTAGCCTCAAATTGCATTTAACCATAAATGATTCTGTTAATTCAAAAATTCTGTAAATTCTGATTCCGGCAGGCAATTTACTTCTCCAAAACAAAAGTAATATTTGTCCATGCAGCCGCAGCTGTAGGGCTATGGATAATCTCCTTTATTACCCAGCCATCATCAAGGTATTTGTTCACATAACTTATTTCGTAAGCTGAATGCCGGTTGGTAACGGATTGTTCATAAACATTAATATTTACCGTTATTACTTTTTGTGCCATGGTGTTTATAATTATGTGTCAAAGGTATATATTTATAAGAGTTTTTACCAGCTGGCGGGTTGTTGGCATTAATGTTTATTTTTATTTAGTAGATTACGCTTAATTTATTCAATTAAACCATTGCGATGAAAAAACTTAGTCTGCTGTTTTTGCTGATGAGCTATACGGTGCATGCCCGGCAAAAAATTACCTGGCCCTATCATAAAAAAGCAGTTATCGTGCTTACTTATGATGATGGGCTCAGTTCGCAACTGAAAGTAGCCATTCCGCAACTGGATTCAGCTCATTTAACAGCCACTTTTTTTCTCATCGGCAAAGAATTAATAGCTTTTGTTAAAAAAGTTCAAAACAGCGGTGGTTTGGGTGTTTTTATGTTTCACGGTGTGGGCGGCGATTATATAAACACCCCGGCTGCGGCACACAGGCAATTGCTGGCCTACCTGGTAAAAAACAGGAAAGATATTTGGGTTGCCACTTTTCAGCAGGCAATGGATTACGTAACACAGACAGAAAAAATAAATTAAAGAATGCTTGATAAAATAAAAAGGTTCCTTATTGGCTTTATTCTTGTCTGCGATTATATTTATGATAATATATACCGTTTAATTGCGGGTATGCCCCGTTTAAGCAGGTGCCAGGTTACGGCCCATCTTTTTATAGGGAGCCAGTATAATTTGCTTGGATTAAAAAAATTAAAGGCATTGGGGATAACCGCCATTGTGAATATGCGCGTGCATAATACCTATAATGATGCTGTACATGAGGGGATTAAATACCTCCATTTGCCTACCGTTGACAATACGCCTCCGCCGCTGGAAATATTGATTAAGGGCGCTGATTTTATTGATGAAGAGATCAGGAATAATGGTAAAGTGTATGTGCATTGCCGCCAGGGCCTTGGCAGGGGGCCCACCATGGCGATGGCTTACCTGATAAAACTGAGTATGACCTATCAGGAGGCTTATGATATGGTGCGAAAAGTGCGTATTTTTATCAATCCCCGCCCCGGTCAAATAAAAAGACTCAAGGAGTTGGTAGTTTATTACAGGGAACAGCATAAGCCTTCCCTAAATCCAAATTGGCAATAATCGCTTAATGAAAGCTTTTAAAAAATAGCCTTTTAAAAAAATAACTATCGGAATTTATGCCCCCTGCCAAACCCGGAAATATCGACTGGATAAATAATTTAAGGCTGATTGCTTTGTATGCAGTGATCATTCTGCATAGTACATCGTTATTGCTGGCGCAGTATGGCAAAGTCCCGATGGCTGATTGGTGGACAGCCGATTTTTTAAATGCACTGGTGCGTTTTGCTGTCCCTGTTTTTGTGATGATAACCGGGGCGCTGCTGCTGCACAGGGAATATGAGATCGGCGATTTTCTGAAAAAACGTTTAACCAGGGTTGTGCTGCCATTCCTGTTCTGGAGCCTGGTTTATGTATGGTATTCGTGGTATAACGAAGAAATTGTCTTCGGCAGCGATGCCTGGGCAAACATAAAGCAGGTTTTGCATTTGCTAAAGTATGGCAGTTCGTACCATTTATGGTATGTGTACATGCTTATCGGGCTTTACTTTTTTATACCTGTTATCGGTAAATTTGTCCGCAATGCTACCGAAAAAGAAATACTGTACTTCTTAGCGGTATGGTTCGCGGTGATGCTGATCACCCAGCCCTACCTTTCGCGTTATAATCCTTCGGTAGATATGCATTATTTTGCCGGCTTTGCAGGCTACCTGGTGCTTGGGCACTACCTGGCTTTTAAAGATTTTAATGTAAGGCATTTGCGCGGATGGATGTTCGCTTTATTTGTTTTTAGCATATTACTTATTGCCTTAGGGAGCAGGTTGCTGCTAAAATATCCCGTTTGGCCGGGTACAATGTTTTACGAACCGGTAAACCCGGCTGTAGTGATGCTGGCTGTAAGTGTTTTTATTATTGTAAAACTTACTGCTTTGAAAATGCCGCCTGTGGTTATCCGCATGCGTGATTTTGCCGGGAAATATAATTATGGCATCTACCTGGGCCATGCCCTTGTGTTATATTTTTTGGATGAACCTTTTGGAATCAGCTACAAGTTGTGTACGCCGATTATTGCCATTCCGCTTACGGCATTGGTTTGCTTATTGGTGACCCTGCTGCTGGTATGGGTAATTAATAAAATACCATTTGGGAAATGGGTTTCGGGGTAAAATTGAAATCATGGTATGTTGGCAACTTGCCAATGGGTAGCCACTACGTGGCAAGAATGTCTTGTTATTTGTTTTCTACAAACGGGTTACCCCTACGGGGTATTTGAATGACAATACAGCCTTGAAGAGGCTACCCAAAACGACATGCACACTAAAGTATTTTGTCTCTATCTGTTTAATAAAGTCATACCAATAAAAGGCATCATAATTCCCAAAATTTTTAAGAGATTTGCCCCCTTGCAAACCTTTGCTCATTTTATCGGATGAAGAAACTAACTGAAAAAAACGCGGCCGGCTATGTAGCTATACTGATTCTAATAACCTTCGTACTGCGTTGCTTTATCGCCGCTTATACCGGGCTTGGTAATGGCGAGTCGTATTATTTCAGGGGGGCGCTGCACCTTAATTTGAGTTATTTTGATCAGCCGCCCTTGTTTTTCTGGTTAGGGGCTTTAAGCATAAAACTGTTTGGCCTGTCGAATTTTGGGATCAGGTTTGCTTCGGTGCTTTTGTTTGCAGGCACCACCTGGATGCTGTTTTTGGTTACCAAAAAGCTGTTCACCGCGAAGGCCGGGTTTTGGGCAGTGGTTATTATGAATTTAAGCGCGGTTTTTACCTACGCTATTGCCTGCTGGTACCAGCCGGATGCGCCGTTGATGTTTTTCTGGCTGGTGGCCACTTACTTCATCGTTCAGTTAATGGTTAGTCCCGATGCCGGGAACTCCGAAGCTACACGCTACAACCGCAAAACCTGGTTGCTTTGGCTGGCAGTGGGGATAAGCATGGGCCTGGCCACCCTCAGCAAATACCATGTGTTGTTTTTATTTGCAGGCGTTTTTATGTTTATAGCCACCAATAAAAATCAAAGGCACTGGCTTCGCCATCCCGGGCCATATTTAGCTGTTTTAATCACCCTGGTTATGGCGATGCCGATATTATGGTGGAACTATAATAACAACTGGGTTTCTTTTGTTTTCCAGGGGTCAAGGGCAGGGGTAAAGGGCGAAGGGTTTCATTTGCATATCGACTGGTTTTTGCGGAGCATAGCAGGGCAGGCTGCCTTCCTGCTGCCATGGATATGGTTCCCGACCATCAGGCAGCTTTTTATCTCCTATAAACTCCGTAAACAATTATTAGCCTATAGCTTTATATTCTGGATGGCTATATTGCCCATCGTTTTTTTTACCATGGTTACCTTATGGGCCGATCTGCAATATCATTTTCACTGGCAGGCGCCCGGCTATATGATGTTATTTATTGCGCTTGGTTTCGCGGTCGATAAAAGCCTTAACAGCGATAGTAAAGGAAAGCGTCTTACCCGTCGCTGGATGAATTTTTCCGTTTGTTTTACCATCATTACCATAAGCGTACTTTCGCTGCACATGGTTACAGGTTTCTGGACGGCTTATGGTCCAAAATGGGTGGTCCATGTTTTTCATGGCGATAACCTCGATCCTACCATACAGGGCGTTGATTATACCGATGTCAATACCCGGTTCGAAAAAGAAGGCTGGTTACAGAATCCGGATATATTTACCGGCAGTGCCCGCTGGTGGCTCACAGGGAAACTTGACTGGGCGCTGAAAGGAAAAAAAGACATTATCGTTTTTGATCCTGATCCCCGTAACCTGGCTTTTTTGGTTGATCCCAAAACGCTTATCGGTAAGGATGCAATCATTATCGGCGATCATCATGAGCCTTTTATAGAGGAGAATGTTAAACCGTTTTTTGATAGTGTAACCCAATTGCCTGATGTGCAGATAATCCGTAACGGCCCCGAATACACACTACAGGTGTACTATTGCAAAAATTTCCATATTTCTGCACAGCAGCGCATGGACCTGCCATTATACCGGCAACTGATAGGATTACCGCCATTTGGAAAGTGAATTTGCACTAATTTACACGAATGAAATAGACACGAATTGAAAATTGCACGAATGAAACAGGCACGAATTTACACGAATGGAATTTGTGCGAATTTACACTAATGAAATTTGCCTGAATTTTACTAATTTTACTGCACTAATTATACTAATTGATTGAACACCTATAACGCGGATTTATTGATACGGATCATCAAAAGTCTATCCAACAACCATTTGTGCCATTCGAATAAATTCGTGAAATTCGTGTTTCATCAATTAGTGTCGGCATTTATTTTCTTCCCGCTTTTTCTATCAGCTCAAACCATTAATATCATTCCGCTGCCAAAATCATTTGTAAAAGCAGACGGGCAGTTTCAACTGAGTGCACAAACGGTTATCGGTACGAATAATGCTTCATTGCTACCCCAGGCCAATTATTTGCAGACAGTATTAAGTAAAACAACTGCGTTGGCGATATCCCTTGATCCAAATGAAGCAATTGCTACGATCGATCTTCAGTTAATTGATAAAAAACAAATTCCCGGCGCTTATACGCTGAAAATTGAACCCAAAAAGATAACCATCCGGGCATCAGGAAATGAAGGTGTTTTTGATGGGATAGTTTCACTGCTCCAATTAATCCGGAATCAACCCGGCGGCAACGTGATCAATTTGCCTGCCGGCCAAATAACGGATGCCCCAAGATTTCAATGGCGGGGTTTTATGCTGGATGAATCGCGCCATTTTTTTGGCAAGGAAAAAGTTGAACAATTATTGGATTGGATGGCTTTTTACAAATTAAACAAGTTTCACTGGCATTTAACTGATGCTAACGGCTGGCGCATCGAAATAAAAAAATACCCCGCGTTAACCACAGTAGGAGGGGTTGGAAATCATTCCGATTCGCTGGCTGCTGCAAAATATTATACAAGTGATGATATTAAGGAGATTGTAGCTTACGCCCGCGACAGGTTTATAACCGTTATCCCCGAAATAGATATGCCGGGTCATGCCACCGCTGCCAACAGGGCCTACCCGGAGTACAGTGGGGGCAGTGTGCCGAAATACCCCAATTTTACTTTCGATCCATCAAATGAAAAAGTATATCCGTTTTTAGCTGACATATTGAGGGAAACCAATAGCCTTTTCCCTGCCGGGATGATCCATTTAGGTGGAGATGAAGCGGCGCTGGGGATGCAGGCATGGGCCGGAAAGCCTGCGATTACAGCTATGATGGCAAAAAATAAATTCACAACACTTGCCGATCTGGAGCACTACTTTTTCCGCCGTATGGCCGATACCGTAATTAGCCTTGGCAGCAAAGTTTTGTGCTGGGATGAGGCCGCCGAAACCGACCTCCCGGCTGATAAAACTATCGTTTTTTGGTGGAGGCAAAATGTGCCTTCGCAACTGGGCCTGGCGCTTCAAAAAAAATACGATGTGGTGCTATGCCCAAGGCTCCCGCTTTATTTTGATTTTGTGCAGGATAAAAATCACGTATCGGGCCGTAAATGGGAAGGGACTTTCTTTAATAACGAACACGATATTTATAATTTCCCCGATAAACTGCTGCCGGCCGATGAATTAGCTTCAACACAAATCCTGGGCATACAGGCAAATATATGGACGGAAACCATCGGATCAGCAAAAAGGCTTGATTTTATGATCTTCCCGCGCTTGGCCGCATTAGCAGAAGCGGCATGGACAGAACAGGGCCTAAAGGATGAAAACTCCTTCAATGAACGCCTGAAATTAAATTTTGCGCTGTATGATAAAGATAGTATCTATTATTACAATCCATTCAACCCTTCGATGCATCCTGAGGTAATTGATTTTGCGCCACGTATCGTTAAGGCCCGAAATCATCATCATGGACGCGGACCGGATAGGCTTAACCACTATGCTATTGGCGGACAGATGGAGCAGAGCCTAAAACGGCACCATTCAAAAGCGAAAAAGCGACATATAGCATAAACGCCTTATTTACCCCTAACTGACGTAATATTTTTATTGCTATTCCTGTTCACAATATAATTAACATTAATTTTAACCATTGGAAATTAATTCCCTTCCTTTTATAAATAAAGAAATACTTTGAAAAACAATTGCAGCAACCGAAGAAAATATCACGTCACAGGTTTATTGACTGTTTTAATATTACTGTTTGCATTTGTTAATGAAGCCTGTTGCCAGGCCGAACTTGAGCCATGGGGTAATTTAACGGGCATCCGGAAAGACGGACAGCTTTTTGAATTTGAATCGGGTATCAGGGTAATTGACAATAAAGGGAAGGTATTTTCAACAGCCAAAGAGCGGCAGCGGCCTCATTTTAAACGCAATGGCGACGAGCAGGTGGTAACTACCAATATCGATAGCCTGTTTTTTAAAGAAACAGTACAGGATTTGAGCGCAGGGAGCATAAAAGTAACGCTGAATTTAAACGCTCATGCCGATGCAGATTTTAACGGCGTGTTTTTTTGTATCACCTTGCCGACTGATGATTATACACCCGGCAGGCTGCGTTTATCAGGGGTTAATGACCCATTGAAAGATTATGTTGGGATAGGGAAAAACTATGATGATACTGCCGATGGTTTTGAGATCAATTCGCCGGCACGGGGCTTTAAAATAAAATTTGGCGCACCTGCTGCTATTAAATATAAAACAGATACCAGCAGGGGCCATAGCGGCCTGCAGCTTTATGTTGCATTAAAATTAAATGGTATGCATAAAGGCGATATGGTGCAAAGTGTTTATACCATTACCACGTCAGGCGATATTGATAAGGCAGCTGTAAACCTGGCTATAAATACGGCGAAACCCGGCCGTGCATTTGACGGGCTTGGCGGCAATTTCCGTTTGCAAAACCCTAAAGCCGATCCCCAGGTTATTGATTATTGCCTGCAAAACATGCGTGTTGCCTATAGCAGGGTTGAAATGCCCTGGCGTTTCTGGCAACCGAACAAGGATGTCGATCCAACAGCCGCCGCCGACTCCGGCAAACTTAGTCCGGCAGTTGCAAAAGCCATGCAGATGGCGCACAGGCTGGATAGCCTCCATATCCCGATCATACTTTCGGCATGGTTTCCGCCTGATTGGGCAGTAACCGGAAAGGTAAATTTCGGCCCGGTGAACGGCGTTTGGGGCAACCCGCTTAACAAAAACAATATGGACGCCATTTATAAATCCATTGCCGATTATCTCATTTACCTGAAAAATAAATACGGTGTTCAAGTAAAACTGTTTTCGTTCAATGAGTCGGACCTGGGGATCAATATCCGTTTAACGGCACAGGACCACGATGATTTTATAAAGGGATGCGGCGCTTATTTCGCCGCCCATGACCTTAAAACAAAAATGCTTTTGGGTGATAATTCTGACGCGACTACCTTTAAGTTTATTTACCCTGCCATGAATGATCCGGAAGCCAAACCATATATCGGCGCTATTTCTTTTCACTCGTGGAGGGGTTTTGAAACTGCAACATTACAGAAATGGGCCAGGGCGGCAACCCTGATGAATATTCCCTTACTTGTTGGGGAGGGAAGTATTGATGCAGCGGCGTGGGGCTATCCTGATATTTTCCAGGAACAAACTTATGCGCTTAAAGAGATCACCTTATATACCCGGCTGCTAGCCATTTGTCAGCCTGAATCCATTCTGCAATGGCAGCTGACATCAGATTATTCGCCACTGATTGGCGGCGGGATATTTGGCAATAATGAACCCCTGCACCCCGGTCAAAGGTTTTGGAATTTGAAACAACTTTCAACAACCCCCAAAGGCTTATTTGCCATGCCTATAACCTGCGACAGGCCAAACATAATATGCGCCGCTTTGGGTGACAACAAAAAAGGCGTTTATACCATTCACCTTGTTAATAATGGCGCTGTACGGAAGGTGACTTTAAGCGGGTTGCCCGGGAATGTAAAACAATTGCAGGTATATACCACCAGCAGGGAGTTAAATATGCAGGATGAAGGGATGGTAAAAGTAAAGGACGGGCAGGCGATGTTTAAATTACCTGCAACAAGTTATACAACGCTGATAAGTAAATAGATCTTTTGTTTAGTTTTGTCGTGATGACAAATGACCATCTAAGCATACCCCTTTTTGAAATGCGGCTCGAAGAAATCCACCGCGCCGACCCATGGTTGCGCTTTGAAATCTCCATACGTGATTTTATTGCTTTATTCCCCGTGAGATATAAGAATGGCCGGGCCATCAAACCTGAACACCCTGCGGCCTACGGTGTTGACCGCGAGGTGTTTTTAAAAGTTTTGGTTGCCTTTAGCCAGTGTTTTAACTAAACGGCCTGGCCTATCTGTAGGCTGATAAATGGGTGGTTTTTATACTGAGGATAAATGTTTTCCCAACGCTTATCTTTATATTTTTATCAAGCAGCATAGCTTTTATGGCGTCATCAGATTTTAAAGCTTCATAAAGGTCACGGGCAACTGCCGAACCGCTGATGTTATTAATAACCTTTCCATTTTCCATCTGAATATTAAAGGTATATCCTGATTTCCCGCGATCTCCGGCTGATTCAAAATCCTGTATATTTAGCTTGAATTGCTGATCTTCGTTAAGACTTTTTTTGATGTGCAAACGGATAACCGGGAGGTACCTTTTCCAGGTAGTTAAATATTGTCTATCTTCCATGTGAGCTGATAAAGATATGATAATAAAACTGTATTTGGTTAAAATTGTGTTAGTTTATTACTATTAAATTTGTTTGGCTGTTAATATTGGCTGATTAAGTTGATTGGATGAGGTAACCTTCAATATTTTGTGCTAAAACATCATAGTGCTTCATTTATTAAAAAATGGCATTGGCAAAAGCTGAACATCCTGTTCAAATAAAGCCTTTTTGCCGGATAGCATAAACGCATTGTGAAGGTTGAGCATAAGGGTTTCCTTTCCGGGATTCTCTATTTTTGAGTATTTCTTAAAATGGATCAATACCCTGTCGCCTTTTTCCATCGTATCCGGGTTCTGTTGCGCACCGGAAATTTTTTCTATCCTGATCATTTTGGCTTCGCCCGGCAAAGATTTGCTTCCGGCAGTAATATCTAAAGCACCCCGGATAATTTTAACCGGGAAATCGCCATGGTTTACAATAAATAATTCTGCATGCAGGGTGTCCTGCTGATAATAGCTTTTTAATCGGAAATTAAGGCCCGAAATTGCGATCTCCTGCTCACTCAAATATACAAACGGGGGATGTTGTACCTGTTTTAAGATGATGGTAAGATATCTCTTTTGTCGTTCATTAAAGCCGGTTCCGGTATTAAATGAATAACCGGTCAACGGCTTTTTATATTTCCGGCTGTAGGCCATGTATTCATTTTTTGCTGATTGTAATCTTAGTGACAGTGATGTTAAACTGTCTTTTCCGGGCGCTTTATATAAGATGGAAACGATATAGCCGGGTTTAAAAATTCCCGTCATTCCTGTAACCTGGTACTCTTTAAGATTATTTAAAGGGTTGAACTTTAAGGACAATGTTGTATCCTTTCCCTCACCTAATAAAACACGATCAAACCCTGCTACTGGTATCGATCGTAATCCTTCATCTGTGGCAATAATAATTTCCTGTATGTCAAGCGCTGTTGATTCTGTGTTTGAAAGTTTAATTTGGGCGGTCATTTCTTTCCGGGCTATATTTCCTGTAAGGCTAAGCACAGCAGATAATGCACCGGCGGTAGTATCTGCGGAACCGTAGCTTAATTCATTTGCATTGCTTTTATTTTTTTTATTGACAGGGCCGCAACTGTGTAACAGAACAGCGGCAAGGATTACAAGAAAGGATCGCTTCATTTTATTATTTAGTTTGTATTTTATATTTTAAAATATTTCGCAAAAAAGCCCCTCTCCTTTGGAGAGGGGCTGGGGGTGAGGCGTTATATTTAATAACCTGTGATTGACCATATAGAATAAGAGTATGGCGGAGCCTGGATCAATACCCTGCCATCGGCCGCTACAGTCTGTACCCAGCCCGAAGCGCCGGTATATTCTTTAATTTGCTTGTTCGCCCAGTTGGAAGTTACCCATTGCTGTTGCCAGTAACCGGTTCCGTTAAAATAGACAATTACGCCCGGCGCTGCACCGTAACCATTTCTCCGGTCGATGTACTGGTCGCTGGCCGACCATAGGTTGGTTGTTGTTCCGCCGGCTAATGTCCTGTGTATCCAGATCAGGTTATTCATCCTGTTTTTATCAAGCCATTGCTCATAGTCGCTGTAAAATACGCAGGGATAACCTTCATGTGTCATAATATAAGCATAAGCCGAATATTTATTCCCGATGATGTCGGTATCATGGTTTGATACAAAAGTAACGGCTTTGGCGGCATCCCTTTTTAACAGCATGTCGCTGTTTAACTGAGTAAGGTCATTGCTGTCGAAGGCGGCATGCATTGCGTAAAAGCAGGAAAAGTCAAAAGCCGAAGAGGTGCGGCTGGTAGCGTTGACCCAGCCCTGTAAATTAGCAGCGTTACCATCCCAGTCTTCACCCACGGCAAAACCGCCCACGCTGTTTACATAGTTTTGAACCACCCATGCCCCAAAACCTTTTACATAATCAAAGCGCCATCCGTCATAATGCATGGTGTTCATATAATACCTCGACATGCTGTACGATGCGTTGTATATCCAGTTGGAAACATTGGCCTGCGCATGGCACAGATCAGGAAAGCCGCCAAACGAGCCTTCGTCATAAGCATGGATATTGTTTGGATGAAAATCGCTGTAAGATCTGTTGAATTTGCCCGATAGGGGAGTAAAGTTGGTATAGGTATTTGTGCCTGTATAAGGGTTGGCTTCTAAATTGCCGCCGCTGCAATGGTTTAACACCATATCGGCGTAAACCTGTATGTTATGGCTATGCGCGGTACTTATTAAAGTATTCAAATCGGTTAGGTTACCGAAGCGGGTGGTCACCGAGCCCATTTGATTATAGGTGCCAAAATCAAAGTAGTCATAAGGATCGTAACCCATACTTGAGCCGCCGCTTTGCCCTTTGGTTGAAGGCGGTAGCCAAATAGCCGAAATCCCGGCTGCATCCCATGCAGGTATTTTGCCGGTTATGTTAGTCCACCAGGAGGAAGTGTTGGGGGTATTCCAGTAAAAAGCCTGCATTAATACGCCGCCGCCAGGGCCGGCCGCCGCATCCGTAATAGAGGTTTTGGATTTGATGACGCCGGCGGCAAGAGGCTTGTTTTCGGTTAAGGCTGACTTTTTACACTCCGAAAAAGTTAATAATAGTGCCAGGAACATGGATGCCCGGGTTAGCCGGTAGAAGTTTTTTTTCATAATTTTTGGTTTTAAGTAAATTGATATATGGTTTTATTGGTGTTAATCTTCTTCTTTATTAAGTTTCCGGTAACGTTCCCGGAACGGTTGCCAATTAAATTTCGGTTTATAAAGGCATTGCAAATCAGCAGGTAAAAAGCAAGGCTTATCCGCATAACCACAATCAGGCGGTTATCATTTTTTTAAAATTTAACAGAATAGGATATCGGTATTATATTTGGTTATAGCTGGTATAGTGGTACACAACGAAACTAAGGTACGGTTATGGATAATATTTCCAAATTAATTTATACTTTATTTTTAAATTAATTTAAAAATATAATTTGTGCCGTTATTTAACTGAATAGAAAATTTTATTACGATAGTTACACAAGGGTTAAAACTCGTTTTTTATGCCAAATTTTAATATGGAGCTATATTTTGATGATATTGGTATGTATAACCTACACTAAGTGTTTTTTTACCTGAAATTAATTTACAAACCGGGAACGTTCCCGGAAAATCTGTCCGTATTTTTGGTGAAATGAATATTGATGAAAATTATCGGGCCCGTTTTCTGCGTGAATTTGAGTTTTGGGGATTGGTTTTTGGAATTTTGGGGATAGCGGATATTGAAAAAAGTAGTCTTGCTTTTACTATTATAATTGAAAGCTTAAAGAACGATTGTTAAGAAAATATTCAACCCAAAAAACCATATTTACACTAATAAAATTAGATTTGTATTTACCTGTCTGTTTTTATCACATTAAATGAAATTAATACTATAAAACTTTAAGTCAGATATTTCAAACTTCAAAATTTGGGCCCCCAAATTTTTAAAAAGCAAAGGGGAGTGTAAACGTGTAATATGAAAACGAAAAAATCGGCCAGCATAGCATCTTTGGTTTCAAGTATTTTCGAAACCGACCAGTTTTTTAAAGCACAAGCCCAAAAGCAGGTGAATGTGGCACTTACATTGCGTAATTGGCTGATAGGCTTTTATATTGTAGAATATGAACAAAATGGCGCCGATAGGGCTGAATATGGGGCTAAAGTGCTTGCAGAAATAGCAGCAAGGGCAAGGCATATAAAGGGGATGTCGGAAAGAAACCTTTATTTGTTTAAATCATTTTATTTAACCTATTCCCATATTCAACAGTCACAGACTGCTGAATCGTATTTATCTGAAATTCAATACTTTGAAATTCAAAAGTCACTGTCTGTTGAATCTGATTTGCCTAAAAGCAGCCAAGGTGCAATTTTGCAGTCACTGACTGCAAAATCTAAAACCGATGCTGACAAACTTATCAACCAGCTTAGTTTCACGCACATCATCGAACTGTTAAAAGCTGATACCGAACTCAAGCGCAGCTTTTACGAGGTGGAAGCTATTAAAAACGCATGGTCGGTAAGGGAGTTGCAACGTGCCATGAACAGTATGCTTTTTGAGCGTACCGGATTAAGCGCCAACAAACAAGCTGTTTTGGAAAAACAAACTAATCAGGGCAGGTTATTGCCCGAAGACATATTTCGCAACCCATACATATTAGAATTTTTGGGGCTTAAGGAA
Organism: Mucilaginibacter sp. UBA5151; assembly: GCA_002413785.1. Classification (GTDB taxonomy): domain Bacteria; phylum Bacteroidota; class Bacteroidia; order Sphingobacteriales; family Sphingobacteriaceae; genus Mucilaginibacter. The sequence goes on from DHXR01000012.1 coordinate 45,243, forward strand.
GAGGCTGAGTATTCGGAATCGGATCTGGAGCAAGCCATCATCCATCATTTGCAGATATTTTTACTGGAAATGGGCAGGGGCTTTTGTTTTGAGGCAAGACAAAAAAGAATTACTTTCGACAATACACATTACCGCATCGACTTAGTGTTTTATCACCGCATATTAAAATGCCATGTGCTGATTGATTTAAAATTAGGTGAGTTTACCCATGCAGATTCGGGTCAGATGAATGTGTATTTGAATTACTATAAAGAAAATGAAGCGCACGAAGGCGATAACCCGCCAATTGGGATCATACTTTGCGCTTCAAAAAATGAAAACCTGGTTAAATATGCTACTGCTAATTTACCTCATCAATTATTTGTTTCTAAATATATGGTCAATTTGCCGAGTGAAACAGAATTAGAAAAAATCATCAAAGAAGAACAGGAGAAACTGGGTGTATGAAGCCGTCGCCAAATTTACCCATTGGCCTGTTTAATAATATTTTTCACCCGCTCAGTATCCGTTACATCGTAACTGTATTCATCGCCATAATTATTGCCCATAGCAGCATGGTCGTTTTTATATACCATTTTGCTTTGTACGCGTATCCTGGCCGATGAATGAATTTCGACGGCTCCGGTAAGATGCACCAGCCCGGCAGCATTGTTTTCATTAATGCCGCTTCCCGGCATTATAGTTATGCGGCCTGCCGCCTTGCTTATTAACCCGGCAATTATCCCGGAGCCTTCCATGGCCGTACTTTTACCGCCCGATGTCAAAACGCGCTCGCAGCCCATTGCAATAATGTCTTCCAGTCCCTGGTGCATATCGGAACACATATCAAATGCCCTGTGAAAAGTAACACCTACGCCTGCTTGTTTTGCCATCTGCACCAGCTTCACGCACCTTTCTTTATCAATGCTGCCATCTGCATTCAGCATACCTATTACAATGCCATCGCAGCCGGCTTCAATACAAAACTGCACATCGGCAGCCATAATATCAAACTCCAGGTCGGTATATAAAAAATCGCCGCCACGCGGCCTTATCAGTACATATAGTTTTATTTGAAGGTGTTTTCGGGCCACTACTATTTCACCATGCGAAGGCGTTGTGCCCCCTTCATATAAATTTTCGCACAATTCAACACGAAAGGCCCCGCCTTCCTGTGCCGCTAATGCCGATGTAATGGAGTTGGCACAAACTTCGAGTATTACAGGAGGTTTCATAGACATTAGTTCATGGTTCATAGTTCATAGCTGCTTCGGTGGAGGGTTCAACGCTCCGGCTATGAACCATCAACTATGAACCATGAACTCCACCGCATCAATAAAAGCTTTTTCCGGGGACAAGCAGGTCCTGTTTTTCGGCATTGCATACGGCGAAAGAAAATCCCGGCTGGATGGCGTACGCGCCATACTCGCCCTTTTTATTAATGGCTAAAAATCCTACCTGTATATCTTTAGCGGTTTGTGGTTTCTTTTTTATAATGCGTTTTACCGCCTCTTTGCAGGCGTCCTCCGGTGAATAACCCTGGCGCATCAGTTCAACAACCAAAAAACTGCCAACATTACGGATTACCTCTTCGCCAACGCCCGTTGAAGTTGCGCCGCCGACCTCGTTATCAACATACAGGCCCGCGCCAATGATTGGACTGTCGCCAACACGGCCATGCAGTTTAAAGGCCATGCCGCTGGTGGTACAGGCGCCCGATATATTCCCTTTTGCATCAATGGCCAGCATACCAATGGTATCGTGGTTGTACTGGTTGCCCGGTGCATGTTGTTTATTTTCGATATTCATCACCGGCGAATATTTGGCGGTTTTAAGCCATTCTTTCCAGGCTTTTTCGGATTCCGGGGTTAGCAGGTTCTCTTTTTTAAAACCCTGTTCAACCGCAAACTGGGTTGCGCCATCGCCAACCAGCATTACATGAGGGGTCTTTTCCATCACCAGGCGCGCAACCGATATGGGGTGCGCAATATTTTCAATAGCAGCAACCGAACCGCAATTACCAAACTCATCCATAATACAGGCGTCAAGGGTAACGTGACCGTCCCTGTCCGGATAACCTGCCCGGCCGACAGTATGATTCTTCATATCTGCTTCGGGGATTTTTACGCCTGCTTCAACGGCATCCAGTGCACGGCCACCGGCCGACAATGTTTTCCATGCTTCCTGGTTAGCCACAATCCCGAAATCCCAGGTTGAAATAACTATGGGAAAACCGGGTGGAGGATTTAAAATACTTGATTTTCCAAATGCATAAGACGACAATGCTGCCAGGGACGCACCCGCAGCCGATATTTTTATAAACTTACGGCGGTTATACATGAGTGCTAATATAAGGTTGAATTTGTTGTAAATTTGTAAAGGTTGTAAAATTATTCACTTATAACCCTTATAACCTTTACAACCCTTACAACCTACTCAAACTCCCGCTGGCAGTTATTGCAACGCCAGTTCATTTGTGTGTAAAATGGATTTGCCAAATTCATGATCGAATTCAAAATAGTTGATTCTCCGTTATCATTCTCCAAAGCAATATTGCTCACATTGGTCGAAGCGCAAAAGGGGCATACCACATAAGTGTTGGTCTCGTTATCAATTTCAAAGTGATCGTTTTCATGCAGGTTGCCTTCGGAGGCTAAAATTTCACGGCAGCGTTCCAGATCACGCTCAAATATTTTAATTTTTATCCCGCCAACTGCCTGATTATAAAGCGGATTTGCCCCGATTGTGTTTTCATCGGCAATAAAACAGGAGATACCATTAGCTTCGAGCCTGGTGCGCACGATATGCGCCAGCATGGGATCGTAATAGGATTCAAATGTGATGATCTTATCTTCCATATTCATTATAACAAATTAAAACATTTTCAACCAATATACCTCTTTTTTATCTAATTTGGTTGGTATGAATCATTAGAGGGTTTTGCACGCTGGTTTATGATGTTTGGCGATAAGGCCGAAATTATAAGCCCGGATAGCTTAAAAGAAAGAGTAAGTAACCTGGCAGCTATAATAACTCAAAAAAATCTTCAGTTATCAAATTCCTGTTGACATAGGGTTGTCATTCGCCTGTTTTTAATTTGTGGAAACAAGTTTAGGTTGATTGGCTTGAAGTGTTAATTATCTTGTAAAATTCAGCCTCTTGCCGTTATTGCCTTCAATTAACTTCCCATTTTCCCACACCACATTACCGGAAACAAGCGTAGCTGCTATTTTTGACTGAAATGTTGTTCCTTCAAATGGGCTCCATTTGCATTTGTACAGAATATTATCGGTACTAACTTTCCATGGGGCGTTTAAATCAACCAGCACCAGATCGGCCCAGTAGCCTTCGCGGATAAAGCCGCGTTTTTCAACCTGGAAACAGGCAGCCACATTATGCGCCATTTTTTCGGCGATCTGTTCCAGACTTATTTTTCCCTCGTGGTGCAGCTCCAGCATGGCCGGTAAGGCATGTTGCACCAATGGGCCGCCCGATGGCGCCTGTAAATAGGGCAATGACTTTTCTTCTAAAGTATGCGGGGCATGGTCGGTGGCTATCACATCAATACGGCCATCTAAAACGGCCTTTAATATACCATCCCTGTCGTGTTCGGTTTTTACTGCCGGGTTCCATTTGATGAGGTTGCCTTTGGTGTCATAATCCTCATCGGTAAACCAAAGGTGATGAATGCAGGCCTCGGCGGTAATCCGTTTATCTTTTAATGGCATTGTATTATCAAACAGATGGGTTTCCTTTTCGGTAGATATATGCAGGATATGCAACCGGGTATTGTGTTTTTTTGCAAGTTCAACCGCCATGGATGATGAAAGATAACAAGCTTCTTCACTCCTGATTTTGGGGTGTATGCTTACCGGGATATTTTCGCCAAGCAATTGTTTATAATGCTCCAGGTTGCTTTTTATAGTGGCTTCGTCTTCGCAATGTGCAGCTACCAGCATGGGCGATTGCGCGAAAATATTTTCAAGGGTATTGGGATTATCAACCAGCATATTCCCGGTTGACGAGCCCATAAAAACCTTTATGCCGCAAACATCCGCTGTATTGGTTTGCAATACCTCATCCAGATTGTCGTTTGAAGCGCCCATGTAAAACGAATAGTTCGCCAATGATGTTTGTGACGCGATCCGGTATTTGTCTTCAAGTAAAGCTTGGGTAAGTGTATTTGGAACGGTGTTAGGCATCTCCATAAACGAGGTTATACCACCTGCAACGGCTGCCCTTGATTCAGTAAAGATGTTCGCTTTATGCGTTAGGCCCGGCTCGCGGAAATGCACCTGGTCGTCAATACAGCCCGGGAAAAGGTATAAGCCTCCGGCATCGATAACCTTACCGGCTTTACTATTGATCTGATGATCTATCCGCTCTATAAAACCATCTTTCACTAAAACATCGGCAACAAATTGCCTGTTTTCATTTACTATCGTGGCGGATTTGATGAGGATGGAAGACATGGTGCAAATATAAGTTTATTGTCCGAAAGATCGGAAAACAATGGGGCGACAATCATAGCATTCGCTTTTTAAACGCGATTTCCCTGTAGGAATATTACAGTAGCAGGTTTGTATAATTAGTATAAAATCTTTAAAATAAAACGTTTTAAACAATATACCCGGCGTCTTGTTATCTTAAAGTCTTCGCTTATCCAACGCAGGGCCCTCTGCGAGAGACCCTCAATGCTATTAAGTTAAGGAATAAGTATTTGATTGTCAGATATTTATTGTATATTTGTCGTAAATAAAACAAAACAACATGAGCATAACAGGCCAAAACCTGGTTCAGGAGC
>DHXR01000012.1:50210-129911 GCA_002413785.1 Mucilaginibacter sp. UBA5151
ATTAACAACTGTCTGGCCCAGATTTTTATGTTGTATGATGTTTGCACTAATCTGGTAATCGATGGGCGGATGTCAAAAATGGAGGATGCAGAAAAAATACTTTTAAAGAATTCTTTAATTGATTTGCCTGTTACCCATTCCATATTTTTACTTGATAGGGGATTTGGTCAATTTCATATATGTAAGCGTTTGTTAAATCAGGAAAGAGACTTCTGCATAAGGATAAGTAACTCAACTTCCACATTTGGCAGTGAGGCACTGAAAAACCCATTAAACGATTTTATAACTTACTGTACACCAATCAGGAAGGAAATGGATACATGTAAAGAGCATGAGATGGACTGTGAACCGATCAGGGTCAGCGTATCAAAAATCAAGCTCAAAACAGGTGAAATAGAAGTTCTGGTGTCCACCCTATATGATATGGATACAATCCGGCTTGGTGATATGTGCGAACTTTACAGTTTAAGATGGGGCATAGAGGAGGGTTATAAGAAGCTAAAACCCAAAATGAAACTGGAACAATTCGGAAGTCGTAAGCCAGAAGGGATATTCCAGGAATTTGAGGCACATCTGTTTATGATGAATTTGGTTTCCATCATAGGAAAGGTAGCGCAGGAGGAAGTAGAGGAAAAATGCAGCAAACGGAAGCGTAAATACAAATATAACTGGCAAAATGCCTGCCGATTTATTCGCAATAAGATGGTAAGTTTACTTAATCTTTTGGATATTGAGTATCTGATTGAACAATTGATCACACTAATAATATCATCGATTGTAGCGATTAGGCCAGACAGGAGTTTTCCGCGATCTCCGCTCCGAAAAAACAAAACAAGGCTCCACCAAACCTATAAATGAAGCGACAATTCCTTAACTTAATAGCATTGAAAGTCTCCCCTACCGGGGGAGATTTAGAGGGGGCTTAGTCTCGAATCAAAATCAAAATGTTCACTTTTAACTATTTTTACTTTCTTTATTCCCGGGTGAAGCGGGTTAAGCAGGTAGTTATATTCCATCGGGACAATGGAGGATGGCATTTTCAGTAACAGACAGGCTTGTTTTTTCAGGAAGGCATCACCCATTTCCTTCAAAGCTACAGGTGGCGATATCTCTTTCCAGTTTTCGGGTAAATCTTCGATTGCTATTTGAGTGATGCTGTTATCCGGTACTTCAATTTCAACCAGGCAGAAATCATCAGGGATCATTAAGGGAGGTAAGTGCACCAACACTTCCAAAACGGCCAATGAACGGGATGACGCCAGATAAATGGCCGGTTTACCCTCGCTGTTCCTCTTGCCGCCATACAGGCGGGCGCCGGCGCCGCTAAGGTCGCGGGCATATTTGCATTTTACAATACGGTAGAGAACCATCAGGCGAAAATTCCATGTTCAATACGGCCCAACTCCTTGAAAACCATATCGAAGCCGGCAGAGGTATCAAGCATGGATACCGGTGACTCGCCATTAAAAACCAGGCTTGGCGCTTTAACCCACAATTTGAATTTATCCATGGTGCCGAATACCTCTTCGCCGCGTGTGTACAACCTGGCAAGCTCAACAGCCTTTTCGGCGTACTCGGTTTTTATAATGACATCGTCATCATAGCGTTGCAGCGTACGCTCCGAAATATGCAGGATATTGGATAACTCCTGGATGTTTAAGGATATTTTTTTTGCCAGGGCAAGTAAAACACGCTTCGGAAAACCCTCGCGGGCAAATTTTATAATATCAAAATCATTGGATAGCCTCACTGATTTTGAGCTGCCTAACAAATTATAAAAAGGGTTAGCCGGGCCCGAAGTAACATACGCAACCATTGGCTCGCTAACCACATTGATATTTTGTTTTTTAGTTTTATACGACATACATACAAATATATGTACCATTTGTCGGTTTTGCAAATTATTCAGCAATAATTAAAAAGTAATTTTTCTTGCCTTTTTGAGCTACCAGGTATTTGCCATTTATTAAAGCATCCTGTCGGTAAATATCATCTGCAGAAGCTGTTTTTACTTTATTTATAGCCACACCGCCCCCTTGTACCATCTTTTTTGCTTCGCCTTTGGAGGGAAAAACAGAGGTATTAGCAGCCAATAGATCAATTACATTTAATCCTTGCTGTAAATCGTTTAAATTGATGGTATAGTTTGGTACCCCATCAAACAAAGCCAGCACTTCGGCGTCATTCAATTCACCTAAAAAATCAATGGCAATGTTACCGAATAAAAATTCAGATGATTTAATAGCTTTTTCATATTCTGTTTCGCCATGTACCCGAATGGTAATATCTTTTGCCAATGCTTTTTGCAATACCCGCAAATGCGGGGCGGCGTCCTGTTCGGCTTCAAGGCCTTCAATGGTCTGCTGGTCAAAAAGGGTAAATATCCTGATATAGCTTTTTGCATCCTCGTCGCTGGTGTTTAACCAAAACTGGTAAAATTTATAAGGCGATGTTTTTTCAGGATCGAGCCAGATGTTCCCGCCCTCGGTTTTACCAAACTTGCTGCCGTCCGATTTTTTGATCAATTGAGTGGTCAATGCATAAGCTTCCCCGGCATCTTTACGGCGGATCAGCTCGGTGCCGGTAACAATATTCCCCCATTGGTCAGACCCGCCCATTTGCAGCACGCAGTTGTGATTTTTCCATAGATAATAAAAATCATAACCCTGTACCAATTGGTAGGTAAACTCGGTAAACGACATCCCGGTATCGCCATTGATCCGGTTTTTTACCGAATCTTTGGCCATCATATAATTAACCGTGATATGTTTGCCGACATCCCGGATAAAATTCAGGAAGGTGAAATTCTTAAACCAATCGTAATTATTTACCATTTGGGCGCTGTTGGCGCCGCAATCAAAATCAAGAAATTTTTCGAGCTGGTTTTTTATGCCATCCAGATTATGCTGCAAAGCCTCTTCCGACAGCAAATTACGCTCAGCAGATTTACCCGAAGGATCGCCCACCATGCCTGTGGCCCCGCCAACCAGCGCAAACGGCCTGTGCCCCGCACGCTGAAAGTGGATCAGGCTCATAATTTGGGCCAGGCTGCCTACATGCAGGGAATCGGCAGTAGGGTCAAAACCAATATACCCCGAAACCATACCTTTATTCAGCAGTTCTTCAGTTCCCGGCATTATATCATGCAGCATGCCGCGCCAGCGTAATTCTTCAACAAAGTTCATTATATATTCAGTTTCAAAAGTGGCAAAGATAATGAAATGATAAAACATCGGTGAAATCATTCTTCAAAATCGGTGAAATCTTAAAATTTTACTATTTTGCAAAAAAGGTTTATGAATTTTCTATCGCATTTTTACTTCGACCGGGATACAGCTAACCCCTACTTTATATTAGGTACGGTGTTGCCCGATCTTTTAAAAAATGCAGATAAAACTGTCATCATCCATCCCGAAAAATTGCATCACCGGGATAGCAACGTTAACTCAATAATAAACGGATGGAAAAAACACCTGGCGATTGACCGCTATTTTCACTCGTCCGAATTTTTTCGCTCTCATTCACATCAATTAAAAAAACAGCTCTTGCCAGCTATAGAGGGTTCGCCCGTGAAACCATTTTTTTTAGGGCATATTGCGCTGGAGCTGATTTTGGACAACCTGCTGCTTACTACCCAAAAAGTGACGGCAGATGTATTTTATGACCGTCTTGACGCCTGCGAAACAAGTGTTGTGGATGAGTTTTTTTCCTTTTCCGGGTTAAAGAATACGGCCATTTTCTTCAAATTTTACGAAGGCTTTAAAAAAAGCCGTTACCTGTACAGCTATACCGAAACCAAACAAATTGCTTATGCCTTAAAAAGGATCTGCATGCGCGTTTGGGAAGCCCCCTTTACGCCCGAAAATGAAGCGCGGATGAATGATGCATTGATGGCTTACAGGGATAGTTTAAAGGGCAATTTTATGGTGATTTTTGATGAGATAGGACAAAAGCTGGCTGGGGTTTGATAAATAAGGTAAGGGAAAAAGTACATTCATTTATCGTTTTACTGGTTTTATTGTCCCCCAATGTTGATTTCATCCCCAAATCCCCTTAAAAATCAGCATTTAACAGCAAATTAATTTTTTTGTAATAAAATTATATACCTACCTTTGCAGTCCCAATTAGAAAATTGGGAAAAGGAGATAATTTATTTAATGGCAAAAAAACAGGAAGCAGAAAAAGAACTTAAAGCTAAGGAAGCTGAACTCGACGTAGTTACACTTCCCGAAGAAAAAGAAACTATTGAATCAGAGGCTGATTCAATCTCGATCGAAGAGATCAAATCAAAAATCACAGCAGCCCCCGAAGATTTCGATTGGGACGCTGATGAGAAAAAATTCGGCAATTACACCGACAGCGAACGTGAAGAATTAGAAAAACTTTATGACGGAACTTTCAGTTCTATCACCAAAGGCGAAATTATCACAGGTACGGTTGTAAATGTTAACAGTAAAGATGTGGTATTGAACATCGGGTTTAAATCTGATGGTTTGGTATCGGTATCTGAATTCCGTGATACACCTGATCTGAAGATCGGTGATACCGTTGAAGTTTTTGTTGAGTCGCAGGAAGATGCTAACGGTCAGTTGGTGTTGTCACGCAAACGCGCAAAAACCCAGAAATCATGGGAACGTATTAATTCTGCATTGGACAATGATGAAATCATCACTGGTTTTGTTAAGAGCAGGACTAAGGGTGGTTTGATTGTAGATATTATGGGCGTTGAAGCCTTTTTACCTGGTTCACAAATCGACATTAAACCTATCAGGGATTATGACGTTTATGTGGGCAAAACAATGGAATTCAAAGTTGTTAAGATCAACCACGAGTTTAAAAACGTAGTGGTATCGCACAAAGTGCTGATCGAAGACGATTTGGAAAACCAAAAAACCGAAATTGTCGCCCGTCTTGAAAAAGGACAGGTACTTGAAGGAACCGTTAAAAACATTACCGACTTTGGTGTATTTATTGACCTTGGCGGTGTTGACGGTTTATTACACATTACTGATATTTCATGGGGCCGTATTGAGCATCCGCGCGAAATTTTATCATTGGATCAAAAAATCAACGTTGTTGTGCTTGATTTTGATGATGAGAAAAAACGTATTGCCCTTGGCTTAAAACAATTAACACCACATCCTTGGCAGAGTCTTGACGAAGCAATTCAAATTGGCTCGAAGGTTAAAGGTAAAATTGTTACCGTTGCCGATTATGGCGCATTCCTTGAAATCATCCCTGGTGTTGAAGGTTTGATCCACGTATCAGAAATGTCGTGGTCACAAAACTTACGTAACCCTCAGGAATTCCTGAAAGTTGGCGACGAAGTTGAAGCACAGGTATTGACATTGGATCGCGACGAGCGCAAAATGTCATTAGGCATTAAGCAATTAACGCCTGATCCATGGCAAAATGCTGCCGCACGTTATTCAGTTGGCACCCAGCACCTGGCAACAGTTAAAAATATGACCAACTTTGGTGTGTTTGTTGAACTGGAAGACGGTATTGACGGCTTGATACACATCTCTGATCTTTCATGGTCTAAAAAAGTAAACCACCCTAATGAATTCACTAAGGTTGGCGAAAAATTAGACGTGATTGTTTTAGAGCTTGATGTTGAGAACCGCAAATTAAGCTTAGGCCACAAACAACTGGAAGAAAATCCATGGGATACATTTGAAACCATCTTCACTATTGATTCAATACATGAAGGTACCGTTATCAAAGTAACCGAAAAAGGCGCTATTGTTGCATTACCTTATGGTGTTGAAGGCTTCTGCCCAACCAAACACCTGGTTAAAGAAGATGGCAAGAGCTTAAAAGCTGAAGAAGCTGCTGAGTTCAAGATCATTGAATTTAACAAGGAAAACAAACGTATCGTTATCTCTCACTCACGCATCTGGGAAGAAGCCCGTGCCGAAGCAAGGGTACAGGAATTTGAAACCCGTAAAAAGGAAGCAAAATCTGCCAGCAATGCAGTGAAGAAAGTTAAAGAGTCGGTTGAAAAATCAACTTTAGGCGATCTGAGCGTATTGGCCCAGTTAAAAGAGCAAATGGAAGGCGCTGAAAATAAAGCCCGCAAGGCCGTAAAAAAACCAGCATCTGAAGAAGAAGCTCAATAAGCTTTAAATAAATTATCCTTTAAGCCCTGCTGATTAGTTCAGCAGGGCTTTTTATTTGAAACAGGTATGGCCGGAGAAACTAACATTAGCACATTACTAAAAACCATGCGCCCCATCCTGAACGAAGGCGAATACGTTTTTTGCACAGTCGATGCTTCGCAAACAATTGATCAAACAAAAAGTATAGGCTCATTTAAAGAAAAGGACGGCCTTACCCTTATCCTGGAGAAAAGAGTGGCCGACAATCTGAACTTAAATTACAGCTATATCGCCGCATGGATAACGCTAACCGTTCATTCATCCCTGGAAGCTGTCGGGCTTACCGCTGCATTTTCAGATACACTTGCCAAAGAGGGGATAAGCTGTAATGTTGTTGTGGCCTATTACCACGATCATATTTTTGTTGCGAAAGAAGATGCTGACAAGGCAATGCAGGTACTTGAGCAATTAGCACATACTAAATAGACGTCATTCTTCCCTTAAACCTTTCCTGCCGAATATTTTTTTCTTCCCGACTTTCGGACTTCCCCGACTTTCGGACAAAAATCTAATCTCTTCTATATAACTAATAGTTCGCAAATTTTAACACAAAGATACAGAGGAGGCACAGTGAGCGCTGAGATAGGATTCAATATATAATTTTTCTTCCATCAGGAGAGATTTTCATCTTATTTCTCCATTTTCTTTGTGGCTTCTCAGTGCCCTATGTGTTAAAAGGCTCAACAATGCTATATTTTATCAACAAGTTATTTTTGCCGAAACATAAATGCAAAGCAAGTTGTTTCCCATAGTTTTTTTTAACTTTAACATTGAATTTTTTTTAAATTAGTAAATTCTACACAATATTATGAAGTCATAATCTTTTATAACTGGCTTCTGATTTATTTACTCACTATCCCGTGCCATGAAAATTTATAGGTATTTTATATTAGTAATTCTTGTATTTGACTCAGTAATTTGTTTTTCACAAAATTCGGGCCCTAAGTTTGAGCATATCGGAACAGCGGAAGGCTTATCGCAAATCAATGTCACCTGTATAATCCAGGATAGCCGGGGATTTATGTGGATTGGTACCAGGGACGGACTAAATATGTACGACGGTTATAAATTCACCATTTACAGGAACGATCCGAACGACAGCAATACTATAAGCAATAACTTTATACAGGATATTGTTGAGGATAAAAAAGGCAATTTATGGGTGGCTACCGAGGGGGGAATTAATGAATACGATTTAAAACACAACCGCTTTACAAGGTATTTACATAATTATAAAGATCAAAACAGCCTGTCGGGTAACAGTGATGATAGGTTAGTGCTGGACGGCAATGGCAATTTGTGGATTGCAACTGAAAGGGATGGTTTAGATTATTTTAATATCAAAAATAAACGTTTTACCCATTATTTACATTCCGGCCATAATCCAAATAGCATCAGTGATAATAACCTGCATACTATCTTTGAAGATTCGAACCATAATTTATGGATCGGAACATTAGGCGGCGGCTTGGACCTTTTAAATACCAGGACTGGTGCATTTACCAGGTTTGAACATGATAATGCTGATCCGCAAACTATTTCGAGTAATTCTGTATACAGTATTTTTGAGGATAAAAACCATCATATTTGGGTTGGCACACAGGGTGTCGGCTTGAATTTATTTGATCCCGTAAAAAAGAAGTTTACCCGTTTTATTCATGATGAAAAAAATACAGAAAGTATTGCTGCAAATAATGTATACAGCATTAACGAGGATGATGATGGAAATTTATGGTTTGGCACCGAAAATGGCGGGCTTAGTATCCTGAAAAAAGGGACAAATAAATTTTATAATTACGGCCATGACGAAATTGATAAAAACAGCGTCAACGGTAATTCCATTTATACAATTTGCCGTGACAGGTTAGGGAATATGTGGTTAGGCGCTTTTAGCAGTGGAATTAACCTTTTCAAAAAAAGTACCCGAAGCTTTAATTATTATACGCATAATTCTTCACCCAATAGCTTATCAAATAATTTTGTGCTTGATCTGTTTGAAGATGCGGGGCATAATATTTGGGTAGGGACGGACGGGGGAGGTTTAAATAAATTCGACCCTAAAAAAGGCACTTTTGTAAGTTTTAAACACGACGCATCAAAGAAAAATACCATATCGGGCAATTACGTAATAGACATTAAACAGGACGATAACGGCAATCTTTGGGTTGGCGCCTGGGCCGACGGCATCAGTATCCTAAACCCCAAAACTCATCAGTTCAGCTATTTTAAACATGATCCTGCAAATCCCAAAAGCCTGGGGGGCGATAATATTTATTACATAACTTTTACCAGGGATAAAAATGCGTGGATCAGTTGTTTCAATAATGGTTTAGACGAATACGACCGAAAAACAAATACTTTTAAGCATTTTAGATATGATGCCAATGATCCGCGCAGTTTGAGCAGCGATATGGTTTATTGTGGGTTGGAGGATAAAAGGGGGAATTTATGGATAGGTACTTATAGCGGCGGCTTTGATCTTCTGAATCGTAAAACAAATAAATTTACCAGGTTTCTGCATGATGAAACCCATAATAGCTTAAGTAACAACATGGTCACCGATATTTTTGAGGACCATAACGGTAATTTATGGTTGAGCACGTTTGCCGGTTTGGACTTGTTTGATCCTCAAACACAGCATTTTAAAATTTTTACCAAAAAAGACGGTTTGCCCAGCGACATTATTTATGCGGTGAGGGAAGACAATAATAATAAATTATGGATAAGCACTAACGGCGGATTATCCGAATATGATCCTGTAAAAAACAGTTTTAAAAACTTCTCGACTGAAGATGGCCTGCAGGATGATGAATTTAAACCCCATTCTGCATTAAAAACGCATGACGGAGTTTTATATTTTGGCGGTATAAACGGTTTTAATTCGTTTACACCGGCTCAGATATTAAAACCTGTAGGTTTTTCAACGCTTAAAGTAACCGGTTTCCGGTTATTTAATAAACAGCTTGCTGTTGCAAAAAGCAATAGCGATCCGTCTCCGCTAAAGGAAGACGTTTCTTATGCTAAGGTAATCACCTTGTCTTATAAACAATCGGTATTTTCAATAGAGTTTGCCGCTCTTGATTTTACATCGCCCAATAAAAAGAATTACGCCTATATATTAGAAGGATTTGATAAAGACTGGAATTATGTAGGGAACATGAATACTGCTTCATATACCAATATTCCTCCGGGCAACTACACCTTTAAATTAAAGTATCAAAATTCTTCCGGTCAATGGTCGCCGGTTGCGTCTGAACTTCTTATCACTGTTGTTCCGCCATTCTGGTTAACGTGGTGGTTTAAATCATTGGCATTATTATTTGTAATTGGCAGCGTTTACGCCGTGTTCAGGTATCGCATAGCCCGTATAAATGCACAAAAGCTGATCCTTGAAAAGCTGGTTGAAGAACGAACCGAAAGCCTTGCAAAAATGACGATTGAAGAGCAGCAATCCCGCAAGGCTGCCGAGAAAGCGCGTGAAGATGCCGAAAATGCAAATAAAGCTAAAAGTATTTTCCTGGCCATGATGAGCCATGAGATACGTACGCCAATGAATGGTGTTATAGGCATGGCGGCCCTGTTATCGGATACCTCGCTTACAGATGAACAACAGGAATACGCAGAAACCATTAGAACTTGCGGCGATGCATTACTAAGTGTGATTAACGATGTGCTTGATTTCTCGAAAATAGAATCGGGAAGTATGGAACTGGAAGAAAGGGATTTTGATTTAAGAGATTGTGTGGAAGGTGTATTAGATATTTTTGCTGAAAAAGCGTCAAAAATTGATCTTGTTTACCAGATTGAGCATAATATACCTTCTCAAATTGTGGGTGACTCTTTACGGTTACGGCAAATACTGATCAATTTGGTTAGTAACGCTATAAAATTCACCAATAAGGGAGAGGTATTTATCAGCGTAAAAACTGTAGAACAGGAAAGTAAAAATTTGGAATTACAGTTTAGCATCAGGGATACCGGCATTGGTATTCCAACTGATAAACTAAATAAACTGTTCAAAGCTTTTTCGCAGGTCGATTCCAGTACCACCCGCAAGTACGGGGGCACAGGCCTTGGTCTGGCCATTAGTGAAAAACTTGTTAAGCTTATGGGCGGTGAAATAACGGTTGAAAGTGAAGTAGGTGTTGGGACGACATTTTCATTTACTATCAAATCAAAAGCCGGACAAAAAGCACAGCGAAACTACGTTTACCTCAACGTCAACGGGCTAAATGGAAAACGTATTTTAGTTGTTGATGACAATGCTACTAACAGGGATATATTAGAAACGCAGCTTAAGCAATGGAAGTTTGTACCGGTTTTAGCCGAATCAGGTGAGGATGCATTACAAATATTATCATCCGATGAAATAATCGATTTGGTTATTTCTGATATGAATATGCCTGTAATGGATGGTGTTCAGTTAGCCAAAAAAATCAAAGCAAAACACCCCGATATGCCAATTATCCTGTTGAGTTCAATGGGCAACGAACAAAGCAAAAATGAAGCACATTTATTTAATAGTATACTGACCAAGCCCACACGGCATCAGGTACTCCTTAAGCATATTGCCGGGCAGTTAAAAGAAAAAGGCAGCGTAATTAAAGAAATCGACAAGGTTAAATCTCAATTTTCTGAAGATTTCGCCAGGCAATATCCATTGAATATTTTAATTGCTGAGGATAATGTTGTAAACCAGAAACTTGCATCTCATATTCTGGTGAAAATGGGTTACAAACCGGATATCAGCGTAAATGGGCATGATGCTTTAAGCGCAATGACCATTAAAAAATATGATATGATATTTATGGATGTGCAAATGCCCGAGATGGATGGATTGGAGGCAACCCGTTTTATCCGCGAAAATATGGTGCATCAGCCTGTAATTATTGCGATGACAGCCAATGCAATGTCTGAAGATAAAGAGCTGTGCCTGAAAACAGGCATGGACGATTATTTAAGTAAACCGATGAAAATAGCCGACATTATGGATGTGTTGGAAAGATGGGGAAAGCAAATTAACGGTTCATAGTTCATGGATTATAGTTCATGGCGTTATTGTGGGGGATGCTGCAAATAGGTAATCAATAAATTACACAAAATATAATAGTAAACAGGTAAATTCAGCCTTTATATTTAAAGAACAAATTTATGCGATTAATCTCTCAATCCCGGTCCCTGGTATGCCTTGTTTTTTTTATCTTTTTAACTGGTTTGTCTTTTAAAACAGCCAGTGCTGCTGAAAAATACTACTACCAGCTAAAAATTTACCATCTAAAAACGCAGTCACAGGAAGACCGCCTCGATCAGTATTTACAAAATGCCTATCTGCCTGCTTTGCACAGGATGGGCATCAAAAATATTGGGGTATTTAAACCTGTTCAGCAGGATACTTCCGGTAAACTGGTATATGTTTTAACGCCGTTCCGCACCTTTACCCAATTGGAAAATGTGGAAGGAAAGCTACAGGCTGATCAGCAATATGTTACCGACGGTAAAGATTATATCGGCGCTGCATATAACGATGCATTTTACACCCGTTTGGAAACAATCGTATTAAAAGCATTCCCCAAAATGCCCGAGCCCGCTGTTCCTGAACTATCGGCCAACAAAACCGACCGTGTTTACGAATTGCGCAGCTACGAAAGTTCTACAGAAGCGTATAATGTGAATAAAGTACACATGTTTAATGATGGCAACGAAGTAGCGCTTTTTAAAAGGCTTGGCTTCAATGCGGTATTTTATGCCGAAGTTTTAGCCGGAAGCCACATGCCCAACCTGATGTATATGACTACTTTTAACAGCAAACAGGACAGGGATAAACATTGGGAAACCTTTTCAAACGACCCGGAATGGAAAAAATTGGTTGCATTGCCGGAGTATCAGCATAATGTTTCAAAGGCGGATATTCTATTTTTGCACCCAACCGCATACTCAGATTTTTAAATGCAGCTTGAAAAACGCGATTTTGATGCAATAGTAGTCGGTTCGGGTCCAAATGGTTTGGCGGCGGCTATTTTAATGCAGCAAAAGGGCCTTTCTGTTTTACTGATTGAAGGAAAAGAAACCGTTGGCGGGGGCCTGCGTTCGGCTGAACTCACTTTGCCTGGTTTTGTTCATGATATTTGCTCCGCCGTTCATCCGCTTGCTGTTGCATCGCCATTTTTTGAAACACTCCCGCTAAGTGATCATGGGCTGGAATACATTTATCCGGAAATTGCAGCCGCGCACCCTTTTGATAACGGGTCAGTGGCAATCTTAAAAAAATCACTTGAAGAAACAGCCCTTTTATTGGGTACGGATGAACAGGCTTACCTTGACCTGATGCAGCCGATTGTAAAAGATTGGCCTTCCATTGCCCCGGATGTATTAGGCCCTTTGCACTATCCAAAACATCCGCTGGCGATGGCCCGTTTTGGCCTGTCCGCCCTAACATCTGCTACCTGGTTATCAAAAAAGTTTAAAACCCCCGGGGCTAAAGCATTATTTGCGGGTATGGCTGCCCACGCCATACAGCCATTAAGCAATTTAACAACTTCAGCAATCGCTTTGGTTTTAATGGCCTCGGCACATTTAAAAGGTTGGCCTATCCCTAAAAGAGGATCAAACCAGATCGCAAATGCGCTGGCATCTTATTTTGTATCCCTTGGCGGGAAGATTGAAACCAATTATTATGTGAAGTCATTGGAGCAACTGCCATCGGCTCATGCGGTTTTATTTGATGTTACGCCACGGCAGTTGCTGCAAATAGCCGGGCACCGTTTTTCATCACTTTATAAATGGCAACTTGAACGTTACCGTTACGGGATGGGCGTTTTTAAAATAGATTGGGCCCTGGATGCGCCCATACCATTTACCGCAACCGGGTGCCGCGGGGCCGGTACTGTTCACATCGGTAATACATTTGAAGAAATTGCAGCTTGCGAACAGCAGGTATGGAATGGAACCATCCCGGAAAAACCTTTTGTGCTGTTGTCTCAGCCCAGCGTATTTGACCCTTCCCGTGCCCCGGAGGGCAAGCATACGGCCTGGGCTTATTGCCATGTGCCCAACGGATCAAAAGCAGATATGACGGCTGCCATTGAAAACCAGGTAGAACGATTTGCCCCCGGATTTAAAGAAACCATTTTAGCCCGCCACACTATGGATACAGCCCAAATGGAGGAATACAACCCCAATTATATAGGCGGCGATATTAACGGCGGCGTAATTGATATTGGCCAGTTGTTTACCAGGCCGGTATTGCGCTGGTCACCTTACAAAACTTCGGCAAAGGGTATTTATATCTGTTCGTCCTCAACCCCGCCCGGGGGAGGTGTGCATGGCATGTGCGGGTACCATGCAGCTAAGAAGGCCTTGCGGGATGTCTTTGATCACTGATTTTTTGATTTCACTGACCTTAGTTTGCAAATAGTAATCAATGTATTCCTGATAAGGGAAATCCTTGTAAACCATGGTTTTGAATTTTCATTAAAAACGGTAGCCCTAAAACAAACGGAGTTTACCATCATTTTTAATTGAAGCATTAGTAGAAAAAACCCGATGGCTTATCGCAAATAATTCTATTGATGCGCCTTTTTATTTAACTCAAATCAGCTTCAAAATAGGTAAAATATCCCATATGAATTTGATTTTTTTTTGTTTCATTTTGTTTAAATCAACCAAAACAATTCAAAATTATGAAAGCACAAATAACACTTAAACTTTGTGTATTATTGATAATACCAATTTTTATTGCTTCATGCAAAGGGAGATCCGGTTCTGGCTCAACTTCAGATTCATCAGTCACAACCACGTCAACAACTAATTCAACAACAGCGGCATCCTCAAAAGGGAACTCAGTTATGGATTCATTGAACATAAGTGACCCCGACGAAAAGAAAATTTGCGCGTTGTATGATGACGTGATCACCGATTATTTAACAAATTTGAAAACAATAGCAACTGATACCTCCAAAGCCGCAGCAGCAAAAAGGGCTGATTTAGATCAAAAATACAAAGCCAGGGAAAAGGAAATACAACCTCAGGTTGAAGCTATGCGAAGGAAAATAGCGATGAACCCTACTGAAGCTATGAAATTTACACAATTTTCACTTTACGAATCGAAGAGAGTAATGGGTGCTGTTTCTACTTATGAGCAAGGGATGTTAAAAAACTTGCCGACATCGGTACCCAACCATTAATTAAGTACATGGAAACTGCTTTTTTGTCCCCTGGTGCCATGCCAAATGGCGCCAGGGCTTTGCTATGTTTTTTTTCTCCAATAAGCCGGCAAATTCAAGTATTTTTTATTTTTAACATAATCTGATTAGATTTAGGCATTAATCCTTGTTAAAAATAAATCCAATTCATGAAGAAACTGTTTCCATTGGCTTTGTGCATAACTGCATTGGTTGGCCTGTCCTGTAAAAAACATGTAACAGCGCCCGGCTATGGCGGCTGGGGTACATACGCAGGAACCAAAGAAGGAAACAGGTATTCGTCAAATGACCAGATCACCTTAAAAAACATTAACCACCTTAAAGTTGCCTGGACATTCAGCACAAACGATAAAGATAAGGCCAACCATAGCCAAAACCAATGCAACCCCATAGTTGTTGACGGTACACTTTATGGCACCAGCCCTAAGTTGAAATTGTTTGCACTGGATGCTGTTACCGGTGAACAAAAATGGCGGTTTGACCCAGCATCTACGGATACATCAAAAAAAGCTGATCCGATGGCCTATTATAAAATCTGCAGGGGCGTAGTTTATTGGGCGGATAAAAACGGGGATAATAAACGCATTTTTTATAGTGTCGGTTCAAAAACATACGCCATTGACGCGGTTAGCGGCCAACCAATTATTAATTTTGGTAAGGGTGGTTATTTAGACCTAACCAAAGACCTCGGCCGCAAGGTAAATTCTTATGTTGCAGGCACTACGCCGGGTGTTATTTTTAAAGACCTGTTAATTATGGGCGCGAGGGTTGATGAATCGGAAGATGCCGCGCCGGGGCATATCAGGGCTTATGATGTGATGACAGGAAAGCTCCGCTGGATCTTTCATACCATCCCGCATCCCGGCGAAATTGGATTTAATACCTGGCCCGACAGTACAGCCTGGAAAAAATTAGGATCGGTCAATAACTGGGCGGGGATGGCATTGGATGAAAAACGCGGCATTGTTTATGTGCCAACAGGTTCGGTTGGCGGTGATTTTTATGGAGCGCACCGCAAGGGCCCTGATCTCTTCGCCAATTGTTTGCTTGCACTCGACGCCGCAACAGGGAAATACATCTGGCATTATCAGGTAGTGCACCATGATTTGTGGGACCGCGATTTGCCTGCCAACCCAAACCTGGTAACCATAATACATGATGGCAAGACAATTGATGCAGTGGCACAGATAACCAAACATGGTTTTATTTTCATGTTCGACCGTACCAATGGTAAGCCCATATTCCCGATAGCAGAGAAACCTGTACCAACCCACGCCTTGCGGGGGGAACAACCCTGGCCTACCCAGCCATTCCCATCCCTGCCGCAGCCTTTTGCCCGTCAGCATTTCGGGCCTGAAGATGTAACCGACCTTACGCCTGAAACACATAAGGATATGATGGAAAGATACAAAATGGTGAAATATAATACCATGTTTACGCCCCCAAGCAAGGAGGGCGGCTGGATATTCCCCGGATTTGATGGCGGCGGCGAATGGGGCGGGGCGGCAGTTGACCCTGAAACAAAAATTATGTATATCAGCAATAGTGAAATGCCGTGGGCGCAGGTAATGATTGATGTTCCCAAAAACACATATCAGCATACTTTACAGGGGATGGGCCATGCTGTTTATAACAAATATTGCCTGGCATGCCATGGCCCCGAGCTAAAGGGAAATGGCAGCTCATTTCCCTCATTGGTTAATATAGCAAAAAAGATGAATGAGCAGCAGGTAGCGCAGTTCGTTGAAAGCGGCCGCAATATGATGCCTTCGTTTAAACAGATCACGGCCAATGACAAAAAGGCTTTGCTTGCCTTTGTTTTGAAATTACCCGAAAAGGCTTCGGATGTAAGTGTAATTTCAAAAGAGCCTGTATCTGCCAGCACCCTGAATGATATTCCTTATACTATGAACGGATATAACCGGTTTTTGGATAAAGACGGTTATCCCGGCATTAAACCACCCTGGGGTACGCTTGATGCTGTTGACCTGACATCGGGCAAAGTTTTATGGAAAGTTCCCCTGGGTGAATACCCCGAACTGACAAAAAAAGGCATACCTGTTACCGGCACTGAACTTTATGGAGGGCCGCTGGTAACCAAAGGGGGGCTGGTATTTGTTGCTGCAACCAAAGATGAAAAGATAAGGGCTTTTGATAAGCAAACAGGTAAACAGGTTTGGGAGGCACAGCTGCCCGCAGCAGGTTATGCCACCCCTGCAACTTATTCGATAGATGGCAAACAATACCTGGTCATAGCCTGTGGCGGCGGCAAAATCGGCAGCAAATCGGGCGATAGTTATGTTTGTTTTGCATTACCAAAGTAGGAGGTAAAAGGCCTTTAAGTGTGATCTTAAAGGCCTTTATTTTACAATTTTAATAACTTAGAATTTAAGGGAAATTCCCAGCGTCGTTTGAATCTCAGTAATAGGCAGTTTGGTTTGATAACGGCCCACCCCGGTATAAGCAGGGCCCGAGTTCTCAATTTTTATCCCGTTTGAATTGATATAATTGCATTTTAAACCAATATCCCAGCTATCACTCAGGCTATAGCGCACACCTGCGCTACCTCCATAAGCAAAAGTGATACCGCCCGACTTTAGCTGGTTAAGGTAAGTTGCTGAATTGCTTGAATTGTTAAAAACTACCCCAATGAATGGTGTTGAAATACTTTTTATGAGACCTGCTGACGCCCTCAGATCCAATGTGAACTTCTTATATAAAAAAGAGTACTGAGGCCCGGCCATCAGGTTAAGGTTTTGGTAGCGGTTAACTGCTGTAACGTTAGATTCATCTTTACCGAAGGAAGCGAGATAGCCATTGGCAAGATTTTGTGCATCGGCACCGGTTAGTTCGCCCTGGTCCTGGTAAGAGAAGGTTATGCCGATTCCAAAATTCTTATAAAGGTATATCCCCGCATCCAAACCCAGCGTAGTCCCTTTTTTTGCAAAACCTGCACTATTGTTGCTGTAATTTGTTTGACCAAAATTGCTTGCCGGGGTTGAAAAACCGCCTGTTAAGCCCAAATAGCTTTTTGCTTGTGTTACTTCATCCTGTGCTTTGGCATTTAAAGAGAAAAGTGTAATTAAAACTGCGGATAGAATAGTAAAGTTTTTTTTCATGTTATAGTGCAGGTATTTTGTTTTTTATGTTAGTAATATTGCCCCGGTGTAAAACCGCCGGTTATGCAAACGTATAAAGGATTGCATTAGTATCCATATAAATTCTTAAAAAATGTTAATTTTTCTCCGAAACACAAATCCTGATGCAGTTTTTGGGGTTTTCACCGGAAATAAAACCAGATCTTAAATGTTTGATAACAAATTCAGGTTCCGAAGATATAGATAATATTCACAAATCGTTATATGGTAATTTGCGAAATAACAATTCGCCGCCCGGCGCGGGCAATCCGAACCGTCTTCCCTTTATTGATCCGATTTATAAAAGCGATCACGATTTTTCTATTGGCACAACCTGTACCAGCTTGTTGTTTTCAAACATCAATCTTAAAAAAACACCCGGGCCTAACAAAAATCAACTTTTGCCCTGCCGGTTTATGAGGCTACCTTATGGCTGTTAACTCAACAGTAAAGTTTCTGCCCTGGTATTTTATCATGCCAAAGTTAGGCGCATACCACACTGCACTTTCAGTGGTATTAGCCGGCATTTTGGGTCCAAGATTGCCTAATTTCGCTCTCATCTTGTCCATTGCGCTCATGGCGCTGTTTAAGGTATCTGCATTGGCACCTTTAAATGCCATGGAAGAAGTAGTTTTATAGGTTATTTTAAAGCATTCCCAACTTCCGGCAGGTGTAGTAACCGTTTCTTTCGCCACTACCATCCTGTCGGTGGTGTGAATAGTGGTGACACCAGTCATGCCGTTACTCATCGTCGATTCCATTTGCGTTGTGGCGTCTTTTAAATGGTCCCCCACCTGCATCCCGGCAGGATACTCCATATAAGTGCTGTTTATTACTTTAACATTCATTTTTGGATTTTGCTGGGACTGTTGCGGAGAATTGAAGCTCATATCCATCATCATTACACCGCCATCACATTTGTAAGTCATATTGGATGAACCCAGCAACTTCCCGTTCTTATCATAGGTTTCCGACAGGACGTTTGCCGTAGTTACCCCGTTTTCTGTATTTACATCCGACACCTTCGTCACTGATTTATAGGTAACATCCCCTTTATCATTAGTAGAAGTCATCTCAATGGTTTTATTTTTTTGCATGTACATGTAATGTGTACAATCCTGTGCAAGTAACCGCGATGCCACTATAAGGCAAGCGCTTAGTAGAATGATTTTTTTCATGGCTTTTTGTTTTTAATTTATCAATAATGTGGATTAACGTGTAAAGCCAAAAGCTGAACTTTTTATTGAAATTAAAACGGGTAGATTTAATTGGTCAGCCTTATGAAGCTTTTGTATTAAGTATATAAAATTAGGAAATTTTATAATATATATAACAAAATAATAATGAAATAAGTCTTAATTTGATGACTGACAAGCTTGTTTAAGGCTAAATGCAGGTAAATAGTAAATTGTTAATTATAAAAAACGGGAAGCATTGTGGCATGTTGTATAGGGCAGGTGCGGTATTTAAACCGCACCGCCTTTAACAACATTGATTAAAACGGGGGTATTATATTTTTTAAGAAATGGCTGCCATTTAATGGCTGATAAAGAATCAGCAGGCGCCATTTTTAAACTATTCAATTTGCCCGGTTGACATGGAAGCCGCGCCTTCCGGGAGGAACAAAATCCTTAATTTACAGCGGCTGACTGCAAAGTTATGAAAGACAAATTAGAAGGATATTAAATGCAGATTAGAATAGCATTAAAATTTCACGTTAAAAAATAATATAATCCGGTAATCCCAGGGACAATTTTTGCAATGGAGGTTCCTTATAACAGGCAGCTATCCGTGTTTTGCATTAAGAATTTTTGCGTTTTATGGGGCTAAATATGTTTAGCTCTTCGAAAGGTGGTAAAAATTTGATTAATTAATTGTAAATCAACAGTTTATGGTAGTAGTAGCATAGAACCATAAATATTAAGTACTTCGGCCTTGAAATACGCAAAACGGCTAAAAAAAACCGGGTAACTTTCGCCACCCGGTTTCCATTATTTTGATTGAATTGATTGCTTTTTCTACCATGGTCTATAGACTTCCTGCCATGAACCATGATCTATGAACTTCCCTAAAACACTTGCTCAAACTGGTTCACCGCATCTTTGCTTTCAAGCACCGAATGGCCCATTAAAAACTCATCTACTTTGCGGGCGGCTTCGCGGCCCTCGGAAATTGCCCAAACTACAAGGGATTGTCCGCGGCGCATATCGCCGGCGGCAAATACTTTGCTTACATTGGTGCGGTAAATACCTTCTTTTGCTTTTACGTTTTTACGCTCGTCCAGCTCAACGCCCAGGCTTTCAATCATGCCGGTATGCTGCGGGAACAAAAAGCCCATCGCCAGGAATACCCTTTGACAAGGTATTTCGCGTTCAGATCCTTCTACTTTATGAAATTTGATAGGACGGTTCATTACATCCAGTTCCCAGGTAACATCAGTCACCCTGATGGCCCTGAGGTTGCCGTTTTCGTCGCCCAAAAATTCTTCACTGTTAACGCCCCAAAAACGGTCGGCGCCTTCTTCATGACTGCTGGTGGTTTTCAACAGCATCGGGTAGGTTGGCCATGGCATGTGTGCGGTACGCTGTTCAGGCGGCTGGCTCATTACCTCAAATTGTTTGATCGACTTTGCACCCTGGCGGTTTGAGGTACCCACGCAATCCGAGCCGGTATCACCGCCGCCAATTACTATCACATCCTTGCCGGCGGCTAAAATGTCTTCCTGATCAAATTTGATACCGCTTACGCGTTTGTTTTGCTGCTTTAAAAAATCCATCGCAAAGTGGATGCCTTTCAGTTCCCTGCCGGGGATAGGCAGGTTACGCGGAATGGTTGAACCACCTGCCAGTATAACAGCATCATGGCTGCGTACCAGGTCATCGGCAGCAATATCTTTGCCTACCTCGGTATTGCATTTGAATACGATGCCATCTTTTTGCATTACTTCAACGCGGCGGTCGATAACCCATTTTTCCAGCTTAAAATCGGGGATACCGTAACGCAGCAAACCACCCGGACGGTCGTCACGTTCGTAAACGGTTACCGAATGACCCGCTTTGCTCAATTGCGCAGCCGCTGCCAGCCCCGCAGGGCCGGAACCCACTACCGCCACCTTTTTACCTGATTTTATCAGCGGTGCTACCGGTTTTACCAGATTTTTCTGATAAGCTATCTCGATAATATGCTTTTCAATTTCTTCAATAGCTACTGCCGGTTTGTTGATCCCTAAAACACATGCCGATTCGCATGGCGCCGGGCAGATCCTGCCGGTAAATTCAGGGAAATTATTGGTTGACGATAAAATATTGTACGCTTCTTCCCATTTTTGGCGATACACAGCATCATTAAACTCAGGGATGATATTACCCAGCGGGCAACCCGCGTGACAAAACGGTATGCCGCAATTCATGCAGCGCGCCGATTGCTGGTTCAGTTTTTCATCACTGTATAAGTGAACAAACTCATTATAATTTTTTACACGTTCTGTAGCCGGTTCCTTTTCAGGAAGCTCCCTGTTGAACTCCTTAAACCCTGTTGGTTTTCCCATTAGCCAATAGTTTGATATTCTAATTTCTCTAAAACTTTTTTATACTCTTTCGGATACACCTTCACAAATTGCGAAGCTGCTTTTTTCCAGTCGGCCAGTAGTTGTTGCGCTACCTCACTGCCGGTTAAATGTACGTGCTTGCGCAATAAAGCGATGATCTGTTCCTCGTCTTTTATCGATAGCGGATCGAGGTCAACCATTTCGGTATTGCAGTTTTCGCTGAAGGTATTGTCAGGGTTATATACCCAGGCTATACCGCCGCTCATACCTGCTGCAAAATTGCGGCCTGTTTCGCCCAATATCAGTGCACGACCGCCTGTCATGTACTCGCAACCATGATCGCCTATACCTTCAACAACAGTGGTAGCGCCCGAGTTACGTACGGCAAAACGTTCGCCGGCCATACCACGGATAAATACCTCGCCCGAAGTTGCGCCATAAAGCGCCACGTTGCCGATGATGATATTTTCTTCTGGCGTAAACGTTGCCCTTTCTGACGGGTAGATAGCCAGTTGCGCCCCTGATAAGCCTTTTCCTACATAATCATTGGCTTCGCCTTCCAGTTCAAAGGAAATACCTTTGGTAGCGAAAGCACCGAAGCTTTGCCCCGCCGAACCTTTGAATTTAAAGTTGATGGTGTTATCGGGCAAGCCCGGCGAACCATACTGCTTCGAAATTTCGTTGGATAATAAAGTACCGATGGTACGGTCAACATTCCTTACATCAAAGGTGGCGAACACAGGGGTTTTATCCAGCAGCGCAGGTTGTGCAGCTTCAAGCAATCGCCAGTCGAGGATATTATCCAGGCCGTGATCTTGTTTTTCGCTGTTATAAAGCGTTACATCCTTTGGATTATTTACCGGATGCAATATGCCTGTAAGATCTATCTTTTTAGCTTTCCAGCTTTTCAGGTTATCCTTAACCTTTAAAAACTGGACACGGCCAACCATTTCATTTATTGTATGGAAACCAAGTTCGGCCATAATCTCACGCAATTCCTCGGCCATAAAGCGGAAGAGGTTAACGATATGTTCCGGCTTGCCCGAGAATAGTTTTCTTAGTTCTTTATCCTGTGTGGCAACGCCCACAGGGCAGGTATTCAGGTGGCATTTGCGCATCATAATACAGCCGCCGGCAACAAGCGCCGCAGTGGCAACACCCCATTCTTCGGCGCCCATCAAACAGGCAATGGCCAAATCACGCCCTGTTTTTAGTTGACCGTCAGTTTGTAAAACAACACGGCTGCGCAGTTTATTGCGTACCAGTGTCTGGTGCGCTTCGGTTAAACCAAGTTCCCATGGCAGGCCTGCATGTTTTATGGAACTGATGGGCGATGCGCCCGTACCGCCGTCGTACCCTGCAATCAGGATAACGTCGGCATGGGCTTTGGCAACCCCGGCAGCAATGGTGCCAACCCCGGCTTTTGAAACCAGTTTTACATTGATACGCGCAGCGCGGTTAGCATTTTTAAGGTCGAATATGAGTTGTGCTAAGTCTTCAATCGAGTAAATATCATGGTGCGGCGGCGGCGATATTAAACCAACGCCGGGTGTGGAGTGCCTTGTTTTTGCAATCCAGTCGTCCACTTTATCGCCGGGCAGCTGACCGCCTTCGCCGGGTTTTGCACCCTGGGCCATTTTTATTTGCAGCTCATCGGCATTGGTCAAATAATTTGAAGTTACCCCGAAACGTCCCGAAGCAACCTGCTTGATAGCCGAACGCATGGAATCGCCGTTTGGCAGCGGCTTGTACCTCATTTCGTCCTCGCCGCCTTCGCCGGTATTGCTTTTGCCGCCGATGCGGTTCATAGCAATAGCCATTGTGCTGTGTGCCTCGTGCGAAATAGAACCGAATGACATGGCGCCTGTGGCAAAGCGTTTCATAATGTTTTCTGCCGGTTCAACCTCATCCAAACTTATCGGCTCGCGGTGGTGGGCAAAGTCAAGCAATCCCCTTATGGTGAAATGCTTTTCGGTTTGCTCGTTTATTTCTTTTGCGTAGTTTTTATATACATTATAATCATTACTGCGGGTGGCGTGCTGCAGCAAGTGGACTGTAGTAGGATTAAACAGGTGCGATTCCCCGCGGCGTTTCCATTGGTAAATACCGCCTTCGGGCAATAAATGCAGGCCTGATTTTGAGCCACCAAAACCGACTTTGTGCTTGCAAAGCGATTCGCGTGCTATCTCATCAAGCCCCAAACCGCCAATGCGGGTTACAGCGCCTGTAAAATATTTATCCACTACAGACTGGTTAAGCCCTAATATTTCAAAAACCTGCGAACCATGGTAAGATTGCAGCGTGGAAATACCCATTTTTGAGAAGATCTTCAGCAAACCGTCGTTAACCGATTTAACATAGTTATTCCGAAGTTTCTTAATATCGAGGTCAGTTTCAAGGCTGCCGTTATTCTTCAGTGTTTCTATGGTTGACAGGGCGAGATAAGGATTGATGGCGGTGGCGCCAAAAGCAAGCAAACAAGCAAAATGATGTACTTCCCAGGTATCGCCTGTCTCCACAACTAAACCTACGGCGCCGCGTCGGCCTGTCCTGATCAAATGGTGATGTACCGCTGATACAGCCAGCAATGACGGTATTGGCGCGTGCTCCGAGTCGATGGCACGGTCAGATAGTATTATTACTTCGAAACCATCATCAACAGAATCCTCAGCGTAGCGGCACAACCTTGCAATACCTCTTTCCATACTACTGGGCATCCCGTCGGCATTATAATAGGTTTGCAGCGTTTTGGCATGGAACATCCCGGTATCTATACTCCGCAGCTTTTCCAGCTGGTGATTTTTTAATATCGGGTGTTTTAATACCACGCAATGGCAGTGCATTTTATCTTCATCGAGCAGGTTGCCGTTGTTACCGATAAAGGTAGAAAGGCTCATCACCAATCGTTCGCGTATCGGGTCGATAGGGGGGTTAGTTACCTGCGCAAAAAATTGTTTAAAATAACTGGATAAATGCTGCGGCTTGTCAGACAATATAGCCAGCGGCACATCAGTACCCATAGAGCCGATGGGCTCTTTGCCCTCAAGCGCCATTGGTTTAATAATAGTGTCGATATCCTCGCGGCTATAGCCGAAAACCTGCTGGTAACGGTAAACCGAATCTTCGGACAGATCGGCAAATGCCAAACGCGGCTCGGCAAGTTCGCCAAGCTGTATTTTATAATTTTCCAGCCAGCGGCCATAAGGCTGGCGCGATGCTATCTGGTGTTTTATCTCATCATCAGTAATGATCTTCCCTTCTTCGGTATCTATCAGCAGCATTTTGCCGGGCTGTAAACGGCCCTTGCGTGCTACTAATTTTTCGTCGATGTTTAATACACCCGCTTCCGAAGCGGCAATAACCCGGCCATCGGTAGTGATCACAAAGCGCAACGGGCGCAATCCGTTCCTGTCAAGCAATGCGCCGATCAGTTTTCCGTCGGTAAAAGTTATGGCGGCCGGACCATCCCAGGGCTCTATTAACGCGGCATGGAACTCATAGAAAGCCTTTTTTATCGGGTCCATTTGCTCGTTGCCGTCCCATGCTTCGGGCACCAGCATCATCATCACATGCGGCAATGAACGGCCGCTGTGCAGTAATATTTCGATGATATTATCAAGGCAGGCAGAGTCCGACTGGTTATTATCGATCACAGGCAGCAGCATCTCCATTTCTTCGTGGGTGAAGTAAGAGGATGCATAAGATTTCAGGCCCGAATAAAACCAGTTTAAATTACCTGTTAAAGTATTGATCTCCCCGTTATGGGCGATGAGGCGGAATGGCTGCGCCAGTTTCCACGATGGAAAAGTATTGGTTGAGAAACGCGAATGGATCATGGCAAAGCCTGACGCCATACGCAGATCAGTAAGGTCGTTAAAATACTGGCGTAACTGGTAGGTGGTTACCTGCCCTTTGTAAACAATTGTTTTACAGGATAATGAAGTGAAATAAAAATGTTCGCCGGCAGCCGGTATGGTTTCGGTAATTGTTTTGTTGATATAACGCCTTAATATATAAAGCTTGCGTTCAAAATCATCGGCATTGGTAATATGGTGCGGGCGCTGAATAAAAAGCTGTTCAACATCCGGTTCCGCCTTACGGGCAGTTTCACCTAACACAGACGAGTTAACTGATAATTTACGGTAACCCAATTTATGCAAGCCAAGTTTTTCAATGGCATTGGTTATCACTATACGGCATGCCTTCTTTAAGGCTGATTCTTTCGGGAAGAAGATCATCCCAACTCCGTATTCGCCTGGTTCCGGCAAACTTATCTCCAGTTCGGAGCATTCTTCCATTAAAAACTCATGGGGCAATTGTATCAATATACCTGCACCGTCGCCGGTTTCAGGGTCACATCCGCATGCGCCGCGGTGCTCCATATTTTCGAGCATAGTGAGCGCATCATCAATTATTTGGTTGGATTTATGGCCGTTAATGTTAGTTATAAACCCTGTTCCGCACGAGTCGTGTTCAAATTCCGGCCTGTAGAGGCCCTGTCGGCTTTCGTCTTGTTGCATTGTAAAATAAACCGTTTTTTTAAACGGTGCAACTACGAAGTTACTGATTGTGGCTTTAAATTAAAAATTTCTCAAAATTTTTACGTATTTCTAAAAACTATAATATTTTTTTATTTCAAAATTGCCAAATTGTTAATAAAATATATGTTTTTATTT
Source organism: Mucilaginibacter sp. UBA5151 (assembly GCA_002413785.1). Lineage (GTDB taxonomy): Bacteria > Bacteroidota > Bacteroidia > Sphingobacteriales > Sphingobacteriaceae > Mucilaginibacter. Next base: position 75,933 of record DHXR01000012.1, read on the forward strand.
AAATTTGATAATATATCTTTTTCTATTTTGTTTTTTTGATTTTTACTTTCGAAAAAATTCAAATTCAAACAAAAAATAAACGTTTCTCATTTTGAATTAAATTGTAAGTTTGATAATTAAACCTCACAATTTGTTAAATTTCTGATGAAAAAATATTGTTTAACCCTGTTTTTTTTAAATTTCATAATTTACACTTTCGCACAAAGAATACCTGGTATTTGAGTTTTGGACAAAACATTTTGAAGGGACCTACAAAAAGCAGTTCATTCCCGGTAAAATTGACACAGGTTTCAATTGCCAGGTATTCTGTTTCCGGGAAAAATTGAACCACCCCCAATTGCTGGCCACCAACAGGCATATCAGCTGCGGCGGGCTTGAGTTGACAGACCTGCAATGGTAAAACAACAGCCTATCGGGTATCAGCAACGTGGTTGCCAGCGATAGTTATGTTATTTATATCCATGAAAATAAGGGCTCTGGTTTTAGGGATATCACCGTAAAAAACGCCACGTTGGTAACAAATGAAAAGGACGGGGACATGAGGAAAATTACTCTGTTTTCAACCGGAGATAATTTGGTTAACTGGAGTGTAAATTATAATTGACATTAATAATCAGGGAGCGCTATCTTAAAAATAATATTCCGACCAAAAAATAGCATCTTTATCCTGCTAAAAAAACTAATTTCAAGCTATATGAAATCGTACCTGCTTATTCTATGTTTAATGCTGGCTGCCTGTACAGCTTCATCGGCGCAGGATATCCCCGGTGCCCTTACTTTTCATATCTATTCAACCCATACTTCGTTCCCTGATACCGGCCGTGCAAAAGGACATCTTTACGATGGTAAACTATATACAGCCCGCGAACACTACCAGGACAGCACCGTGCTGATCATCGCCCCCAAAAAACTGGATGTAAAAAAGAAGGTTGACTTTATTTTTTGGTTTCATGGCTGGGGCAACCATGTGGATAGCGCGGCAATAAGGTATGAGCTTACCAGGCAATTCATTGCATCAAAACGCAATGCGGTACTGGTTTTGGCAGAAACTGCCTATAACGCCCCCGACAGTTATGGCGGCAAATTGGAGAATCCGGGTGTGTTCAGGGCTCTTGTGGGTGATGTATTGAACGGACTAAGTGCCAGGAAGATAATTCCGGGAAACTGCACCTACGGGCATATTTTGCTGGGTGGGCATAGCGGCGCCTACCGCGTAATGGCGCGGATAATTAAAAATGGTCAATTGCCGGTTGATGAAGCGATGCTTTTTGATGCTTTATATAGCGAAACGGAAATATATATGGACTGGATCAGGGCGGATAGCAAACACCGTTTTATCCATTTATATACCAATTTCGGGGAGGGGCCAAAGGAAGAAAGTGAAAGGATGAATAAATTGCTCGATACAGCTAAAATCAGTTATTTTATGGTGGAGGAAAAGGACCTGAAACCCGAAATGTACCGGCAGTTTCCATTAATTTATATACACAGCCTTAAAGAACACAATGACATTGTTAGCCCCGGCAATTTCAGGCTGATGCTGGAGAATTCGCCTTTTTTGAAATCTTTGTAGAGAGTTGACTTACGAAGTTTAATTCGGAGTTGTTTGTTTTCAAAGGCCTCTTTGAGGGCTCTTTGCCGTTTCAAAACTTCTTAAATCTAAATTTCTATCTAAATAAGCATTTACAGGCCCCCAAAAGTCACGTAGTTTTACGTATCAAATACGGTGAAAATACTATAGCCCCAATAATAGTTTTGATTTAATTTTACGTCACCTAATTAACAAAACACTATTAAAATGGCTGTACGTGTACTTTGCATTAAAAAAGATAAGGGCAAATATGAGAACCCTTATATAGCAATTGATTATTTGGAATGGGTGAACGAAAGGATAAACGTTAAAGGGATAACCGACAGAACAAAAATACACGATTGGATAAAGGACGAGGACGGCGAAGCCTATATTATTGATGAGCACGGCAATAAGATTTTACTTGTCCCTGCAATTTGCCCCAAAGGCAATAAATATGTTAAAACGGCTGATGATGCAGCAAACGATTGCCTTTTGTCGTTGCCGCTTTGCGATTTAAGCGAGCGGTGAATCGTGAGTGGTGAGGAGTGAGTAGTGAATATTTGTTGATTGGGTATTCTATGGCATTTAACTCACCACTCACCACTTTTTAAAAGGATTTATAGAAAGGTTTGAGTTATAATACCTCGCGTCATCGCTTACTTCGAGTGTAACCCATGGTGGTATTGCAAAGGTTTCAGTTTCGTTGTCCAATTCAATTTCTGCCATTATGAGGCCTGCGTTGTCGCCAGCAAATTCGTCCACTTCCCAAATTTTTCCGGCAAACTCTATACGGTAGCGTGTTTTTTCTACTTCCGACACTGCAAAAGCATCCAGCAGCTCAATACCCTCTTTTACCGGTATTTTATATTCATATTCCCTACGGGTTATCCCCGAAGTAGCGCCTTTGATCGTAATAAAACCCTGTTCACCGGTTACCCTTATCCTGATTGTCCGTTTGTCATCATTTAATAAATAGCCCTGCCTGAAATTTGTTCCCGCAGGTTTTACTACCTGCCGCCATTTTTCATGGTCAACCAAAAACTTCCGCTCAATTTCAAGACCCATATATTTATGTTTTTTAACATGCATTTCGCCTCACCTAAATCCTCTCCAAAGGAGAGGACTTTAACTGCGCTCTTTTTTTAAGCCCTCTCCTTTGGAGAGGGTTGGGTGAGGCGTCAATGCCTGTCCGGGTGAAAATTATTTAATTTGTTTTTTCTGCTTCCTCAACTGTCGTCGCTTTGTTCAGGAAATCTTCTGTAAGCAATGTTATATTTCGTTTTATCGCCGCATTTTTCCTTCGTATTTTGGCGGCAATAGGTTTGTCATTCAATTCGGGTGATAAAAACAATTGGGCGGCAACAATATTATCATGCCATTTTCCGATGGTGTCCTGTAATTTATCGAGGTAGCTAATATTATAGGGAAAATGGCCTGGCAGGGCTTTTTCCGCCAGCTTATGATTGTAAACCAGGGTTTTTATCAGCTTTCGGTTTGTATGCATATCCTCTGTAAAGCCTGCTACCGCCAGGTTTGTTGCAATTTGCCGTAATTGTTTGTCATAATATTCAGCTATCCCATCGTTATCAATTCCCGGCAGTTGGTCATTGATCTGCCTGCAGGCATGTTTTATATTTTTGATGAACTTTTTCCCTTTATGCTGAAATTCAATTATCCCCTCTTCAATTATCTTTAGCCCGCCCGATTCAAAAGCCTCATTTTTTATGCCATAGTGTGCCGCTAATTGAAGCGTTGTATGCGCATCGCGAATATTGCCCGCATATTTAAAAACCTTCTTCACTGGCTTAAAATTCTTTAAAAAGGCATGTTCGCCGGATGCATCCTCAATAAGGCTTAACATCGCCCTGATTTTTTTTACCTGCACCCTGAACCTGTGCAATTCCTCCTGGTCGCCGGTTTCTAAAAAACTATTTAAATGAATGCTCATTTCTTCCCATTCTTTTCCGAGGTGTTTTGATTCTTCCTTTTTCTTCATCTTAGAGGTGTGATATTAAACAAGTAACCCTGGCTGTATCCATCAATACAATACCTGCAGGCATAATGTTTGCCTGATTTTTAATGAATTATCAATACCCGGATAAAAAGCATTGGATTATAAATATAGAAAATATTTTCCTGGTCTGTTATTAGTAAAAATATTGTTAAAGGCATAAGCTAAGCTTAGCGATATGGGCCTAAATGAATATATTAGCCACCTTTGTTCAATGTTACAAAATACTTATGGGTTTAAAGAAATTTGCATTTGCAATTTTTGCATTGATTACAGTTAGCTTGCCCGCTTTGGCCCAGCGTGATAGCATTGGTTTAACCGCTATTGTTTCAAAAACGGAGAAACTTTCTGCCGAACATCCCTTTGAAAAAGTTTATATCCATTTCGATAAACCCTATTATGCGGTTGGTGATACTATCTGGTTTAAGGCCTATTTAACTATAGGCCCCAATCACCAGCCATCCGGCTTGAGCCATATTATATATGTTGATTTGATCAGCCAGGATTCGGTGGTAAAATCTCTGAGGCTGCCCACACGGGACGGTGTGGCTTTTGGCGATGTAACGCTTTCGCCGCGATTTTTCAAGCAAGGAAACTATCACATAAGGGCCTATACCAATTGGATGCGCAATTTCGGCCCGGATTATTTTTTTAATAAAACCATTAGTATAGGGGATGCCTATAACAACGCGGACGCCCCTGTGATAACCTTTACGAAAATCAAAAAAAGCAAGGATCTGGATGTAAGGGCGAAGTTGCTTTATAAAGACCGGGCCGGGAATGTCTTTGCTGATAAAAAAGTTAACTGGACAGTGCAGAATGAGGATGAGACAATAAGCTCGGGGAAGGGCACTACAGATAAGAACGGTTTTGTAATAATTAATTTCGCTGGCAATTTGATAAATTCACCCGAATCCGCCAGCCTGAATACGGTTATTGAACTGGGGAGCAGAAAATCAGGTGCAAATACGTTTCCGTTAAAACCAGTATTTGAAACTGCCGACGTTCAATTTTTCCCCGAAGGCGGCGAACTAATAAGCGGGGTGAGGTCAAAAGTAGCATTTAAAGCAATTAACACCGATGGTAAAAGTATTAATGTTACCGGCTCTGTGGTTGATAATGCAGGTACAGAAGTAGCAGCCTTTACTTCTCAGCATGCCGGAATGGGCGTATTTGCATTATTGCCGGAGAATGATAAAACTTATAAAGCTATTGTGACTTTGCCGGATGGGTCAAAAAACACCTATGATTTGCCGAATATACGGTCAGGCGGAATAAACCTTTCGGTCAACAACAGGGATCCGGATAACCTGGATATTAAGATAGCCACCAATGAAGCTTATTTTAAGCAATATCAAAATAAGGGCTATTATATTATAGCGCAAAGCGGAGGCACTATTTATTATACTGGCCTGGCTGCATTGCAAAGCCTCGTGTATAAAGGATCAGTCCCCAAAAGTAAATTCCCGACAGGAATACTACAGGTAACCCTGATGGCCGCGAACGGGGAACCATTGAGCGAACGCCTGGTGTTTATTCAACATAATGATACGCTGAACCTTTCGTTAAACACGGTTCAAACAGCTTACAAAGCTAAACAAAAGGTGACGATGACCGTTTCGTCAAAAAATAAAACATTGCCCGTGCAGGGAACCTTTTCTGTAGCAGTAATTGATGAAACAAAGATCCCCTTTGATGAAAATGCCGAAACTACCATATTAAGCAGCCTGTTGCTTACCTCTGATCTCCGGGGCTATATTGAGCAGCCAAATTACTATTTCAATCACCCGGATGATGAAAAACTTGCCAACCTGGATATACTGATGCTAACGCAAGGGTATCACCGGTTTTCCTATACCGATATACTGGCTGGAAAATATCCCCCGGCTACATTTTTGCCGGAAAAAGGGATCGTTGTTTCAGGGACGCTGCGAACCATCTCAGGTTTGCCGGTTTACAGGGGAATAATAAATTTAAAGATACCTGACAGGCATATTTCAGTAAATGGTATGACCGATGCAGACGGCCGTTTTTCTTTTTCAAATGTTTCAATATTTGATTCAACCAAAGTGATTTTGAGCGCCAGGAGCAATGCGAAAAATAGCAACCTAGTGATAGTTACGGATGTTCAGCCATTTCAGCCGGTTACAAAAAAAATTTATGACCCCAACGCGATCAGTAATATAGACAGTACACTTGATGTTTATCTACAAAATAGTAAAAAGCAATTAGAAAGCTTACACGTTCTGAAAGAAGTTGTAATCAAATCGACAAAAATAGTAAGCCACGAAAGTTATTCTGCTTTAAGCGGTTTGAGTGTAATGACAGATCAGACGATAACCGCAGAACAGTTAAAATTTTGTAGTTTTGATATAATGAGCTGTATTGAAGGCCGGGCTTTTGGGTTATGGCACATGGATAATAATTTTTACATTAAAAAGGCATACGATGCCGGGGATAAAAGGCCTGTTCAGTTCTTTGTGAATGGGCTGTCTGTTGACTACCCATATCTTGTAAGTATGGATACCAAAGATATCGAGTCGATGGAGATATATTTAACTGACGGTGTTAGCGGAATTAACAACCGTTATGGCACCAACGGCATCGTATCTATAACCACAAAAAGCGGTAGTTTTACGCCAAAAGAAGACAATAATAATTTGCCTGCTGAAACTGTACAAAGCAGTACTGTAACCATTATGCCTAAAGGATTTTACAGGGCACGTATGTTTTATACACCAAAGTACGATATTCAGCAAAATGCAATGGAGCAGGGCGCAGACTTGCGCAGTATGATTTACTGGAACCCTGATATTATTACTGATAAGAACGGGAATACCTCATTTGATTTTTACAATGCAGATGGCAAAGGGATATACCGTGCCGTAATAGAAGGCATTGACAGCGACGGCAATATCGGGCGTTATGTTTTGCGCTACCAGGTGAGGTAGGTGGAGATTAGAGACTGGAGATCATAGGATAGCAGATGTTTAAACGCTTGTTATAAAGCCGGATTGAAAATGAAGAAAAAAATAAATGTATATTAGACATTTTTTCCTAATATTTGTCTTTTCTACAACCTTTAAATTATACGAATGAAGAGCACACTGTACAAAGAGTTTAGTAAAATTTATAATAAAGAAGCTGAAAATGCCTTTTTTTCACCGGGGCGCGTGAACCTGATAGGTGAGCATATCGACTATAACGGTGGTTTGGTAATGCCCTGCGCCATCACTTTTGGCACCTACCTGCTGGTATCGCCAAATGAAGAGGGCCTGTTACGGTTCAGAAGTTTAAATTTTGACGATAAACTTGATATTCCGCTTCAATCGGCATATACAAAAACAGGAGGGAGCTGGTTTAACTACCCGCTTGGCGTAATTGAATTTTTTTTAAAAGACGGACACCCATCGCATGGACTGGATATGCTTTTTTACGGTGACATCCCTATAAGCTCCGGCCTGTCGTCATCGGCTTCTATTGAGGTGGTTACTGCTTTTGCATTAAATAATTTGCTGGATTGCGGTTATTCCAAACTCGAACTGGTGAAATTATCCAAATCGGTTGAAAATAATTTCATCGGTGTAAACTGTGGCATTATGGACCAGTTTGCGGTGGCCTTTGGCGAAAAAAACAAAGCTTTAATGCTAAATTGCGATACGCTCGACTACCAGGCAGTTGACAGTAACCTGGGCGAATATATTTTAGCCATTATTAATACCAACAAGCCACGTAAACTGGCCGAATCAAAATATAATGAAAGGGTAAGCGAATGTCAGTCGGCCTTAACATCTTTAAAGCAGGAATTGGATATTAATTATCTTTGCGATATTGATACTGCTACCTTTAACAGGTACAGCCATTTGATTACGGATGAACTGTTACTAAAACGGGCAAGGCATGTTGTTGAAGAAAATGACCGCGTTAAATTAGCTGCTGTCGCCCTTAGCAACAATAACCTGGCTGAATTTGGCCGCCTTATGTACGCCTCGCACGATTCCTTACGTGATTTGTATGAAGTTAGCGGCAAAGAACTGGATGCCATTGCTGAATACTGTAAAACAGATGCTAACGTAGCCGGCGCCCGTATGACCGGGGCAGGGTTTGGCGGCTGCGCGATAGCGCTGGTTAAGGAAAGCGCTTTCGGTAGCTTCCGCCAGAACGTTATAGCGTTTTACAAAGATAAAATAGGTTATGCACCATCGGTGTATAGTTCGTTGATTGGCGATGGGGTAGGGGTGTTGGCGGGAGCAATGATCAGAGGTTAGAGATCGGAGATTAGTTTTTTTTTAGTCCTGAAGTCGGGATGGTCTGAAATAAAGGAAAAGCGCTAATTTCTCAAACGGGCTTCTAATCTCCAGCCGTAAATCACCGATCCAAACTAACCTCTAATCTCCAGCCTCTAACCTCTAAAATAAATGCGTAAACTAAAACTCGACGAATTAAACCGTGCAACGGTTGCTGAATTTAAGGCAGGAGCGAAACTGCCGCTTGTTGTTGTACTTGACAATGTGCGGAGCATGCATAATATTGGCTCAATCTTTCGCACAGCCGATGGTTTTGCAGTGGAAAAGATTTGCTTATGCGGGATTACTGCCCAGCCTCCCCATCGCGAAATTGAAAAAACCGCTCTTGGCGCCGCACAATCCATTAACTGGGAGTATTATACTACCCCTTTGCAGGCAATAGAACAATTGCGGGCGAAAGGCTACCGCATAATCGCAGTTGAACAGGCTGAAAACAGCACCATGCTACAGGACTTTAAAATAAGTGCAGGTGAAAAGTACGCCCTGATATTTGGGAACGAAGTAAATGGCGTAAGCGATGAAGTGATGAACGTTATTGATGGCTGTATTGAGATTCCACAGTTCGGCACCAAACACTCATTTAATATCGTAGTATCCGCCGGGATTGTTTTATGGGATTTGTTTTCGAAGATGATTTAGTTGATAGTTCATATTTGAGAAACAGACTTACGAAGTTTTCAAAACTTCGTAAGTCTTTCCTTTTTGGCTATGAACCATGAACTACAAATGTATCACCTCGCCGTAAGTATCGGCGGCAGCTTCCATTATAGCTTCGCTCATTGTAGGATGCGGGTGGATTGATTTTATCATCTCGTGGCCTGTTGCTTCCAGTTTACGTGCAACAACACATTCGGCAAGCATTTCAGTAACATTATGGCCAATCATGTGCGCGCCTAAAAACTCGCCGTATTTGGCGTCAAATATCAATTTAACAAAACCTTCTTTAGCACCGGCAGCGCTCGCTTTACCAGAAGCTGAGAACGGGAATTTGCCTACTTTGATCTCATAACCGGCTGCTTTAGCCCCTTTTTCGGTATAACCAACCGAAGCAACTTCGGGCGAGCAATAGGTACAGCCGGGGATATTGTTATAGTTTATTGGCTGGGGGTTTAAGCCTGCAATTTTCTCAACACAGGTAATGCCTTCCGCCGAAGCCACATGCGCCAGGGCCTGACCTTTAACTATATCGCCTATGGCATAAATGCCTTCAATATTGGTACGGTAAAAGTCGTCAACAACAACTTTACCTTTATCTGTTTTTACACCGGTTTCTTCCAGGCCGATCCCTTCAATATTGGTTGAAATACCTACGGCTGACAAAACGATTTCCGCCTCCAGTATTTCGGTTCCTGTTGCGGTTTTTACCTGCACCTTGCAAAGCTCACCGCTGGTATCAACGGATTCAACATTTGAGCTCGTCATAATATTGATCCCCTGCTTTTTCAGAATGCGGGCTAACTGTTTTGAAACTTCCTCGTCCTCAAGCGGAACAATGTTATCTAAAAATTCAACAACGGTAACTTTGGTGCCGAAAACATTATATAAATAGGCAAATTCAATCCCGATAGCGCCCGAACCAACGACAACCATAGATGCGGGTTTTTTAGGCAGTACCATAGCCTGACGGTAACCAATCACCTTTTTATTGTCCTGCTTAAGGTTTGGTAACTCGCGCGAACGGCCGCCTGTTGCTAAAATAATATGTTTTGCTGTAAGCTGTTGCACATCACCGTTATGGGCTGTTACTTCCACAGTTCCTTTGCCTTTTAATTTGCCGGTACCGATTACAACATCAATTTTATTTTTTTTCATTAAAAACTGAACGCCTTTGCTCATGCCATCGGCTACACCACGGCTTCTTTTCACAGTTGCTTCAAAATCAACTTCACTGCTGCCCACTGTAATGCCATAATCTGCAGCATGGTTAATATATCCGAATACCTCCGCGCTTTTTAACAATGCTTTGGTAGGGATACAACCCCAGTTGAGGCAAATGCCACCCAGTGATTCTTTTTCAACTATCACGGTTTTTAAACCCAACTGTGAAGCACGGATAGCAGCCACATAACCGCCCGGCCCGGAACCTATAACAATTAAATCGTAGTTCATATTTCTGATGATATTGTTTTTTAAATGATCATTTGTGTTTTGTAAGTTTTTAGCGCCAACCTTACCAGTTTCGCTTTTCGTTTTTTATCTGTTCAATAACCGGAATCCTTATGCAAACTGATGAAACGATTACATATTTTTTATGTTTTGATTTTTCATCTGGTACCTCATTTTGAATTTGTCCCAAAGCTAAGTAAAAGGCGTCAAATGCGAAAATTGACGATTTTGCTTTAAATGGATTATGAAATCTAATTATAGATGTAGTCGCCATATTCCGACTGGATGCTCACCTGTTTTTTCTCCGCTATCTCCACACGGCCGATGATCTGTGCTGCAACACCAAAACTTTCTGAGATACGGATCAGATCTTCAGCAATTTCTTCAGGAACATATAATTCCATCCGGTGACCCATATTAAACACCTTGTACATTTCGTGCCAGCTTGTTTTTGATTCTTCCTGTATCAGTTTAAACAAAGGCGGCACCGGGAACAGGTTGTTTTTAATGATATGCAGGTCATCAATAAAATGCAGTACTTTGGTTTGTGCGCCGCCACTGCAATGCACCATGCCATGTACTTTGTCCCTGTAATTATCTAATACTGCTTTAATAATGGGGGCATAAGTGCGGGTAGGGGATAGTACCAGTTTTCCGGCAGTAACATATTGATCGTCGCCAACGGCTATAAGGTCCGTTAGGTTTTTTGAGCCCGAAAATATAAGATCATAAGGTATGGCTGAATCATAACTTTCAGGGTATTTTTCAGCAATGGTTTTGTTGAAAACATCGTGCCTGGCCGATGTCAGCCCGTTTGAACCCATACCGCCGTTGTATTCGCTTTCATAATTAGCTTGCCCGTATGAAGCAAGTCCGACAATCACATCGCCCGGCCGGATATTGTGGTTTGAGATTACATCGGTCCGTTTCATCCGGCAGGTAACAGTCGAATCAACTATGATGGTCCTAACCAAATCGCCAACGTCAGCCGTTTCGCCCCCGGTTGAGTAAATACCGATACCGGCATCCCTTAGTTCAGCGAGTATTTCTTCGGTGCCATTAATTATCGCTGCAATAACTTCGCCGGGGATCAGGTTTTTATTCCGGCCTATGGTTGACGATAACAGGATGTTATCTGTTGCGCCAACGCAAAGCAGGTCGTCGAGGTTCATAATAATAGCGTCCTGGGCTATGCCCCGCCAAACAGAAATATCTCCTGTCTCTTTCCAGTAAGTATAAGCTAATGAGGATTTTGTACCCGCACCGTCGGCATGCATAATATTGCAGTAAAGCGGGTCATTTGTTAAAATATCGGGCACTATTTTGCAAAAGGCTTTCGGAAAAACCCCTTTGTCAATATTTTTTATGGCATTATGTACATCGTCTTTGGAAGCGGATACACCCCTTTTATCATATCTTTGCGAAGAAATCATGAGGCAAATATAAAGGATATAAACACGAATTTTCACGAATCAAGTCGAATTTTCACGAATTGGATTGGTGTAATTCGTACTTATTCGTGAAAATTCGTGTCTATAAATTCGTGTCTATTTAATAAATAGCAACTCCCTGAATTTTGGCAGCGGCCATAAGGAATCATCAACCAATTGTTCCAGTTTATCCACATGATAGCGGATCGACTGGAAAAATGGTTTTACTTTTTCATCATATTCAATCGCTTTTTCACGCAGATCTTCAATATTATTTGCTTTCTTACGTGCTGTAACTAAATCATCAATTGCCGATTTAATGAAATTTACATGTTCAGCTATTTTATTGATAATGGCAAGCTGCGCTTTATAAGTGTCTTCATTTAAACCAAGATCTTTTAAACCTTTAACATTTTCAACCAGTTTGGTTTGATAGGTAATTGCCGCCGGCAATATGGTATTGATGCCAAGTTCGCCTATAACACGGGCTTCAATTTGCAGCTTCTTATAAAAACTATCCAATAAAATTTCGTGGCGTGCCTGCGCCTCGCGTTCCGTAAATACATTTGTTTCTGCAAATAGAAGGGCTGTTTTATCCGATGAAAATGCATCAAGTGCTTTTGGCGTAGTTTTAATATTGGGTAATCCTCTTGCGGCAGCTTCTTTTTCCCACTCTTCACTATAGCCATTGCCTTCAAAGCGGATATTTTTCGATTCCTTAATGTATTTTTTGATAATGATCAGCAGGGCAACATCTTTCTTTTCGCCTTTTTTTATCAGTTTATCCACATCATATTTAAACTTTGTGAGCTGGTCGGCTACAATAAGGTTCAAAATAGTCATCGGGCTTGCCGAATTGGCCGATGAGCCCACGGCGCGCAGTTCAAACTTATTGCCCGTAAATGCAAAAGGCGAAGTGCGGTTACGGTCGGTGTTGTCCCTTAAAATTTGCGGGATTTTGGGGATGCCCTGCCATAATAGTGCATCGTCCTTTATTTTTTTGCTGATCCTTGAAGTTTCAATCTCATCGAGCACATCACTTAGCTGGCTTCCTAAAAATATGGATATAATTGCCGGCGGCGCTTCATTCGCACCCAAACGGTGATCATTGTTTACTGATGCGATAGATGCCCTTAACAGGTCGGCATGTTCATAAACGGCTTTGATGGTGTTTACAAAAAAAGCCAGGAACATCAGGTTATTTTTAGGCGTTTTCCCCGGCGATAATAAATTTTTCCCGGTGTTGGTAATCATTGACCAGTTATTATGCTTGCCCGATCCGTTGATGCCTGCATAAGGTTTTTCGTGTAATAAAACCTTAAAATTGTGGCGCTTGGCAACCTTATCCATCAAATCCATCAGCAACTGGTTATGATCAATAGCCAGGTTGATCTCTTCGTAAATAGGGGCGCACTCAAACTGCGAAGGCGCAACCTCATTATGACGGGTTTTTAAAGGAATGCCTAATAATAAGGCCTCAGTTTCCATATCCTGCATAAATGCATATACCCGCTCAGGTATCGAACCAAAATAATGGTCCTCTAATTGCTGGTTTTTTGCAGATATATGCCCGAAAAGGGTACGGCCGGTTGAAGACAAGTCGGGGCGGGCGTTAAATAAGGCAATATCAACCAAAAAATATTCCTGTTCAATGCCCAGTGAAGCGTTTACTTTTTCAATACCCTTGTCAAAATAATGGCAAACGTCAACTGCTGCCTTATCTAAGGCGCTCAATGCTTTTAATAAAGGGACTTTGTAATCAAGGGCCTCGCCGGTATAGGAAACAAAGACCGTTGGGATGCACAACGTACGCGCCATAATAAAGGCAGGCGATGAAGGGTCCCAGGCGGTGTAGCCCCTTGCCTCGAAAGTATTGCGGATACCGCCGCTTGGGAAACTTGAAGCATCCGGCTCCTGCTGGGCCAGGGCGTCGCCCGAAAATTTTTCTATTGCCCCGCCATCAAGTGTGGGTTCAAAAAACGCATCGTGCTTTTCGGCTGTTGAGCCGGTGAGCGGTTGAAACCAATGGGTATAATGTGTGGCGCCCTTGCCCATGGCCCATGACCGCATGGCAGACGCAACCTGTTCGGCCAGGTCGCGCGGGATCGGCTCCCCTTTTTCAATTGAATTTACAATGCCCTGGAAAGCTTCGGTTGAAAGATATTCTTTCATTTTCTTTTTATCGAAAACATTCGCCGCAAAGAAATCTGAAATTTTAGGAGAAGGTATCTTAACCTCGGGGATTGCCCGTGTTAAAACGGCCTGTAATGCCTGGAATCGGATATTAGACATGAACTGGAATTTTAAGTGAAACGTCGGAGACCAAAATAAGAACTATACTTTATATTATGCATAATTTTTACAGAATATAAAATAATTCCCTGTTTTTTTTAAAAAACGAGGGGGATTGCGGCATAAATTGACCTTTATAATGTTTTTGATAAAAAACGAACGTATAAATGCGATGTTTTTTGTTTTTTGAACAAAAAATCGAATAAAATTGACTTGATCTGATCGAAAAATGAATAAATGTAAAAATTTTCTTAAAAAAATTATTGTTTCAATTTTTCAATTGCAAAAAATTCAAAAAACGGCTATTTTTATTGCTGTTTTTTGATAAAATAATAAAAGTGGTAATTTTTTTGTTGATTTTTCAATAAAATATTTGGATTTATTAAAATTCATCTCTATTTTTAGAGAAACATTTATAAAAACAATGGTATTTTTGAATAATTCATAAAAAAGTAATAGAGAAAAGAGTGTAATTAATCATGAAAATTGCCAAATGGATTTTAAATAGGAATATCAATCAAAATAATATCAATCAAACTAAATTAAACTAAACAAACAATGAAAGTAAACTCAACAAAGTTCAACCTGCTCAGTTCAGTCCGACAACTGACACGTGAAAAATGGGCGCTGGGTGCAACCATCTTAGCAGGAAAAATGATAGGCTTAGGGCTTATCGTAATGGCTATCATGACAGTTCCCGGTTTATTCGGGACGTCTGCACATGCCGCTGTTGCCGCGAAAGCTGATACATCGGCCCTTGAAAGATCATTGCTGACAACAGCAACTAATTCTATCAATGCTATTAACACCACCTGGACATTGGTGGCTGCGTTTTTAGTATTTGCCATGCAGGCAGGTTTCGTAATGCTCGAAGTTGGCTTTGCCCGTAAACGTGAAACAGTAAACGTGCTGATGGAGTGTATTTTTGATACCTGTCTTTGCGGTATCTTGTTTTACGCCATTGGTTACGCGTTTATGTTTAGCTACGGTAACGGATTTATCGGGTACCATTGGTTTTTCCTTCAAGGTACAACAGTAGGTAACCCAACAGATACCTATCTGACTACCGGTGTTCCTATTATTGCACACTGGATATTCCAGTACGCTTTTGCTGATACTTGTTCAACAGTGGTATCAGGCGCGATGATCGGCCGTACAGGTTTCCGTGGCGATATTCTTTACAGTATCGGCATCACAGGCTTCATCTATCCTATTATCGGTCACTGGGCATGGGGCCCCGACGGATGGTTGGCTACTATGGGAGCTCCGGACGCTGCCGGCAGTCACCATTTCTTTGTAAGTTTAGGTCAGGGTTTCCGCGACTTTGCAGGGTCAACTGTAGTACACACCATTGGCGGTATCGCATCATTAGCAGGAGCTATTGTTTTAGGCCCGCGTATAGGGCGTGTTTTTGCCCGTGACGGCGGCGGTATGCCGGCTGCTCACAATTTACCTATGGCAGCTGTAGGCGGATTTATATTATGGTTCGGCTGGTATGGTTTTAACCCCGGCAGCTCACTTTCAGCAATGGACTCCATCGGTATTGGCCGTATTGCTACCAACACGACACTTGCTGCCTGCGGCGGCGGTTTTACCGCTATGATGGCTGGTTTATGGTGGGGCTCAACAAAAGGTAAATTCGATTTAGGCTTTACCATCAACGGTTTCCTTGCTGGCCTGGTTGCCATTACCTGCCCTTGCTACTGGGTTAGCCCGCTTGGCGCAACCTTATTGGGCGGCGTTGCAGGTTTCATCGTATTTGCAGGTGTGAAATTACTTGAATATTTACGTATCGATGATCCGATCGGCGCTGTTCCGGTACACGGTTTCGCCGGTATCTGGGGTACGCTTTCACTTGGTTTGTTTGCAACCGGCCAGTTTGGTATCACCGGCCCTACCGGTCCTGATAACTCTGCTGCTAACTTAGTGAAAGGTTTATTTTACGGTGGCGATGCCAGCGTATTAAAAGCTCAGGCTATAGGTACTTTCACCATCGCTATAGCAGTGTTTGTGGTTACCTGGATTATGATGAAGCTGATTATGTTATTGCCTCATCCATGGAAACTGCGTGTTGAAGCAAAAGGTGAAACAGGCCCCGGCGGTTTGGATATGTTTGACCACGGCGCTATCGCTTACGACTATGATGACGGAGACGTGAGTTTGAGCGGCCTGTTTGAAAAAGGCGATAAAGTAACTGCTTAAACATCATTGTTATACAACATAATACAATACCCTTGTGTGGTTGGTTAGCTTATTTCTGCAATACCACCCGCTTTAATCAACTGCACAAGGGTTCTTTTTAAAATTGAAATTTATTACAGGATCTGCCAGGCCAAACTGTTTTATGACCTGATAAGGGAATTCTTATGCTATAATTTTTACAATTCAATCAAACCAAAACAAATAACAAACAAAAATTACTCATCAAAAAGATTATCATGAAAAAAAGAATTTTACTTTTATTATTATTTATAGTTGCATTGTCATCTGCCTATGCGCAGACAGCAACCAAGGATACTGCGAAAGTTGTACCACCACCGCCTTTTGTGTCTATGCTGGGAATGGCGCCCGGCCCGCTTACAATGACTCCAGAGCCCATAAAGGCTGGCAGTATTTATATATCAGGTGTTGCGAGCGCGTTGGCACAGGCTCAAACAGGTGTGTATCCCGGAGATAAGCCGTTGCAGTCGGATATTAGCAATGCTCAGGTTTTCATTCAGAAGATCGACGGCGTTTTTCAGTTTTATTTACAGGTGGGAGCTTATTCACTTCCGGATCTCGGCGTTCCCTATATGCGTTCCGGCCTTGCAACAAATGCCTTTTATGGTGTGTTCCCGCAGGGATTTATAAAAATTGCGCCAACAAGTACTTTCTCAATTGAGGTTGGTAAGCTTCCGACATTGATTGGCGCCGAATACACATTTTCGATTGAGAATATGAATATCCAGCGTGGTTTATTATGGAACCAGGAAAATGCCGTAAACCGGGGGGTACAGGTAAATTACACTGCAGGCCCTATAACGATAGCTGCTTCGTATAACGACGGTTTATATTCAAATAACTATAACTGGCTTTGGGGATCTGTTACTTATGCTGTCAACGCTACCAATACACTTGCCCTTATTGGCGGCGGCAGCACAAGCCGCACCACCATTTCTACTCCGGTAACACCATTGTACCTGAATAACGAACAAATTTACAATTTGATCTACACCCATACCTCCGGTCAATGGACAGTAGTGCCATACCTGCAATATACTTCTGTACCTGCAAGTCCATTGCTTAGCACAATGCAGAACGCCGCAACGTATGGAGCTGTTTTGTTTGTCAGTTATGCTGTTCCCAAATCAAACTTTACAATTCCCCTTCGTTTTGAGTACATTAACTCCACTGGAAGTGCAGCAGCCGGTGCACCCAATTTGATTTACGGCCCTGGCAGTAATGCATGGTCGGTTACTGTTACACCAACCTACCAGAATAAAAAGTTTTTTGCACGCGGCGAACTCTCTTACGTTGGCGCGGGCAATATAACGAAGGGCGCGGCATTCGGCCCTAACGGTACTGATAATACACAAAGTCGTGCGTTGATCGAAGTAGGATTTTTGTTTTAAATTAAATGAGCATGTTTTTTGAGCAAGGTCTTTAAACAGGTGAAGCGGGAAGGATATATTTTCATTAGGCCATCCCCATAAGAAAAGGCATTCAATTTTGTAAACATTAACTTAGTGTTAGCATTTTATTTAAAAGCCGTACTGATTTTATCAGTGCGGCTTTTATCTTTATGCCATGAAAATAAAAATAATAGCTTTAGTTTTTATCCTGTTTGTTAAAATCAGCTTTGCGCAGCAGAATCTATTATCATTTGACGAACATAATAAATATATCTATTATCAGGTGGCAGATGCGCCGGGCCTGGTCACTGATACTTTGCACGCAAAAGGATCGGCATTTTTAAAAGTATATTATCCAAAGATCAGACTAAAACCAATAGCCGGAGAAAATATGATCAGCGGGCAGGGGAAATTTTTAGTTTATGGCGGAGTTTCAGTTTTGAAACATGAGAAGGGTGAAGTAACTTTCCAGTTTAATATAGAATTTAAAGATCAAAAATACAGGTATTGGTTAACCGGATTTATTTTTACCCCTTATCAGCGCGACCGGTATGGCAATTTTGTCGCTCAAAAGGGGATTGATATTCCTTTAGAAAGCACTTTGTCGAAATTCGAAAAAAGAGATGTGGATGCCTACCTTGATGAAACAGGTACTTTTTGTAAACAGTTTGGCGACAGGTTTAAACAATTTATTACCAATGCGCCGAAAAAAGAAGAAACTATCAAAAAAGTGGTTACTGATAAGTGGTAGCTTAAATACACGATTTGCATTTGTTGTTATTTTCTTAATAAAAAACCACTATAATTATTAAATACACAAAGTTGCATTTTGTTGATTGAAATAATGCTAAATGTTACAATGTTGCAATAAATAGGCAATATTTAATGTTGGTATTTCGTTTTAAATTAAAATTTAATTTCAATCGACATGCTTATCTCAAAATTTGATTTGTACAAGACCGGGTGGCTCGATCTTGTATTTGACGACCGTAACAAAGAATACGGCGCATACGACCTAAGGCATAATTATGCCAATAATGTGGTCAGGGCAATGGGTGTAACATTCCTGGCTATTGGCCTGCTGTGCGGGGCGAGTATTGTTTTTAGAGCAGCGCCGCGTGAGACGATGATACCGGTAGATACTCATCCCGACATTCGTATTCAACCGCCCCCTGTACAAGCTGTTAAGCGCAATGATCCGCCAAAATCTTTAAAAGCAGACCCGCCTGCACACCCCATTGCTACTACAAGAGATGTTCCGCCTATTGTTGTGCCGGATCCGATAGCTGAAAAACCTGTAATAAATGCCAAGGTAACAGGCGCTATCGGACAGGTGGATAGTAAAGGCCCGGTTGGTCCCGTTAATGCACTTCCGGTTGATCCGAATGCCGGAAATGGAACAGCACAACCCGTAGATAATGGTGTGCACACCACTTTGGGTCTTGATGTAATGCCCGAGCCCGTTGGCGGCGATAAAGCCTGGGCCAAATTTTTAAATAAAAACTTGAGGTTCCCGGCAGAAGCCCAGGAAGACGGTGTAAGCGGAAGGGTTATTTTAAGCTTTATTATTGAAAAAGACGGCAGTTTATCAAATATAGTTGTTAACAGGGCAGCCGGGCATGGATTTGACGAGGAAGCCCTGCGCGTACTTAAATTAGCAAAAGCCTGGAAACCCGGCATGCAAAACGGCCAGGCCGTGAGGGTAAAATATGAGATCCCTATTAATTTTCAGATAACTGATAACAATTGAGGTTAAAGGTAAAAGGCGAAAGGTAAAAGGTTTTATAGGGAACCTTTTACCTTTGTCTATTTCCAAAAACGGTTACAATAAAAACTCCAATAATTAACTGTGGATAGTTAAAATTAAATAAACCAAAACAATAATAATTATTCCAAAACCAAGAAATTGAATAATTCGATTACCCCCTATTTCTTTTTTGAGCATTTGGTTTTGCGCCATTAGTAATTTGATTTTGCTTTCTAATAATTCACTATTCTTTTTTAGTTCTAAGTCCTGATCTGTTAAATGCGTTAAAGTAGCTTCTCTTAATGAATTTATAACTTGCTTTATTTCTTTTTGGCTTGTGTCGATTGCCGTTTGAATTGCACCTAAAGATTGAACAATACTATTGAGATTTTGAGTTGTACTTGTTAAAGTGACGTTGATTGAGTTGATTGCTCCAAAAATTTCAGAAATATTTTTTTGAAATTTGTCAAAGTGTTTCTCTATGTCAATTTGCTCAAGTCGTTCAATTTGCCTTTTTAATTCGTCGATTTTGGTTTGCAGGTCTTTTGATTTTTCTTCAAATCGCATTAGCTCGGTTGCTAAATCTCGTCTCGTTTGGTCAATAAAAACTTTTTGTAAGCCGTTAAACAGTTCAGTGAAGTCAGTATTGACAAGTCTTGTAGTCTCCTTTTCAAATTCTTTTATTTTAGATGAGAGTTCACTCAACTTTGTAGTAAACAATGCGTTGTTGCCTTCCAAATAGCTCTTTGCTTCTGCTCCTAAAGTATTTGTATATTCTTCAAATTGTTTTAGCTCCGTTGCTAAATCTTGTCTGGTTTGGTCAATAAAAACTTTTTGCAACTCGTTAAACAGTTCAGCGAAGTCTGTATTGATAAGCCTTGTAGTCTCCTTTTCAAATTCTTTTATTTTGGATGAGAGTTCATTTAACCTTGTAGTAAACAAAGTGTTGTTGCCGTCCAAATAGCTTTTTGTCGCTGCTCCTAAAGTATTTGTGTATTCTTCGGATAGCTTTGCAAGTTCGTGGAACTTCTTATTGAAAATTTCAGGAACTCCTTCGGCTGCTTCTTTGAAGGTTTTGATGTCTCGATGCAAGGTGTCAAGGTCTTTAAGTTTTTCACTTAAAAGTTTCACATTATTCTGTGACTGCTTTATTAATTCTTCGTATTCAGGCATTTAATAAAATATTTAGTCCGTGGTTTGCATTAACAAATTCTTCAATTCCCATAATCTGCATTTTTAACAAAAGTTTTAACCGAATTAGTTCAATATCTTTAAATGAAGAATTATCTTTTTGAATGTTGCTCTGCAACTTTTTAAAATAACTTTTAAAAATAGGATTAATAATTTCAAAATCGTTTTTATGAACCTTATGCAAATTATCAAAACCCAGTTCAAGTTCAGCATTTGCTTCTGAAATATAAGAAGTATTATTAACCGAATACATCGCAAATGCTTTTAACAAACGAAGTAACCATTCATTTTTCAAGTCATCTCCAATTAATGAGCTGAGAATCTTTTTGCAAGACCCCATCATATGTTTGTAATTGTTTTGTTCGGTGCCGTCTTTTTTTTGATATACTTCCAAATACCGGGTTAAAATATCATTTTTACTTAGACAGTCTTTTTCGGTATTTATATTTGCCTTATGGTGCTCTAATAATGAATAAGGTTCTCCGTTAATTTTGAAACCTATTCTTGCATACTTCGCATTAAAGTAAAAATAGATTTGCTCTTTAATATAAATATTTTGCTGGTACCAGTCTGTAGCGTATTTGGGGTCGGTGATACTTGTGTTTAAGATTGCTTCAATTTCATCTGTAGCCCGCTTACGCTTACCAGCAATTTCTTTGTAGGAGAACTCGGCCAGGAAATAAAGCCATTCTAAAATATTATCGATCAAAGTTGGTTTCGAAAGTCTGCGTTCAAGTTCATCTTTTTTTGTATTTATAGCATTTAATGCTTCATTCTCAGATAAGTATCTACGCAAATATTTTTCAATTATTTCCGTGTATTCGTCAATTGAACCGAACTTTCGGAACGTGCAACTATAAAGATTATTTTTATTGTAATCAATCAAATAGTTCTCCAAAAATCCCATGCTATGCATTCGGTAAATTAGCCTGCCGGTGTCGTTGCTCACTTCTCTGTCTCTACTGTAAACAAACAGTAGCTTTTCTTTCGTTTGATGTCCAATAAGGGAAAGGTTTATTACGCTATTCTCTTCCAGTAGAAAAAGAAAATCATTAAAATCATTAGAATAATCATGAGCAGTCTTCACTACCTCTTGAAAAGTCTTTGTAGATACAGATGGATTGATTGGATTTGTTGGATTTACGCCAATAAGGTTACAAATTTTTTCACTTGCATTCGGATACTTCTTTTCAGCAGTGATAATAAATTGAAATTTCTCTTTTTCGCAATTTTCAAATTCTTTTGCAAGAGTCTCCTGTCCTTCAATATTTACCATCTCACCTTTAAATTCCTTTACCTTGAAAAGATTTCTCAACTGGCTTCTTTCTGTGTCTACCCCTTTAAATGAAATTTGGTGAAAATAATTATGAATCTCTCTATCCTTATGTTTTTCTACAATAAATTTATAAGAGTTTTCGTCATGTTTCTCAATTAATATATTTTTAAGCGCATTAATATTTTCGACTGATAAAATATTATACCGACCACCATCATTACGTGGTAAACTAAAATCAATTAATTTTAAGGCGTTAAGTATTTCCTCCATTGAGGAAAAGGAAATAATATCATAATTTCTGGTCCTCTCATTCCATCTTTTTTCAAATGCATACCTTATTGCCTTTCTTGTATATTTATTCTTTATGAGTTCATGTTCTTTGTTTTCACTAAAAAATTTATAAACATCAAGTTTGATATAACTGCTTTTGGAGACAAGAATATTTGCCTCTGATATTTTTTTGTCTCTACCAGATCTTCCTGCTTCTTGCACCAAACTTTCAAGCGAACTCGAATAGAAATAATGGTAGGTTGAGCGAATATCTTTTTTGTCAATACCCATTCCAAATGCTTTTGTGCAAATAATATGTTTAATTTCAGATTTGTCGCTCGTGAATTTTTCAAAATAATCTTGTACTTCGTTGTTCAGCTCATCTGTATCTGTAGCATAAAAAAATCCTTTTTTATCTGTCATTAACTTTTCAAAAACAAATGGTACACCTTTTTCGTCCGTTAGTTTTCCATTGTTGTTCCTTTTGTTTCCCTTGGTCGGACAAAATATTATTGTAGAGAAATTATCGGGGTTCGTATTATTAAAATCGATTTCTAATTTAATTTTTTTAGCATCACTATTGATTTTACTTTTACCATCGTCATTTAAAATATAGCGCTCTGTCCCGGTATCGAATTCTCCGTATTTTAAATTTTCAAATTCGATATAATGATGGCTTAAG
The DNA here is from genome assembly GCA_002413785.1 of Mucilaginibacter sp. UBA5151. Classification (GTDB taxonomy): domain Bacteria; phylum Bacteroidota; class Bacteroidia; order Sphingobacteriales; family Sphingobacteriaceae; genus Mucilaginibacter. The sequence continues at coordinate 98,429 of DHXR01000012.1, forward strand.
GACTGTTCGACAATATTTATATCTCTGTTGATTTTATCTAAATTCTCAGCAATATTTGTAAAGTCGTTGTTCAATTCCGACATTCTTTCTTTGCCGGTAACATCAATAACTCTAAAAAACAATTCTGGTCTTATTGTATTTTCAATCATAATTATCGCATCCGCAACATCGCTATGATCAATTTGAAGTTCCCTTTCAATGTCAGCCAATACATCAAATGAAGCAGTTGCCGTTAATCCGATAAGTGAAACTTTTTTTTTGTCGCTTCTTGTTTTTGCAAATTCTTGACAGTTTTTTCCAAGCATTAAATAAGTTGACCGGAAATCGTGCCCCCATTCGGAAACACAATGTACTTCGTCAATTACGCAATAAGAGAAAGCCAATCCAAATTTTGAAACATCAATTTTTTTAATAATATTTCTAAAATCTTCCATCACAAATCTTTCTGGCGATATAAAAAGGAACATTGTTTCACCTAACCGGAAATCAATTAGTTTTTTTGCCTTTTCTTCTCTTTTTTTTAGATTTGAATTAATGAAATCACAGCAATCAATCCAGTTTTTTTTCAAAACCCTTACCTGATCTTCCATTAATGATTTTATTGGGTCGACTACTAAACACAAACCCGGTTGTAAAAATGCAGGCAATTGAAAGGTCAGGGATTTGCCGCCACCAGTCGGAAGCAAACCGATAACTGGTTTCCGCTGTAATGCTCTTGAAATTATCGGTAGTTGTCCGTCCCTAAAACTGACTTTTCTGAAAATATTTTGAATAAAAAAATTTATATTTTCTTTGAGCTCTGGTATTGGTTTGTAAGAACCATCATCTTGCTTTTTAACAAGGGCTTTATAATTTAATAATTCCGAACAATACACACGCCTTTCCTTTCCAAAGGAGTTATCATAATAGTGCGATGAACGAATTTTTATGGCGTTGTTATTTTGAAAGTCGGTTTCTTTGTAAATATTTGCACGCCTTAATATAGCATGGTCAATAATAATATCAAACTGATTTTCCTTGAAGAAATTCTCATCCTTTCTGACAGCTTGCAAATGTAGCTTATCGTTAATTACCCATTTTGAATTTTCAAATATCGTCAAAGAGATTTCCGGTAAAAGTAATTTGTCCTTTTCTTCCAAAATGGCATTTATATTAAAAAATAATTCTTGCAAAGATTTAATTGCAATCGCACCACATGGAAAATCCCTTTCAATAATTGCTATATTGATTTTCGGTTTCGTGAATAATTCGGAATTAACCAAAAGAAATTCTATGATTGTTTTCTGAATTCTTGCAACTGACAGAGGAATAAAGATTAATGAATAGTCAGTAAGATTAGTTTCAATATCTCTATTGTAATTTGTTTTGAAAATAGTAAAAATATCATTTCGAAACTGGTTCTTAATATCCGGGTTTAATCCAATTTCATTAAAAGATTGCCGTAGAGTTTCAAAATTATTTTCATCTGCGAATTCATCACGATAATTGTCAAAATATTTAACAGTTTTTAGTTGATGATGTGGGCCGTCAAACTCAAAAATTATTCCTTGTTTTTGTTTGTCTGTTAAGTTTCCTACACTATTCGTAATCAAATAAGGAAACTCAAAGGAAAAATCTAAAGTTCTTCCGCCTGCCAAACCATTACCTATAGTGGCTAAATCTCTCTGAGATTGAAATATTTGTTTTGCAAATGGGAAGTCTTTTAAGGCCACATCTAAAAACTTCCATTCAGAAAAACTGCCAGGTAAACCACCATATTGATTTTCGCTTATCTCTAATTTTGGTTCTAATATGTGAAGTAGTTGAAATATTGTATCAAATGGAATTTCTTTTTTTAAAACGGGGTAGTTGAATTCATCATCAATTTTGCTTTCGATAAGGTTAATCTCAGAAAAGAGATTTTCTAAAATTATTGGTGCCCTGGTTGGTAAGCCCCTTGTGATTATGTTGTTTAGCGTAGCTAAAACTGGTTTAAGCGTTTTGAAGTCGGGATAGTGTTGATATGGAGGTGGAAATTCTACATCAAAGGAACTTACATATTGTAGTAGTCCGTTAATTTGGTCAAGCTTTATTTGATCGGTCGGAATACGCCTGTTCAAATTGGATTTATAGTCTGTTATGACCTTTCCAATTGCATCAATGATATAGCCGGCTTTTAATTGCATTAAGGTGTTTTGTTTTGGCTAATATACAATAAAGCCAAATGAGAAGTCTTATTTGTTTATAATTGTACCTTTCACCTTTCACCTTTTAGCTTTCCGCCTTTCACCTTTTTTTCCTAATTTTGTGCTTCCTTTCAAAAAAACAATAATAAATTGGAGCACCTGGAATTAACCACTGTTGAAACCGCCAAAGATTTAGGTTTACTACCCGAAGAATTTGAACGTATAAAAGAAATATTAGGGCGCGTGCCCAACTTTACCGAGCTTTCTATTTTTTCGGTAATGTGGAGTGAGCATTGCTCGTACAAAAACTCAATCACCTGGCTGAAAACTTTACCTAAGGATGGTCCGCGGATGCTGGCCAAGGCGGGCGAAGAAAATGCCGGTCTTGTTGATTTGGGCGGCGGGATAGGCTGCGCCTTTAAGATAGAATCACACAATCACCCTTCGGCGCTTGAGCCATACCAGGGTGCAGCTACCGGCGTGGGCGGTATCAACCGCGATATATTTACGATGGGCGCAAGGCCTATCGCGCAATTAAACTCTCTCCGCTTCGGCGACCTGGCGCTTGACCGTACTAAATGGCTGATAAAAGGTGTTGTAAAAGGGATTAGCCACTACGGCAATGCCTTTGGCATACCTACCGTTGGCGGCGAGCTTTTTTTTGATGAGTGTTATAATGTAAACCCCCTGGTTAATGCTTTTTCAGCCGGTATAGTAAAAGCGGGTGAAACGGTGTCGGCTACCTCCTATGGCGTGGGCAACCCGGTTTACATCGTAGGGTCAGCAACGGGTAAGGACGGGATACATGGCGCCGCATTTGCATCAAAAGATATTACCGAAGATTCCGTTAATGACCTTCCGGCGGTGCAGGTAGGCGACCCTTTTCAGGAGAAGTTATTGCTCGAGGCCACTTTAGAAGTTATAAAAACCGGCGCCGTAGTTGGTATGCAGGATATGGGTGCGGCAGGGATCATCTGTTCAAACTCCGAAATGTCGGCAAAAGGGGAGCATGGTATGAAAATCTGGCTCGACAAAGTCCCAACCCGCCAGGATCACATGAAACCCTATGAAATTTTACTTTCTGAATCACAGGAACGTATGTTGATAGTGGTTCATAAAGGACAAGAAAAGGCTGTTGAGGCTGTATTTGATAAGTGGGATTTAAACTGCGCTATCATCGGCGAAGTAACCGATACCAAACGCCTGGAATATTATATGAATGGGGAGCTGGTTGCCGATGTGCCTGCTGACGACCTTGTTTTGGGCGGCGGCGCCCCCGTTTACGAACGCGAATACCGCGAACCGGCCTATTACAGGTTGAACCAGGCGTTTAACATTAACAATGTTAAGGAACCAGAAAACCTGGTAGCTGTTGCCGAACATTTGATCGGTCACCCCAATATCGCTTCTAAAAGATGGGTTACCGATCAGTACGATTCTATGATCGGTACTTCAACCATGACGACCAACCGTCCGAGTGATGCGGCTGTTGTTGCAGTTAAAGAAACGGATAAAGCTATTGTTATAACGGTTGACTGTAATTCGCGCTATGTTTATGCCGATCCGCAAAAGGGAACTGCTATAGCGGTTGCCGAAGCAGCCCGTAACATCACTTGTGCAGGTGGTGAGCCGGTGGCGATAACCAATTGCCTTAATTTTGGCAACCCTTATAAGCCCGAAGTTTACTGGCAGTTCGTGGGTGCAATAAAAGGCATGTCTGAAGCCTGCCGCAAGTTTGAAACCCCGGTTACGGGCGGTAACGTTAGCTTTTATAATCAATCATCAGATGAAGGGCCGGTATTCCCGACACCAACTATTGGCATGCTGGGTGTTATGGATGACCTCAGTAACTTTATGACCCTTGATTTTAAAAAGCCCGGGGATATCATCTATTTAATCGGTGAATCTGTTAACGATATTGCTTCTTCGCAATACCTTGCCTCATACCATAAAATATTGACTGCCCCCGCGCCATTTTTTGACCTGGAGTCGGAATATGCTATGCAGCAGGTGGTAAAACAACTCATTAAACATAAAGTAATACAATCTGCACATGATGTTTCGGACGGCGGTTTGTACATAACGCTGGTTGAATCGGCTTTGCCAAATGATTTTGGTTTTGAAATTGAAACAGACGAGTCTATCCGCAAAGATGCTTTCCTTTTCGGCGAGGCGCAGGGCAGGGTAGTAGTTAGCGTTTCCCCTGACGATAACGAACGTTTTATTGAAATGATGGCCACCAGCGAAGTTGATTTTAGTTTATTGGGATCGGTAACCAATGGATTTTTAAATATTGATGAAGAACCATTTGGTCATATCACTGATATTAAGATGGTTTACAACAATGTGCTGCATGAAATATTAGGGGCGTAATGCTTTAAATGTGAAAATAAAAGAAATCATCAAAATAATTGAGGATGATGGTTGGCTGTTTTCACGGCAAACCGGTAGTCACAGGCAATTTAAGCATCCTGCTAAAAAGGGTACAGTGACAGTCGCCGGAAAGTTTAGCGATGACTTAGATAAAGGGACACAAAAGAGTATTTTAAAACAGGCCGGACTAAATTAAATTTTTGCCCGATTTTATTTATCTTTAAATTTGTGAAATGGAAAAGTATCTCGTAGTGATAGAAAAGGCAAAAGGTAACTATTCGGCATTTTCGCCCGATGTATGGGGATGTGTGGCGACAGGCAAAACGGTTGAAGAGACCGTATCGCAAATAAAAGAAGCTTTGCAGTTACACCTTGAAGCCATGGCAAATGATGGTGAAGATATTCCTAAAGCAAAAGGCATCAGTCAGCATATCTCAGACGGTGTATTCAAAGAAGGTGAAATTGCCGATGAATATTTTATAACAGAGGTGGAAGTTGCTGTTCCTCAGCATGCTTAAACTCAATCGCATACACCATATCGCTATAATTTGTTCTGATTATGAAAAATCAAAACATTTTTACAGCGAAATCCTCGGTTTAAAAATACTGCGCGAAGTTTACCGCGGGGAAAGACAATCTTATAAGCTCGATCTGGAAGTAGGAAGCCAATACCAGATCGAGCTTTTTTCATTTCCCGATCCTCCAACCCGGCCTTCCCGGCCCGAGGCTGCAGGTTTGCGCCATTTAGCTTTTGAAGTGGATAACGTTGATGAGGCGGCAGCCCATATCAAAGAACACGGTGTTTTTGTTGAGCCAACAAGAATAGATGAATTTACGGGCAAGCGTTTTACTTTTTTTGCAGACCCTGATGGGTTGCCTATTGAGTTTTATGAGAAATAAGCCCCCTCTAAATCTCCCCAGGTAGGGGAGACTTTAAAAAGCCTTCTGCGGAAAAATCCTCATCTAATTCCTCCCAATGTATCCATCGGCCTCCACCTTTAATTTCGTAATTATTTATTTGCGTTTGTGTGCCCTTGCAATTTAAGTTTGTTACAAGGGTAATGTAATTTAATTATTTTATATTAGTGCGATAACCACTGTGCAAAACACGGCCGATTAAGTTTTGCGCTAAAAACCCAATCTATCTATGAAAGCGACGAAAGCCATTCTTGTATTATGTTTGACGATCTTTTTGTTGAATATCAGCTTAAAAGCCCAGGAAAAATACCAGGCAACCTGGGAATCCTTATCAAAATATAAAATACCGGACTGGTTCCGCGATGCGAAGTTTGGGATCTTTATTCACTGGGGTGTGTACTCGGTGCCTGCCTTTGGCTCTGAGTGGTATCCCCGCCAGATGTACCTGGCGGGCTCTGATGAGTACAAACATCATATTGCAACTTATGGTACACAAAACAAATTTGGTTATAAAGACTTTATCCCGATGTTTAAGGCGGAAAAGTTTGACCCGGCGGCATGGGTAGCTTTATTTAAAAAGGCCGGGGCCAAATATGTTGTACCTGTTGCTGAACATCACGACGGTTTTGCCATGTACAAAACCTCGCTTTCTAAATGGAACGCTTTTGATATGGGGCCGCATCGTGATGTGGTGGGCGAACTTGCCGCCGAAGTAAAAAAACAGGGATTGATATTTGGCCTTTCTTCACATCGGATTGAACATTGGTGGTTTTTTAATGGTGGGAAAAGGTTTGATTCGGATGTGCTTGATCCTAAATATAACGATTATTATGGCCCTGCCCATAACGAGGATGAAACCATGTCGCCGGAGTACATGAACGACTGGATGATGCGCGATATGGAGCTTGTAAATAATTACCAGCCGCAGCTGGTTTGGTTCGACTGGTGGATAGAACAGCCTGCGCTTGCTGCTTATAAAAAATCATTCGCCCAATTTTATTATAACAAAGGCCTGGATTGGAACAAGGGCGTTGTAATTAATTATAAACTCAATGCCTACCCCGATGGCGTTGCGGTGCTCGATCTTGAGCGGGGCAAACTGGGCGATATAAAACCCATAGCATGGCAAACAGACGATGCCATCGGCAACCAGTCATGGGGATATACAACTGCCAATACATTTAAGGATGCCAGATACGTAGTTACCAACCTCATTGATATAGTAAGCAAAAACGGCAATTTGTTGTTAAATATCGGCCCAAAATCAGACGGGACCATCACCGGCCAGGAAACACAGGTTTTGTTGGGTACAGGTAAATGGCTTGATGTAAACGGAGACGCAATTTATGGCACCAGGCCATGGAAAATATACGGGGAGGGCCCCACAAAATCGGCAAGCGGTTCATTTGCCGACCAAAAAGAACCCTTTACCTGGCGTGATGTACGTTTTACAACCAAAGGAGATGTGTTATATGTGACGACATTGGGTTTGCCAGATGGGCGGTTAAGTATAAAAGCTTTATCAACTAAATCGGGCAATGGTAAAATAATCGAAATTAAAATGCTTGGGAGCAACCAAAAAGTAATTTGGAAACAAAAGGATGATGAATTAATTATTGAGCCGTCAAAGAATTATTCATCAGAAATCGCTGTAAGTTACGTTTTGGAATTTGTTCATTAGTACAATTAATTCAGCAAAATCTAAAATCGTAATTCGTAAATCTAAAATCGGTACATGTTTCAATTTAAGCAATTCAGTGTTGACCAAAGCGGATGTGCCATGAAGATCAATGAAAGACTGAATGTCTATAGAGTTTTGTTAGAAATGATCTGTAAGAAATCGCGTAAAGTAACAATTTCGGTTGACCCAGTTGTCTGTAAAATAAGTAAGTCCAAATCGCCTGTAATCAGGTAATCAGCATTGCCATCAAAAGACAGAGATAGGAGAAAGTTGTCCTTTATATCTCTGCTGCCGGTTAAATTTGCCTTTAATCCGATGATTTCTAATTTAGACATCACCAGGTTCATAAATCTCGCTACTTGTTGTGATTTTATAATTTTTTTGAATTTATCACGTCAAATCACCTGCTTATACTCTTTTAAAATTTCATCGCTAAATAAAATAACCAGACTTTTATTTGTTAATAATTCATAAAGTACACGGCGTGATTTTTTATTGATAGTGGCGCTTACATACCAATTAGTATCTAAGATAATCCTAATTTTTTTTACCGGCATAGCGTATCGCCCTAACTTCTTTCATAATATCATCTTCACCCAATTCAGAATCTGGTAATGATTTATCAGCTATCTGCCATCTTTCTTCAAAGGTTTGCATATCAATTTTTTCGGCGACCTCTGCCTGTTCTGATTTTGATAGCATGTTAAATAATTGGAGAACTTTATTAATGCTCACGGTTTCCATGGTAATGTTTCCCTTCATGTTAGTCAAATTTAAGCATTTAATAATAAATTCGCATCAATGTTTGAATTTAAGCAATTCAGTGTTGACCAAAGCGATTGCGCCATGAAGATCAATACAGATGGCGTACTGCTTGGTGCTATAACGGAAGCAGATAACCCAGTTGCTATAATAGATATTGGCACCGGCACCGGGGTAATTGCTTTAATGCTGGCACAAAGATTTACAGAAGCCAAAATTGATGCTGTTGAAATTGACCCGGAAGCCGCAAAAACTGCGGAAAGAAATTTTGAGGCATCACCGTTTGCTGACAGGCTTAATGTTTATGCCTCGGGATTTGAAAATTATTTTGGTGCATATCCCGACAGGAAATATGACCTGATTGTTTCAAACCCGCCGTTTTATGTCAGTTCGCTAAAATCGCCGGGTGCTAAAAAAGCTTTGGCCAAACATACGGATCTTGATTTTTTTGAGGGGTTGATTAAAGATATAGCAGATCATTTAGCACCTAATGGCTGCTGCTGGCTGGTATTGCCTGTAGCGTTAACTGAAATACTGACCGGACTGGCTGCCAGTCAATCCATCTATCCACAAAAGATCATCAACGTGTATTCTTACATCCATTCGGAAGCACATAGAGTAATAATTTGTTTTGGTTTTGCTGAAGTTACAGCACAAATAAGTAAATTCACAATCTACAAGGCAGCCGGGACTTATTCAGAGGAATATCAAAGGCTGCTGCAACCTTATTTTTTAGCTTTTTGATTCACACAAAATAAAATTTCATTTCGAGTGGTAAAATTTGGGAAAATTCAAAAGGGAAAATGACACCCGCCGCTATTTTTAGAACATGTAATGGGTACGAGGAGAGAACTATACCCAAGAATTTCCGCCTTGTATAGACAGTAGGCATGTGTATAGTTTTCTCACTTTGGTCGAAATGACATAATTTTTTACATTTAGAAAAAATACAATTGGTTAAAATAGGCCTCCTTTCCGACACTCACTCTTACCTTGACGATGCAGTGTTTAAACATTTTGAAAACTGCGACGAGATTTGGCATGCCGGTGATTTCGGCAATATTGAAGTAGCCGATAAGCTTGCAGCGTTTAAACCGCTTAAAGGCGTTTATGGTAATATTGATGGCGCGGATATACGGTTGAGCTACCCCGAAAACTTAAGATTTAATTGTGAAAAGGTGGATGTATGGATGACGCATATCGGCGGTTATCCCGGCAAATATAGTCCGCAGGTAAGGGGTGAAATATACACTAAGCCTCCGCAGCTGTTTATATGCGGCCATTCGCATATTTTGAAGGTTATTTTTGATAAAAAGATAAATTGTTTGCATATAAACCCCGGTGCAGCCGGAAAACAGGGCTGGCAAAAAGTACGTACTTTAATTAGATTTTGCATTTCTGATGAAAAAATACAGGATCTGCAAATTATTGAATTGATTAAGTGAATTGGTTGATTAAGTGAGTAGTTGATTAAGTTGTTTTTTGCGCGGGTACCGATAACCACTCATCTAATCAACTTAATAAACCTATTTAACCAATTTAGCCGCTTCCATTTCAAAAACTGAATCAATCAATAAGTTCTTTTGTTTGGCTGCGGCAACGGCAAGTTCATCGCAGCGTTCGTTTTCGGGGTGGCCGGCGTGGCCGCGTACCCATGTGAATTTTACTTTATGTATTTTGCTGATTTCGAGGTAACGCAGCCATAAGTCTTTGTTCTTTTTGCCGGCAAAGCCTTTTTGCAGCCAGCCGTAAACCCATCGTTTTTCAATGGCGTCGATCACATATTTAGAATCGGAGAAAATAGTAACTTCCTGGTTTAGGCTTTTTATTGCTTCCAGTCCTTTGATCACTGCAAGCAGTTCCATGCGGTTATTAGTGGTTTTCCGGAAACCTTCGGAAAGTTCTTTATAATGTTTGCCCGAGCGCAGGATCACCCCGTAACCACCCGGTCCCGGGTTTCCGCTCGATGCGCCGTCTGTAAATATTTCGATCATTCTTTAGTTCATGGTTGATGGTTCATAGTTCATGGCAGCTACAGTCCCATGGCCCTTGATAAGCGACCAAAAATACGAAAACGTAAGCCACCAGCCATAAACAATATCCTAAAAACAAAAAACAGCTATGAACCATTAACTATGAACTATGAACTAATCCAGCCTCTTCATCTTCAGGCGCAATGAATTCCCTATTACAACAATATCCGAAAAAGCCATCGCGAAAGCGCCGACCATCGGGTTTAAAAAGCCCAGCGCGGCAATAGGTATGGCAACAATATTATAGGCAAAGGCCCAGAAAAGGTTTTGTTTGATGGTGATCAGCGTATGTTTGCTGATCTGTAAAAACTTAATAACCGAATGCAGATCGGTGTTCAGCAATACCACCCTGGCCGACTGTATAGCAACCTGGCTGGCATCATTCATGGAAACGCCCACATCGGCCTGTGTAAGGGCGGGGGCGTCGTTAATGCCGTCGCCTATCATAATGGTTTTGCCTTTTTGTTTGTAGATGTCTATAACGGTGAGCTTTTCATCCGGCAATTTTTCAGAATGTACATCCTCAATCCCTACCAGTTTCGCAACTTTTAAGCACCTTGTATTTTTATCGCCGCTTAACAACACAGGGACAATGTTCATTTTCTTTAGCTGTGCGATCAGCGTTGCCGCCTCCTGTTTTACTTCATCGTCAACAGCTATTTGTGCCATTAGTTGCTGGTTTTTGTAAAGCGATAAGTTGAAATCATCCTCAATCTTTGATTTACCTGTACCGAGGAAATAATGGTTTCCGTCAACGTCTTCAGCGCGCATGCCAAGTCCTTTTTCTTCTTTGGCAGCTTTTAGGATCAGTTTTGTTTGCGGTAAAGCCTTTAACCCGCTTACCAGCGATTGGGCAATAGGGTGGTTCGACCGTTCTTCAATAGCCACAATAACGCCCCTGATGACCTCCAGGTCTACACCACCCGCTGCTTTGATGTCGTTGATGCGAAATTTACCGGTAGTTAGTGTCCCTGTTTTATCAAAAACTACGAATTTGGTATGCGCGACGGCCTCGATAGTATCGCCGCCTTTTATCAGGATTCCGTTTTTGGCGGCGCGGCCAAGGCCTACCATTACAGCGGTCGGGGTGGCCAGGCCCATGGCACAGGGGCATGAGATCACCAATACGGCAATAGCATTCATTAGTGCAACCTGCATTGTTGTATGTGCAGCTAACCAGGTGATCACGAATGTTAACAGTGCAATCAGTATCACCACCGGAACAAATATGGCAGCTACTTTATCGCCTAATTTTTGAACCGGAGGTTTAGCGGCCTGCGCTTTTTTCATCAGTTCGATGATCTGTGCCAAAACCGTATTTGAACCCACTTTAGTGGCTATCATCCTGATATTACCATGCTGTACGATGGTGCCGCCGATTACTTTGTCATATTTTTCTTTTTCAACCGGGACACTTTCACCGGTGAGCATGGCTTCATCAACTGAAGCATTACCCGAAAGTACCTCACCGTCAACAGGGATCTTATCGCCCTGGTTTACTAAAAGCGTATCGCCGGGACGTACTTCCTTCGCGCTGATCATCTCTACAGTGCCGTTAACTACCCGGTTAGCATTTACCTGCTGTATTTTTACCAAGTCCTTTACAGCAGATGTGGTTTGGGTGACTGATCTTTTTTCCAGCACATTGCCCAGCAATACCAGCGTAATTATAGTTGCGCTGGTTTCGTAAAACTGGTAATGTTCGCCCAGGTTTTCGATGGTGCCAACCAGGCTGTAAACAAAAGCAGCCGTTGAACCCACAAATATCAGTACATCCATATTCGGCACACCGCCTTTTATTGAGCCAATGGCGCTTTTCCCAAAATGAATGCAGCCCACCGCAAAAACAGGAAGGCATAACAGCAATTGCACTAAAGGCAAGTGCAAAAAATGCCAGGGCAAAACCATGTGCAGCAGCAGAGGGGCGGTTAACAAGGCGCAGAATACGAACATATTCTCCACTTTTTCATAAAATGGGGTAACCTGCGTTGCGGGGTCGTCTATTACTTTGTAGCCTAAACTTTCAATACTTTTTTTTATATCGTCGAGCTCCGCGCCATTGTTGTTTGAAAACTTGACTTCTTCGCTGGCAAAATCAACAAATATGTTTTTTAAGCCTTTTTTCTCTAATAATTTATGTATCGACAGGGCGCAATTATTACAATGCATCCCTGTAACATTTAATTCAACCAATTGCTCTGCCATAGTACAAAAGTACCTAATTGTTAGGGGTTTTAGTAAGCAATTGAGTAAGATGATTGTAATTTTAGTGGTTAATAGGAGTTGTAATAGTTGTAAGGGTTGCAAAAGTTACAAGGCGATTACAAGGGTAAATTCACGATGAGTAGCCTCTCCAAAAATCCATTGCAATTTGCTATAACACTTACAACTATTACAACCTTTACAACATATTACAACCAAAACAAAAAAAGACTTTGGAAATCGGCGGGAGATTCCTATTTTTGTACTCTCCAAAACGGTAGATGTAGCTCAGTTGGTTAGAGCATCGGTTTGTGGTACCGAGGGTCGTGGGTTCGAGCCCCATCATTTACCCCACAAGATTAATTAAACTTACGAAGTTTTTAAAACTTCGTAAGTTTTTTCAGTTTATTAAAGAAAGCAATGGCAAGTCTCATCATACAAAGCGACAATTCGGATAATCTGGAATTAATTGCAAAACTTGCACAGAAATTGGGTATTCATGTGAACAGTGTTACCGAAGAACAATCCGAAGATTTGGCTATTGGCACAATTATGTTTAATGCTAAAACAGGAAAATCTGTAAGTCCTGACTCGATTATGAAGAAGCTTCGTAAATAATGGAAATCATATTTGATCGGTCTGTTTATTTGGTGGTGATGCTGCCCATTTTGGCATATCCAACATCATTGGGCTCCCATAGTTCGATCTTATTGCCCTCCGGGTCCATCAGGTGTACAAAATTACCATAGCTCGTCTTTTGCACGCTGTCAGTCGGCAGGATCCCCGCCACTTTCATTTGGGCTAAAAGCTGATCCAAGCCTTCCACGCGGTAATTGATCATGAATTCCTTTTAAGAGGGCTGAAAGTATTTGGTGGTTTCCTTAAATGGCGCCCATGCGGTAAAACCCTTTTTTGTGCTGTCCATGCCCTGGCGCCATTCAAAATTCGAACCGTATCCCACCATGCGGATGCCCAGGTTCTTGCTGTACCAGGCTTTCAGCGCCGCGGGGGCCTTGGCCTTAAAAAAAATACCGCCGATGCCCGTCACGCGCGGACCGCTATTGACCGGGTTGGTAAAACGGCTGAAACCATAGCCCAACAGGAAAGCCGCGCAAAGCAGGCCGATAAGCGTAAACTTTTTCATGATATGCGTTTTAATTTAAAGATAGGAAATAGATTTTAGTTCTAAAATACAGCAATTTGTAACAAATCCAATATAAGCTGTGTTGGGATTTGTGGCATTAGAGGCCATAAACGCTTCTTAGGAAACTAAGGGGAGTTTTTAGTTAACAACACTACCAATGCCGCCATTAAAAGCTTAAATTTGATATACTTGTAAAGGCCAAAATAACTGATCCATAATAGACATGAAATTAATTAGAAAACTCATTCGGTATATCAGGTCAAACTTTAATTTAAATATTGTTTTAAGCGTGTTAGCACTTCTCATAGCGCTAATCACGATGTATTTTCAGTTCTTTAACACTAAGCATGAATTGTTGTACGCCTTTTTGTTTCCATCGGTTAACGAAAATTTGGCTATACCGATGATATACAAAAATACAGGAAACCAAAATGAAATGATTTTAGAATCCAATATTGAGTTGCAGATAATACCTGATGACGGCACTGAGAATTATTTCAAAAGAATTGGAGATGAAAATAAAAAACTTTTTCCTGTAATTATTGGTCCAGGCGAATATAAAGTAATTACGCTGCTGGGCGATTATAAAGAATATTTCAAAGGGATGCTTGAACAAACACCGTCAGGGATAAAATACCGTCAAATTGTCAATCTTGATACCCTTTCCTTAGTATTGACGACAAAATTTATCGCGAATAATGAAATTTCAGAGGTAAGGCGGAATATCGGTAAAATAACTTTTAGAAAAGACAAAACTTTCGACAGAATCGATTTTCAGCCTATCAAACTAATTAAATTAGAATCAGATGGCGATATGGAAATGACAGGAGGTTCTGTAATTAATGCAAATCGCTCTGGACATATTAATTCATCTGATTCATTGACATCGGATCAAGTTGAGCAAATTAAATTTATGATCCATATAGTGGACGATACAGTGATGAAGAAGGAACTGATAAAACTTTTAAAAAAGAAGATACCGAATTATAATCCTTGATAATGGAGATAATTGATTGAACAAACAAGCAATATTCCTCCAACAGTCCATTTAATGAAAATGAGGGACGTTTTTGGCAATTATATCATTTTTACATTAAACAAAATAACACTTACGGAACTGTGACCGCTTAGTGGATCCAGAATAGTTTACATCGATTACTAATTTCGCCTAAACAATAATATTGCTTTAATACGGTCTTTGACGGCATTTGGAAAATGATACCGCCTTTGTTTTTGTTCAAAGCTAGCTTGTTTTGCCCGGGCCGTTGTTTGCGGCTCTTTGTCTAAATCGAAAATTCTTATCGAATTTCGTCCTTCATTTGAAAGCGCAGTTATTAAAATACGGAGCGGTCCCCGCGACCATCGGTAATGTAACCCCGGATCACTGAAATAGGGATGAACAATGGTGAAAGTGCAGCCGCTGTAATTAACCGCATCATAAATATCGATAACATCCTCCTGTCCCTTTTTGGACGAACTGTTGCAATATTGACAACTTACGGCAAGGTTATGTGGTGTGAACACATATTGCACATAAGCGGGACGCTTTGGACCTCCCTTTTTTAAGATATGGTCAAGCTCTCCTCGGCCTGTTTCGTTTACTTTTAGCCCACAGTAGCAGCAATTATTATTTTGGAAGCTGAGTAATTGTCTTAGTATTTCATCCTTTACATCTGCTATTGAATTATCTTTCCAGCTTTTACCATTATAAGGGTGCAAAGCATTGACTAGCCCCTGTTCGACAGGTGTAAGTGTAAAGATTCTGGTTAACTTTGGAATCATAGTGCGTTAATATATACCTCCGCCTCATCAATCACAGCATTCAATGGGTCATTGGGTGATATATTTAAATTCTTTATTGCGCTTAATTTGCTCTCTATAAGTTGTCTGTTTTGCGAGTTGTTGCCAATAAGGCCGAGCAGGTCGGTTAGATCAGCTTCAAGAAAATAGTTTCTTACCGTTTTAACCCTGAAAATATTGTAAAGAATTTCTTCTGCTGACCAACCATAAGCGTCGATGCCGTCCAATAGTCGTGCTTCTGTACCTTTTTCATTTCGATCCAATGCAATGATTGACGAGCTACCATTTTCCAGATCTGATACCAGAAAATGGGAATGAGTGCTGATGATAAAATGGCAATCATTGTAGTTGGCGAACATTTTTTTTAGTAGGCTGATATATTGCAATTGCCAATTTGGATGCAGACTGATTTCAGGTTCATCGATGAGAATTATACTACCTGGTTTCAAATTTGCAAATATCCCGAGCAACCCAAGGATCAATTGATATTCGCCGGAACTGAGCTGTGACATACTTATTTCCGAATCAAACTTTCGCATCTTGATCTCATCAAGCACTAAAATGGAAAGCTTTTCAAGTTCTTGAATAAATGGGAAAAAGTCAGTGTTGTAATTGGGATTGAAAAAATCGACAATAAAATTTCTAGCTCTTGACTTGGGTTTGCGCTGGATACGCATACTGTCAGATGAAGCTTCATTCATGAAGTTGACGATCTCCTGTAAACGGATAGGGTTTTCTTTTTTTAACTGCAAGTAGTACCATTGTCCCCACGGTGCATTCGTCTTTTTGCGATTAACACCTTCTACTTCCCACCATCTTTCATAAAATTGCTCAAGCGTATCAACGCTCAATTGACCAGAAAAGAACACACTATTATATCGGGTTTGATAATTGATTACTAAATAAGGCTGAAAATCTAAAAAGGAAAACATGCTTCCCATCCGCTCTTGAAATTCATCATCTTCTGCAGCATTAAAAAGGTAATTGATCGTTTTTCGGGTAAATGTACCTGTCGATGTAGCACTTGCGGTGCGGCGCACACCTAAATATTGATAAAAATCACCTGCTTCACTATTATGAAAGGGAAAGCGATCATTGATAAAGATTGCGCTGGCCAATAGTTTTTCCGGAAACTTTAATTGACTAAATGGTATTTCATAGCCTGGTAATCGCTCAATAGGTAGCTTGTCCTGCATATTATAGAATGCTTCGTCAAAAGGCCGATTTTTAAAGGCGATATAATTACGCCTCAACCCCTTACGATCAGCTATTGCTAACCTTCTTGTTAAAATCTCAAAAATTTCTTCACCGATTATATACCTAATATGAAAAGCATAGCCGTGCCTCGCTTCCGGGGTCGCGTCGGTAGAATTCACGAATTGCCGGAATATTTCCACAATTGTCCTAAGGATCAAACTTTTTCCGGTACCATTCGGGCCAATAATAATGGAAGTATAAGGCTTTTTATTATTCCGGGATTCTAACTCATCAACAAAGTCGATTTCTATGTTTTTAAGTTGCGGATGGCTTTCCAGTTTGAGATAAAGTAGCTTAAACATCTTCGCTTATGATTGGTTCCGGTAAAGATAATTTTTTTTACTAATGTTCTACTATTCTTTGTCCCGTTCCTGTGGCTGAAGTATACTGAACTCTTTCATCCGATTTTCCAATTCCACAAGTTGCTTTAGTCATCAATAAACCAGTTCGAGATTTGCCCCATCAGTGCCCCATCAGATTTATCAGACTTAGTTTCAAAAACTTTGCCGGTGCAACGATTTCAAACATAAATAATATCAAATGCTATTGAAAAGCTCCTCAACGTTCTTGAATTTCTTACCTTTACCGGCCTTTAATTCATCCATTGCCGCTATGGTTTCAGCATTTGGGATATTTTTTTTTTTTACCTTAACCGTTACGCCCAGCTCTTTTAAAAATTCTTTAACCAACCGGGTTTTATTGTCTGGTACATTTATTTCGAGGGTCTGCATACACAAAAATAAATATTAATTTACGCAATACATAGGCAAATAAAAATCAACTAATGACGCAGGGATAATTAGGATCAGTGATTTTTATGTTATTAACAATACTTTAATGAAATTAACAATATGCTATCAAATTGTTAATATTACTCCATTATTGTTAATATATTTTTATTATGAAATACATATTCTTATCTTTGACTAAAACAAACAGCAAACTTTTGCTGTTTCAAAATAGTATTAACTAATAAAAAATACAATGAAACAAGGACTTTTGATTGATATGGACGGCGTCATCTATAGTGGCGAGACACTGATTGAGGGGGCTGATAAATTTATAGCGCAATTAATAAAAAAGGATATACCATTTGCTTTTATGACCAATAATAGCCAGCGCACCAGTTTAGAGGTGGTGCGCAAACTAAAGGGCTTGGGTATTGAGGTCACGGAGGAACATGTTTATACCAGCGCTATGGCTACCGGTAAATTTTTAGGGAGCCAGGGGCCGGGAGGTACGGCTTATGTATTGGGCGAAGGCGGTTTACTGACCAGCTTACACGAAAATGGTATCACTTTAGTAAATACCGACCCCGAATTTGTGGTTTTAGGTGAAGGCCGTAATTTTACCCTCGAAATGGTGCAACGTGCTGTGGATATGATATTAGCGGGTGCAAAGTTTATCACCACCAACAGGGACCCATCCCCAAAGAAACCCGGATGGAATAATTTGGGTATTGCGGCTACTACGGCGATGATTGAGGAAGCATCCGGAAGAAAAGCATTTGTTACCGGCAAACCAAGTCCTGTAATGATGCGCTCTGCCCGCAAATTCCTGGGACTGGAGACGGCGGAAACAACCGTAATAGGCGATACCATGGAAACAGATATACAGGGCGGTGTGCAGATGGGCTATAAAACCATTTTGGTGCTCTCGGGGATCGCAAGAAAGGAAGATCTGACCCATTATGCCTTTAAGCCCGATTTAATTGTGGGTTCCGTTGACGAATTAGTATTCCCGCTGAAATGGTGGTAGGCTTTTAGAAGTTGGCAGTTTGCAGAGGGCAGAAATCGAAGTTTTAAAAACGTAAGTCTGGCTAGGCGTCAATTGCCATTGAATTAAGCACTTGCTTTTATAAAAACTTAAAGTAAAACACGTTATGAAGACCGCATTAATAACCGGGGCATCGTCAGGCATCGGGCTTGAGTTTGCGAAAATATTTGCAGCCGCAAAAAATAATTTGGTTTTAGTAGCCAGAAGCGAAGACAAGTTACTGGCATTGGCTGGTGAACTGCAAAACAAATACGGCATTGATGTAAAAGTAATAGCGGCCGACCTTAGCAAAATGGATGAGGTGCAAAAAGTATTTGACACCTGTAAAGCCGGCAATATACAAATAGAGTACCTGATAAATAATGCCGGCTTTGGCGATTTTTGCCTTTTTGCAGACAGCGACTGGAACAAAACAGAGCAGATGATTGATTTGAATATAAAATCACTCACTAAAATGTGCCGTTTGTTTATTCCAGGCATGGTAGAACGTAAATCGGGCAAAGTGTTGAATGTGGCTTCAACCGCTGCTTTTCAACCCGGACCAACAATGGCCGTTTATTTTGCTACCAAAAGCTATGTTTTGTTTTTCAGCGAAGCTATTTATAGCGAACTAAAAGGTACCGGGGTAAATGTAACCTGCCTTTGTCCGGGCGCTACAGAAAGCGGGTTCATGAATGCGGCTGCTTTGCAGGAAAGTAATTTATTTAAAAATAAAAAAACAGCCACGGCTGCAGAAGTAGCGGCCTTTGGCTATAAAGCAATGATGAAAAATAAAATGACCGTTATTCATGGCCTGTTAAATTATATTATGGCCAACGCGGTCCGTTTTGCACCACGGAAAGTGGTACTCGCCATTTCGAAAAAGGTCATGGGAAATCCGGTTTGACAGTATGCAGTTTGCCACAGATTAGCTTCCTTAACTGCCCACTGCAAACTGAAAACTGCCAACTCATTTCCCCGGTGTAAGCGTTGCCTTAGCGCTGCCGCAGGTGGCCATCATTTTATCGTTATAGTAAGGGTTTTTAATGGCTGCCGTTTCGCTTAGCCAGTAGGCTTTTTTCATCGGGCAATAGTCCATGTAAATGGTGGTAGTATTTAATTTAAGGCCTTTTAAAACTTCGTACAGGTTTTTTGAGAGGCTTTCAAAATGTTCGCGCTGATGTTCTACATCGTTTGTTTCGCTGATATGCCTGCTGTCGAATTTCAACTTATCCAGGTAGCTGTTTAACAGTTTTTGCTGGCCGGGTTTTAAACCTTTTGCCGGATCTGCCGATAATGCATCAAGCAATTCTTTTGCTTTAGTTTCCGCAACTGTTCCGTTTCCGGCTGCAAGTGCATTTTTCACGCCTAAGTAGGCAGCAGTAATTTTATCGATAGCGTTGCCCGGAGCAGAATATTTCGCGGAAGCCAATAAAACTGACAAGGTCAACGTCAGCATTATTGAAAGTGTTTTTAAAGTTTTCATAAGAGTTTGTTTTTTCAAATTTATAAATAAAACGATAAAAAGACCGTTTCATTTTGACGAGGAAAATTTTGCAAACCCTGAAGATGGAATGACATATTAAAAAACTATGTCATTGCGAGGCACGAAGCAATCGCGAACTTTGCTTGGCGGTTATCCACAGTTCGCGATTGCCACGCTTTGCTCGCAATGACATGGCGGGATTAGCATGTCATGGGTGGCGGTAAAATTTCGCGAAATTCTGAAGAAGCCAGCCAGCAGGCCGTAAGCAGGCAAACCTCGACTTTTAACTAATCTCTAATCTCCAGCCTCAAATCACTAAAATTACTGCTCAAACCCCGCATCTTCACCAATTTTGCTGTGCTCTTTATCCAGGTTCCAGCTGCTTACAGAAATATAGGCTGTGCCTTTACCTGCGTACCTGTTCTCATAGCTGCAATCAATGGTTCGGCTTTCGCCAGGGGCCAACAATAAATAATTGTCTTCAAAAATTAAAGGCAATATGTCTTCACCGTCTTTTTCTTTTAGCGCCCTCAGGTGCACAAAAAATGCCACCGATTTCCCGGTATTGGTAATGGTTATTTTGTGGGTTGTTTCAGTGTTTGTTTTTGATGTGATATGATGAACGCTCAGCGTTGTTGCAGGTATATTTTGCAAATTGCTGTAATCGGCGAAAGCGCTTTGTGGCGTATAATACCAGGTCGATTTATTCCAGTTTAACTCATCTTTTTTAGCCGACAGCCAGTACCAGTTTATGCTTTGAACTTTACCTGCCGCATCTTTCAGCTCCAGCCGCAAAAAATAAGTGGCCGATAAGCCATCGATCTTCGGCAGCAGGAAACATTCTTTTATGCCATCGCTGCCTACATTGGCAGTTGTGTCTTTACGGTATTTCAAGGTCCCGTCAAGGTTATATACTTCAGCTTTTACTTTCAGCCCTGTAAATTTATCAAGGAAGGAATTGATGATATCCACACCATTTGTTTTGTACGAATACATCACATGCAAAGGTTCCATTGATTTTTTCATGCCGAAATATGTTCCGGCAGGGTACAAATAATAATCGTAGGTATGCCATATCAGGCTTGGCCAGGAGTTGCCCAGCATCCATTGCACCACGCCTGTCGCATTATTGTATTTTTTTAAGCCGTAAGCTTCCATCATGGCGCGGTGCCCCTCATAATTTTGCGCCTGTGCCATGGCAAGATACTGTTTGATGGATGCAGGCGTACCATAACGCGCATACAGCGCGGTATCAAATATTTTGGTATTGCCAAAATTCCCCGTTCCGCAATGGTAAAGCCAATCGAGGCTTTTGTTTGATATGGAATCTTTTGGGATGAATTTTATAAGGCTTTCATACGGCGGGATGGATGGGCCCGGCGATATTTCAGTGGCAAAGCCCCATGCACCGCCATATTTGGTTGAATCGGCTTCCCAATAAGATGGCGGTACCCAATCATAAGGCCCGGCCATTTTTACACCTGTGTTCCCCGAAACTTTTGAAACGCTTTCATTAGCGCTTGCTACGGTTGGGTTGGGCCATTTAAGGTCGGCTTCAATAGCAAGCCAGTCTGCCTCAACAGTTTTGTCCCTTGGTGGCATATCACTGCCGTTTAGCCAAACGAGCATGGATGGTTTGTTCCGCAGCCAGTACATTACACTACTGTCGGAGGCCATGGCTACGCTTCTTTTAGCAGCGTCCCATTTTTCAGGATATTGCCATGCGCCGCAGCACATCCAGCCGCTCATTACCAGTAAGCCGTATTTGTCGCAAAGGTCATAAAAATGGTCATCTTCCAGTTTGCCTTCAGAGCGGACAATGTTCATGTTCATATCGCGTACCAGCCGGAGCTCCTGCTCCTCCCGTAATTTTGAACGCCGCTCAAATATATCCGGCGACCATGCCGCACCCCGCAGCATAATGGGCCTGCCGTTGATTATGAACTCCCTTCCCTTTTTATTGTCTATAAAAACAGATGTTACCTGGCGGATACCAAAATTTTCAGAGATCTCATTACTTAGTTCATTTCCATGTACGGCAGAAAGTTCAATGCGGCTCATTTCAGGCTTTCCATACTGCCAGGGCCACCAAATGGGCGGATTTTTTACATTCAGTTGTGGATAATCAACAGGGGAGAAGGTAATTTGCTTCTTTTCGTGAGGCATCAGATGCACCTTCTGTTCAAATTTGATAGTGCCATTAATTTTCCCCCTAACTATTGCATCTTCTTCCGTGCCTGTGTAATTTACCGCCATGGCGTCCACCTGCAAATGTGCAACAGCCAGGGAGGGCAGATCGAATTTTGTGGTAACAAGCGGGTATTCTACGCCAACCTTACGGAATGTTTTGATCTCCACATTATTAATGATACCGTTATTGAAATCGGGCGGGTAGTGTATCCAGTCGGCATAATCAATAGCCAGGTCGCCGCCGCTTTTTTGGGGATTAAAAGGCCGTTTTACCTCAACGGCCAAAATGTTTTCTCCCTTGAAATTTATCTGTTTGGTGATATCCAGCTCAATGATACGAAATGGGCCTATTATCTGGGTTGAATCGGCAATCAGCACGCCATTTAGCCACACATTGGCTTTATAATTAATGCCATGCAGTTTTAATACCACATTTTTGCCGTTTTCCGATTCGGGCAAGTTGAACTCTTTCCGGAACCACCAGGGTTTATCCAGCCTTGCATCGGTCAGTTTGTCGAAATTCCGGCTGTAAAAGGGATCGAAATTATATACTTTGTTGGCTATAAGCCCTGCAATAACGGTAGTAGGCACACTTACATTGTACCAATTGGCGGTTTGATAACCCGGTGCAGATATCGCTTTGCCCGGCGAAAGATCCGTTACGGCCGATTGCATTTTCCAATCGTCTTTCAATACTGCCCTGTAATTTTCTGCTTCTTCAGTCTGGCTAAATACGTGCTGGGTAGCGAAGCATATCAATGCGATGAGAATTGCCTTCTTCATACAAAATTTTAAAAAGTTTAAAAACTTATACTTTATATTGGTTTGACAATTTTAACAAAATAAAACCACAAACTTTCCAAAATGAACTACTTTTACGGCATTGTACTGTAACAATAATCCTACATAATGATTTCAATCTGCGTTTTCTGCGGTGCTAACTTTAATGGCGACCCACTATTAAAACAAGCGGTTGAGCAATTAGCCGAAGTTATGGTTAACCGTAACATTACGCTTGTTTATGGCGGCGGTAAGGTAGGCGTGATGGGCATTTTGGCCGATGCCGTTTTAAACAATGGCGGCAAAGCCATCGGCGTGATCCCGCAGTTTTTATTAGACAAGGAAGTGGGGCATACAGGTTTAACCGAACTCCGCGTGGTGGACAACATGCACCAGCGCAAACAACTGATGAACGACCTGTGCGATGGCATTATCATGCTCCCCGGCGGTTTCGGCACACTGGAAGAGTTTTTCGAGGTGCTTACCTGGCTGCAACTGGGCTTGCACAACCACCCGGTTGGCATATTAAACGTAAACGGCTTTTACGACCTGCTGCTACAGCAAATGGATGTGATGGTTGAACAACGCTTTTTAAAGCCCGCCAACCGTAAGCTAATTTTAACATCGGGCGATGCTGTTGAACTGGTTAACCTGATGGAGAATTGCAATGTAGCACCTGATGAAGTGTGGTTCAGGGACAGGAATTTGACGTGAGATTTGATAGTGATTTTATTTGCAGCAGGGATTATGTCTTTGCTGCCCGAAACCCCCGATTTTCCCGATTTCCCGCAGGCTAAATGCGTTTAGGGCGTGATAATTTCAAAAAACCCGCAGGCTAAATACGTTTAGGGTGTGAGGATTTTTGCAGTTTGAGAGGCTAAATGCGTTTAGCTCCCCGTAATTTTCACGGATTCGCAGGCTAAACGCGTTTAGGGCGTGATAATTTTTGCCAATTCGCAGGCTAAATGCGTTTTGCCTGTGACCTAAAATCGTGTATTTTTTTATTTAGTTTATTGTATATCAGGCAAATATACAAAATATTTCAAAGAATGGTGAGTGGTTTTCCGGAAAATGCTGAAATTTTAATTTTTTTACGGCTGCAAAAAAAACTGGTAACCTTATAACCAGATAGTATCAAATATAGCAAATTTTAGGGAGATTGGCAAGAGGGCAGGAAATGGAAAATATAATAAAAAGGGCTGTCATGGTGAGGCGCTCGAACCATGCGGGGTGGCCTGAACGCTTTGCAATTGGCGCTAATGCATTGGCGTCGTGCCTTTGCGCTCATGCTTCGAGCGCCTCAGCATGACACCCGGCGCTAATTTTGGAATTTGTCATCCTGAGCGCGAGCGAAGGATCTTCTACGCCATGCATGTAACCGGTTGGTCGTATTTACGCCCTTGTTGGGTGTTGTCACCAACAAGTACCGATATGTTAAGAGGCGTCACGAATTCCTGCGGCAAAAACATTCCGGATTGTTGGAAAAAACCAACAATGGCGAAAAATCTTAATACACCCTATGCCACCTTCTGCTCATACAAATGTTTTTGAAACTCAATAAACAGTTTACTGATGTTGGCGACATCGCCCAAAATGTCTTTGGCATCTTCGAGCGACTGGTATTTGTTGGTTAGCAATACCGGTAATTTTTCCTGGTCGAGTTCTTCTACGCCGGTTTCAATATATTTGCTTAGTACAAATTCTATAAATTCTTTTTGTTTGTCGTTTAGTAAGGCAAAAATGGTAGCCTGTGTGGCTGCAACACGGGCTTCGCGGGTCATCGGTTTAATGTCGCTATTGAAAACAAATTCCAGTACATCAAATAAGTCGCTCTTTTCAGCATCAATCAGTTTTTGCAGGCTTGTCAGTTCTTCTTTACCATAACCTGCTTCATCTAATTTCTCCAGTAATACTTTACGGGTTAAAGGGTTGCTCCAAATTTTGCGTAATTCTTCTTCGTTTTTCAGTAATTCCGGCAAGGCTCCAAAAAGGTTATTTAAAAAGTCTTCTGCCGAAATAGGTTTTCCGTTCAAGCTCCAAAACGAAGTGGCTATCATGTGTTGTATTTCCAGTTCCTTGCCGTTCCGCAGTTTTATTTTTATGCGTTTCTTTTTTTCGCCGGGTTCGCCCTCACCTTCAGGTGCCTTGGGCTCTTTAGGCGGTACGGGTGGCTGTGGCTCTCCGTGTGGTTCCGGGTCCAGTGGTTCGCCGTCCCATTCGGGGTCGGCAAAGTGATGGTAGGCATCTACAAAATCGTATATGGTAAAAAATTCCTTGCCGTCAAACAACCTTGTGCCCCGACCAACAATCTGTTTAAACTCAATCATGGAGTTTACCGGACGCATCAGCACAATGTTGCGGATATTTCGCGCATCAACCCCCGTTGACAGTTTTTGCGAAGTGGTTAATATAGTAGGGATCAGTTTTTCATTATCCTGAAACTCTCTTAAAAATTGTTCGCCAATTTCGCCGTCATTGGCGGTTACGCGCACACAATAATTGGGGTCCCTGCTCTTTTTATATTGGTTAACGAGGTCGCGCACGGCGGCGGCGTGGTCCTGCGTGGCGCAAAAAATGATAGCCTTTTCGTTTTGATTGGCTTCATCCATAAAAACGCGCACCCGTTTGGCTTCCCGTTCTTTTATCTCAATGATCTTGTTAAAGTCGGGTTCGGTATAAAGTTTGCCTTCTTCAATTTCGCCTTCAACGATTTGATCGTCGCTGGTATAAATATAATCGTCGAGCGTAGTTTTAATGCGTTTTACTTTAAACGGCGTAAGGAAACCATCATTGATGCCTTCTTTGAGCGAATAGATATAAACCGGCTCACCAAAGTACAGGTAGGTATCCACATTGTCCTTGCGTTTGGGTGTGGCTGTTAAACCCAATTGCACTGCCGGGGCAAAATACTCTAATATGCCGCGCCAGTTGCCTTCATCGTTTGCGCCGCCGCGGTGACATTCGTCAATAATAATAAAATCAAAATAATCAGGAGGATATTCACCAAAATTGGGTGTGTTTTCCGCTCCTGTCATAAAGGTTTGAAAAATTGTAAAGAAGACATTGCCGTTGGTTGGTACCCTTACCTTGTTTTTTGAGGTACTGGTTAAAAATGTATTAATGGCGGTTTTCCTGCCGTCGTCATTAATGTCCCTTATAGCTTTTGGACTGATACGCACCAAAGCATCATCCGCAAATGCCGAATATTTTGTAAATTCACCATAAGCCTGATTGGATAATACATTTCTATCGGCTAAAAAAAGTATCCGGGGGCGGCGGGTGCTATCCCATTTTAAATTCCAGCGCGTTTTAAATAATTTCCAGGCAATATGAAAAGCAATGGTTGTTTTCCCGGTGCCTGTGGCGAGCGTTAAAAGGATACGTTTTTTACCATTAGCAATTGCGGCCAGAGTATTGTTTACCGCGATTTCCTGGTAAAATCTTGGCGGTTTGGTTTTATTGATATCCTCGAACGGAACAGCAAAGAATTTTTCGCGCCATTCGTTTTGCACCGCAAATGTTTTATTCCATAATTCATCAGGCGTAAGATATTGGTTTACCAACCCTTCGGCGCCTGTTTTCATGCAGAGGCTGTAAATATCCTTGCCGTTGGTGGCGTAGGCGGTTTCCAGCTGTAGTTTTTGGGCGTATAGCTTGGCCTGCATCACCCCCTCGCCAACAGGCAGTTCGTCGCTTTTGGCTTCAACAACGGCCAGTTTTATGCCTTTATAAACCAATATGTAATCGGCTATCATCGGTTTGCCGCGGCCGCCGCCGGTTTGTATTTTACCATCGGTAATTTGGGCATTACGCTCGCGCAATATTCTGGAGCCTTCCACAATACCCCAGCCGCAGGCTTTTAGTTGCGGGTCTATCAGTTCGGCACGGGTTTCAGCTTCGTTCATATAGCTTACAGGGTTAAGGCATTTGGCAGCATCAGCAAAAAGGGCAGGGCTTTGGTGTAATCCAGTTCGGGGTATTCTAATCCCAAAGCCCTTAAATTAGTATAATATACCTGGTGCCGTTGGTAATAATTTTTTTCCGACTGAATAAACCATGCTTTGGCCCCTAATTTTTGGGCCAGAAACCATTTTTCCAGTAAACGGCCGGTACGGCCGTTACCATCGTTAAAAGGGTGGATCTTTACAAACACCAGGTGAACCATAGCGGCATAAAAAAATGCATCTTTTATATCCATTTCCATAGTTAACAGCAGGGCCATATCGGCATAAAACTTTTCCATTTCGCCGGCAAGCGAGTAAGGCGTTGCGGCTACATATTCAATCCGGCCATCGGGGGTTGAAACATACATGTTTTGCGTGCGCAACTTCCCCTGGTAGTGTTTTGGCAGCAAATGCCTGCTTAATAATTGATGCGCTTCCGCAATATTTTCCCGGTTTAGTGTATATGTTTTGGCAAAAGTGTAGGCATTGTACAAGTCGTCAATCTTGCGGGTATAATCGGGTAAAAACTCAATGCCAAATTTTTTATGTTTAATGTACGAATCCAGTTCAATATCCTCGCCTTCTATCTTGCTCGAAAATACGGAGGCTACCGAAGTGTAAAAACTAAAAGTGTCTGTCGATATCTCCGCATCCGTCAGCCTGTCAAAGAGGTTTTGCAGCGCAATATCCACCTGTTGGCGGTATTCCTCCAGCAGGCCGGCAGGGATTATATTTAACTTTTCCTTCATTTTGTCTGAACAGGATTAAGCAGATTACCAGATAGACATGATTACTTTCTTGTTTTTAAAAATCCTGTATTCCTTCAATCCATTAAAATCGTGTTCAGCAGCAGTTTTCATTTTGTCCGAACAGGATTAAACAGATTGCAGGATAGACATGATTTTTTTGCTGTAAAAATCATGTATTCCTTTAATCGTTAAATCGTGTGTTATTTGCCGGTTGTACCATGTTTTTGTTATATACCCGTTTAAAGTCTAAACTTTTTGCCCCGAAATTTATAAGTAAGCCATCCGCTATATTATATGCTTCACAATAATTAATAGCCTGCGCTTTATGCACATCTTCTAATTTTTCAATTGCTTTTATTTCAACCATTACTTTTCCCTCCACAAAAAAATCAACCCGTCTTGTGCCTACATTCTGGCCTTTATAAAATATTTCCATTTCTTGTTCCCTGGCAAAATTTAAGCCCTGCAAAGAAAGTTCAATAGCAAGACAGCGCTGATAGATTACTTCCTGAAAACCATTCCCTAAAAGCCGGTGTACCTCCATAGCACAACCTATAATTTTATGCGTTAACTGGTTGATGTCATTATTTTCCATTGGCTAAATATGATTAATAATTTTCATTTTTCTGAACAGAATTTTTTTCTGAACAGGATTTTTATTGATTATAAGATGGACAGGATTATTCAATATCTCAAGCCTGTATCCCTGATTGTCTGAACACGATTTTATTGATTATGGGATGGACAGGACTATTCACCATCCCTATTCCCAACTAATCCTGTATTCCTCATTTGTCTGAACACGATTTTATTGATTACAAGATGGACAGGATTATTCACCATCCCTATTCCCAACTAATCCTGTATTCCTCATTTGTCTGAACACGATTTTATTGATCATAAGATAGACAGGATTATTCACCATCCCTATTCCCAACTAATCCTGTATTCCTCATTTGTCTGAACACGATTTTATTGATTATAAGATAGACAGGATTAGTATTCCCAAGGTAAGGAAAAATCCTGTATTCCTCTAATCCACAAAATCGTGTTCAGACACTAATTCCCCATTAAACGCCTTTTGCAGCAGGCTTTTTTTTAACTCCTCCAAATCTGCTATTTTTTGTTGGTAAATGGCTTCGAGTTTTTTGGTTTGGTTTGATAGGGTATCAAGCCTTTTTACGATAGCGCGTTGCTCTATCAAAGAGTTGGGATAAGCAATCATAACCTGTCCAATCTTTGTCGGCGAAGTATGCCTCACTTTTATTCCAGTACCGGTTTCATGGAGCGTCTTTCTTACTTTAGGGGTATTAAAAAGGTGATAAAAAAAATTATTATCCCACTGAATGCCGGGTTTAGGAATTACTAAACCAAGTCGTTGATTATGCAAATATCGATTTGAAGAAGGAACAATAATTGGGCTTCCTAGTAAACCCGCAGCTTGTTCAGTCATAGCAACTAACAAATCACCCTCATTAAGTATGTAATCCGCAGGAATTTGGCCGATAAAGTATTTTTGTTTTTCGCCGCGGACTCTAAACCCTCCAGATTCATAAAAATTTCCTGGCGTAAGTAACACATATTCACCGTTAGGGGAAAAATATTCTCCCTCGAATGCATACCCATGTTTTATTTCGCACAATTGCGAAATACTGCACGTTTCCCAACCTTCACCTGTCTTTTCAAAAGTAAATTGCAAATAACTTTCAAAAAGTTCGCGGGCATTTTTAAGGTTTTGTTCGGCATTGGCTTTGGCGCGGGCTATGGAGTCAGAGGCTTCATCTAAAATGGCTACTATGCGTTGTTGTTCCGGAATAGGAGGAATTAGTATGGGTTCTTCCGAATATTCCTTAAAGTAAATATGTGGTATAGTGCTACCATTCTTATATCTAAGAAAATCGACGCTACTCAAGAAATAATAGAGGTACTTGAGATCTATTCCCTTTTTGGGCATTAAGTATTGTAATGTTCCTATTACAGAGGAGTAAGCCTCCAACAATGATATTCTCCCAATTCCAGCCCCATCCTTTACAATTGAAATATAGTCTTTATCCCGGTGATAAAAACTTATTTTTTTTATAAAACCGCCTGCGCCATAAATTGAGAATTCACCAATTTCCTCTACCAATTGATTTTGCGAAATATTGGATGATGCTTTCTCACAAACTTCTCCCAATTTTTTTATTTCCCAACCCTGTTTCATTTCTTTTTCGATTTAGGAAAATTTTTAATTGCTTTTTCAAATTCTCCATCCTTAGTACTTTCATCAGCTAATCGTTTAGCTTGGTAATTATCATATTCCTTTTCAGCCTTTGCAATTGCCAGCTCGTGGCTTATTTTGCCGGCATGGCTTAATAGATCGCGGTCATTCAGCGTTAAAAAGCCGTGCAGCTTTTCAATCCAATTATGCTCCGCCCGGCGACTGCCTTCCTGTTGAACTTGTAAGAAATCCTTACAAGTTGCTGCTTCTTCCAATACTTCCAGTCTGGTTTTACCATCTTCGGTTTGATAAATAATTATATCCGAACTCATATCAATTCCAAAATTGAGTTTAAAATATCTGCGCTTTCTTCGTCCAGGGCTTTCATTTCTTCCAAAATTTCCTGCGGGCTGCGCAAAGCGGTTGCTTCTTTTTTGTTGGGGTTTTTGGCGCTCAGGTCAAAAGTAGTTTGGTCAATATGTTGCACATCCACCGTCCATGAGTTTTCGCTTTCGGCTTTGGTTTTTTGCAGTTCAACAAAATCGGCCAGGTCGTTTTCATTCAATGGGTTGCCTTTGCCCAAATTACGGTCGAGGTTCAGCTGGTAAAACCAAACTTTTTGGGTGGCCATGCCTTTTTCAAAAAACAGCACCACGGTTTTTACACCCGCCCCGGTAAAGGTGCCGCCCGGCAAATCGAGTACGGTATGCAGGTTGCAGTTTTGCAGCAGCAGTTTGCGCAGGCTGATGGAGGCATTATCGGTATTGCTTAAAAAGGTGTTTTTTATTACCACGCCCGCTTTGCCGCCGGCTTTTAATATTTTTATGAAATGCTGCAAAAACAGGCTGGCGGTTTCACCCGTTTTTATCGGGAAGTTTTGCTGTACCTCGGCACGTTCCTTGCCGCCAAACGGCGGGTTGGCCAAAACCACATCATAACGGTCTTTTTCCTGTATATCGGCCAGGTTTTCGGCCAGTGTATTGGTATGGATGATATTGGGCGCTTCCACACCGTGCAGTATCATATTCATAATCCCAATAATATAGGCCAATGATTTTTTCTCCTTGCCGTAAAAAGTGCGCTTTTGCAGTGTCTCGGTATCCTTTGAGGTAAGGTGTTCATGTTTGCCCTTGCTGTGTTTTAAATATTCAAAAGCCTCGCACAAAAAGCCCGCGCTGCCCACCGCGCCGTCGTAAATTTTATCGCCAATTTGCGGGGCCACCACTTTAATAATGGTTTTTATCAGGGGCCTGGGCGTATAGTACTCGCCGCCGTTGCGGCCGGCATTACCCATGTTTTTTATCTTGTCCTCGTACAGGTGGCTCATTTCATGCTTTTCGGCATGGGTACGGAAACGCAGTTCATCAATCCGGTTAATCACCTCGCGCAAATTGTAGCCGCTTTGCACCCTGTTTTTCAGCTCGCTGAAGATCTCGCCGATTTTATATTCAATGGTATTGGCACTTTCGGCATCCACCTTAAATTTTTTGAGGTAGGGGAAAAGCTGAATATTTACGAAATCCGACAGGTCGTCACCGGTTAAGGCGCAGTGATGGTCAAGCTTGCCATCGGCGCCCTTCGGCGCAGCCCATTTGTTCCATTGAAATTCGGGCGCGATGATAGGCGTATAAGTTTTCCCGGTAAGTTCGGCGGCGGTTTGTTTATCTTTTTCGAGGTCGTCGAGGTACTTTAAAAACAACACCCACGAGGTTTGTTCCACGTAATCCAGCTCACTGCCGCAACCGGCGTCTTTATGTAAAATATCGTCAATGTTTTTGAATGTTTGTTCAAACATGGGGGATAGGTACGTTAGTAATCTTTCAAAGCTAATAAAAACTTTCCGGTATGCTAAATGGCGTACAATGCCGGGCCGTGAATTCCCGCCTCAAAAACAATCCATGTTGCTGGTGACAACACCAGCAACGGCGAAAATGCCTCATAGAGGCTACCCCTTTGTAGAAAAAAAGCAACAACAAAAATATTGCCCCGTCAGGTGGCTACCCTTCACGAATTGGGTAGCCGCCTAACGGGGCAAGAAATAATT
>DHXR01000012.1:130104-130508 GCA_002413785.1 Mucilaginibacter sp. UBA5151
TGCTAAGGAAAAATGTAATTCCCTGCGTTAGGGATAGCAGCGGATACCGTCCGCCAATAGGCGGATAAGTCCGCCTATTGGCGGAGTATGATCCCGATCTGCATCGGGACAGGTCTCCAAGCCCGGCCCGGTTCTATCACCGGGCAACGCCCAAATCATTAAATACAACATTCATTTGTTGTTGTTTTACCAACAAGCACCAACATGATAAATGAAGCGCAATGCGGTATAGCGAATCCCCCTTTCAAAAACAGTCCATGTTGTTGGAGAAAACTCCAACAACGGCGAGAATGCCTCATAGAGGCTACCCCTTTGTAGAAAAAAAACAACAAGAAAAATATTGCCCCGTCAGGTGGCTACCCTTCACGAATTGGGTAGCCACCTAACGGGGCAAGAAATAATTT
>DHXR01000012.1:130744-155791 GCA_002413785.1 Mucilaginibacter sp. UBA5151
TGCTAAGGAAAAATGTAATTCCCCGCGTTAGGGATAGCAGCGGATACCGGCCCTGCGCCTAATGCCGCCTATTGGCGGAGTATGATCCCGATCTGCATCGGGACAGGTCTCCAAGCCCGGCCCGGTTCTATCACCGTGCAACGCCTAAATTATTAAATCCAATTTTCATTTGTTGTTGTTTAACCAACGTGTACCGATATGCTAAATGCTGCACTATGCGGTATCGCGAATCCCCCGCCTCAAAAACAGTCCATGTTGTTGGAGAAAACTCCAACAATGGCGAAAATACGGTAAATAATACACAGAACAAAAGCTTTACCTATAACCTGCTTAACCTGCCAAAAGTGGTTACCACATCCTTAGGGCCGGTAACCTATACGTATGACGCCACGGGCAATAAGCTAAAAAAAATAAGTGTCATAAACGGAATAACTACCGCAACTGATTATGTTGGCGGCATACAATACGGCACCAGCGGAGGCGTTGCAACATTAAGCTTTATCCAGACCGAAGAAGGCAAAGCCGTACCAATTACCGGCAGTATTAACTATGATTATACCTATTATTGGGGCGATAACCTGGGCAATACCAGGGTGACATTTGATACAAAGTCAGGTTCAGCAACCCAAGTGCAGCAGGATGATTACTACCCCTTCGGACTGGAAATTTCAAGTGTTGTTCCGCCTGTTAAAAATCGTTGTTTAAAGTATTGAAAATGCAGTTTTTTAGGATGTATAATAAAATGGGAGAATTATAATAATTTATGAACCCGCTTTATAACACCGGTTTACAAAAGAGGAGAAAACAGGCGGCAAAGCTTTTCGGGCAACTGCTTGAACAGTGAACGTCTGGACCAGGCTTTCGGATCAATCCGGGCCGCGTCCCTGATATCCTTAAGGAATGCTTTTTTTAATTGTTGCGCTAAATCGGTGTCATAGATCATACTGATCACCTCGAAATTGAGTTCAAAGCTGCGGTGATCCATATTGGCGGTACCCACGATCGCCAGCTGCCCGTCGGCCACCATCGTTTTGGCATGGACAAATCCTTTTTTGTATAAGTACACTTCTACACCAGCCGCTAATATCTCGTTATAATAGGATCGTGCGGCGGCATTGACCAGCGGCGAGTCAGATTTTAAGGGAACCAGCAACTTTATTTTTACACCGCTCATGGCTGCTGCGCAAATGGCGTCCAATATCGTATCACCAGGGATAAAATAAGGTGAGGTAATGAGCAGTTCCTCTTTTGCCAGGCAAATGGTCTGCAAAAGCGAGTACATGATAGTAGGGGTATCCGAATCCGGCCCGCTGGCTGCAATTTGCACAATCGCCTTTCCTTTGGTCTTTGCAGAGCAGAAGTAGTCGGGGATGACCGGCAGGTTTTTCCCGCAGCAAAAGTTCCAGTCGCAGATGAACAGGTATTGCAGGTAGTACACACCCGGACCATTGATCATTACGTGGGTATCTCTCCAGTAAGGTTTAGTGGGGTTAATATAGTGGTCGCTCACATTGATACCACCTACAAAACCGGTGCAGCCGTCAACGACGATGATCTTGCGGTGATCACGGTAGTTGGTACGGTTGGATAAGGCGATCAACCAAATCTTATAGAATGGGAAGGCCTCTACCCCTCCATCCCTGAGTTCCTGTACGAAGCCTTTCCGGATGCCCCTGCTGCCAAAGTCATCATAAATAAAACGTACCTGTACTCCAGCCGCAGCCTTTCGGAGGAGAATCTCTTTTATCTGGTTGCCTATGCCGTTATTTTCAAAAATATAATATTCGATGTGGATATGGTGCTGGGCGTCTTCCAGCGCTTTGATCACCTCCGGGAACTTCTCTTCTCCGTTCAACAATAATTTAACTTCGTTATTACCGGTCAGCGGGCTGTTGTCATGCAATAACAAACGGGCAAGTTCCTTATGGGTCTTTACTTCCTGTTCACCGGTTTCCCAGGTCTTTTCCGACTCGCGGACGATCTTCCGGCGGATCTCGGCCATGAGTTTATAATCATGGATTATTTTTTTACTGTAAAGCTTATTCTTGCGGTAATTAGCACCCACTGCAAAATAGATGACGATGCCGATGCCGGGCAGCAATAACGTTACCAGCAAATAAGCAAAAGCTTTACTGGTGGACTGGATGTCGTACAATATGCGTAAACAAACAAAGATGACCAGCGCAAAATAACCGGCGCCAATTAAGATATACCAGTTCATTTGCCTTCTATCCTTTCCATATATTGTTTTATAGTTTTGGCGTTCCAGCCTGTTAACCTGCCTTTTTGTATGATCATGTTTTCACCGCCATTATTTTGTAGTGGGTAACTTAATACAAACGGCGCCTCGTTTTGTTGCCAGCCATGGATCTGTCCGAACCTGAGGATATTAAAGTATAATTTATCACCGGTTTTTGATACGGTATAATAGCCATCGGCGAAGGCGGTTAAGTAAGGCTCCGGCTGCCGCAACAGAAACCAACTTTTTGGATGATATTCGTAGATAACCCGGCTTTTATCAAATACCGATGCATAGCCGGTGTAATAACTGCTGTCAGTCTTCTTAATACAATACCATAGCATGCAGTTAAATGGCGCGGACGTGGTCATGGTGGCTTCACTATTCATACGGGGTTTACAATAAACGGCAAAACCAACATACAATAGCGCAATTGAAATAGCGCCTGACGCACATCTTACCCGTCCCGGATCACTTGTTCTTTTAGGTATTTGTAACGGCACGTTTCAAGTTTACCAATAATAATATGATTTTGACATGGTTTGTTTTCAGTCGAAGGAAATAATCAACAAGCGCCGTTGTTGTCCTGCTGCTTGTCTTGCTGATTTCTCATTAACCCGCCCCGACACCACCCTTAAATCAACGAAAAACGGTATGAATTTAAAACAATTACAAGTCTTTGGTTCTTGCTTAGGAATATTAACAGAATTTGCAGGCATATCATGAAGTTTAAGAACATCCATGTGATCGTTAATCCGGCGGCAGGTAAGCAGGAACCTATTTTCTCCTACTTGAATAAGGCTTTTTTCGATTCATATTCAAAACTACAGGTGCACGTGACTAGCCAAACAGATGATGTATTTTCGATAGCTTCCCGGCATGCGAACAAAGATGACCTCGTAGCTATTTACGGCGGCGATGGCAGCATCAGCGAGGCAGCAAGAGCTTTATACGGTAAAAATACGATAATGGGAATTATCCCAGGCGGAACAGCTAATGTTACCGCAAAAGATCTTGGAATACCGCTGGATACGGAAGAGGCAATCGCTCTTTTAATGAATGGATCATCCGAAACTATTGATATGGATATGGGCGAGGTTAATGGTACCCCATTTATTTTGAGGATTAATTTGGGTATAATGGCCGAAATGATAATAGCTGCTGACGCAAAAATGAAAGATAGTTTTGGTCAACTGGCGTATGGTTTAACCGCGATTGAAAGTATTTGGAAATGCGATCCTATTCAATATAAAATGATAATTGATGGTGAGGAAATTAATGAAACCGGGGTTTCGCTTACGGTTACCAACGGCGGCAACATTGGGATCGGCGATTTTTCATTTTTGCCAGGCATCACCGTTACCGATGGTTTTTTAGACGTAATTTTGATGAATAATACCAGCTTTTTGTCTTTGATACGGGTGGCCGGCACTACGCTCCTTCAAACCGAATCTGACGTATTGAAACACTGGAAATGTAAGGAGATAATCATTTATCCTGAAAAACCAGTTAAATATATTTGTGACGACACGGAAAAAGAAGCAAGTATCCTTACCATCAAGGTGCTACCGGGTGCGCTAAGGGTATTAGTTCTTAATAATAATTAAGGTTTTCAGGCTTAAAGAATTAAAAGCATATGGCAGGTCCCATTTAAAATAAAAGCAATGAATAAAAGCGAAATTAAAGTTAAAAGGATATTCACCTGGAAGACTGTAATTAGCGCCAGCCTGGTATTGACCGGCATATTACTTTTTGTTTATATAGCGGATGAGGCTGTAATTGAAAAGGAAAAAATGTTCGACGACATGGTGATCGGTTTTTTTGATGCTATCACCAGCGCAGGACTGATAAAAGTAATGAAGATTTTTACTTTTTTAGGCTCAACGGCGTTCCTGGTACCTTTTTATGTGTTATTAATTGCTTATTATTTTCTCAAAAAAAACTATTTGTTTGGGATTTATATACTGATCATTACTGCAAGCAGCACCGTATTATTTGTCGGATTGAAATTGATCTTCCACCGCCAAAGGCCCGGCCATCCGGTAATTAAGGGTGTTACCGGTTACAGTTTTCCCAGCGGACATTCCCTGTCTGCTTTTGTATTCAGTAGCATACTCCTGTATATCGTCTGGAATTCAAGCTTTAAAACGCCGTTTAAATGGATAATTTCTATTTTTCTTATCGCGTTTGCTACAATGGTGGGCATTAGCAGGATTGTTTTAAAAGCACATTACCCAACAGATGTCATTGCTTCGTTTTGTGTGGGTATAGTTTGGGTTATCCTATCGTTGTGGTTATTGCAAAAGCAAATAAATCAGGCAAGTAGTAATTTGACGTAATGAACTACTTTCCACGGGCAGAAATAATTATAAGACCTTTATTCGGCAAATATGAGGTTTATCCATGAAAGACAGTCAAAAAGTACATTGGGAGCAGGTCTATCAAACTCGCGCGAGTGTGCAGCGCAGGGCAAAAGAGGTGGGGCACTCGTGTGCCGGAGGACAAACCACCAACCGCTAAAACCCATACAAAATATCACAAAACCCAAATTTATTAACCCCCACCATTTGCCTGCCGTCAGAAAATCCTTAGCTTTGAGTTAACCATTATATGCTTCATTTTTTTAAAAACCTTTATTTATGAGCCAGTACTCACGCCGCCGGTTTCTGCAAACTTCATCGCTGCTCGCAGCTGGGGCAGTAATCACCTCTTCGTTTAAACTAAAAAAGGACAAACACCACTTGTCTTTTTCTACTTTAGGCTGCCCTGATTGGACATTTGATCAAATTATTGATTTTGCGGCACAACATGGTTATGATGGTGTTGAACTGCGTGGGATTCTGCACGAAATGGACCTTACCAAAGTAAAAGAGATAAGTACCCCGGAAAACATGCAGGAAACTTTACGGAAAATGAAGGATAAGGGCCTGCGTTTTGTTGGTCTGGGTTCATCGGCCACCATGCATTTTTCCGATCCTGCTGAAAGGCTTAAGAATTTAGATGAAGGACGGCGCTTTATCGATCTGGCGCAGGCATTGGATTGTCCTTTTGTGCGGGTATTCCCCAATATTTTTCCGAAAGACCAGGATAAAGCTGCAACCATCGATCTTATGGTGAAGGGCATGCTCGAACTGGCCGATCACGCAAAAGGAAGCAAGGTGAGTGTGCTGGTTGAATCGCATGGCGACCTTGTAAAGATCAGCGACCTGGAAACGGTAATGAAAGCGGCTGCGCACCCCAGTACAGGTATGATATGGGATGTATGCAATATGTGGACGATGACGAAGGAATCGCCGGTTGAAGCTTATAAAGCTTTGCATCCCTATATTAAACATACCCATATTAAAGATGCAAAAATAGTTGACGGCAAAATTCAATATGTATTGCTGGGCCAGGGCGACGTACCTATTTTTCCGGCTATTGACGCCTTGTCAGCCGGAGGGTACAAAGGCTTTTACAGCTTTGAATGGGAAAAACTCTGGCACGCTGAAATCGGGGACTCTGCCGTTGCGCTTGCAGATTATCCAAGGGCTATGAACGCTCATTTCTAAAAAACACCGAATGAAAGGTACGAATACTTACGATGCAATTATTGTCGGCTCGGGCATAACCGGGGGCTGGGCCGCTAAAGAACTTTGTGAAAAAGGATTAAAAGTGTTGTTGCTTGAACGCGGTGGAAATGTGGAACACCCCAATTACCCTACGGCTACCAAAGATCCCTGGGAGTTTCCGCATCGCCTGCACCTGTCCGGAGAGGATAAAAAAGTGCATTATGTGCAAAGCCGTCACTGGTCATTCCGGGAAGATAATAAGCATTTTTATATCAACGACCAGGAAAATCCTTATGATGAAACCAAACGTTTCGACTGGATAAGGGGTAATGTTGTCGGGGGGCGGTCATTGCTCTGGTCGCGGGCCTGTTACCGCTGGAGCGATTTAGATTTTGAAGCTAATTTAAAAGATGGCATAGCCACCGACTGGCCCATACGGTATAAAGACATTGCGCCCTGGTATGATTATGTAGAATCATTTATTGGTGTAAGCGGCAATGCCGACGGCATCCCGCAATTGCCCGATGGTATTTTTCAGCCCCCTTTTGAAATGAATGCGGTTGAAAAGTTTTTTAAAGGAAAGATAGAAAAGGCTTATAGCGACCGTAAGGTGATTATCGGGCGTACCGCCAACCTCACAAAACCTGTACCGGGAAGGGGACATTGCATGGCGCGCGACCTGTGCCATCGCGGTTGTCCGTTCGGGGCGTATTTTAGTACTAATGCCAGCACTTTCCCGGCGGCTTATGCCACCGGGAACTTAACCGTAAGGCCGCATTCCCTGGTGAATAAAGTTATTTATAACGAGCAAAAGCAAAGGGCCACGGGTGTTGAGATTATTGATACAGAAACGAATGAAAGCATGGTGTATAATGCCCGGCTTATTTTCCTGAACGCGGCCACAATTGCCACTGCATTTATTTTATTAAACTCGGTTTCGTCAAGGTTTCCCAATGGTTTGGGGAATGGCAGCGATCAGGTAGGGCGCAACCTGATGGACCATCATAAGGGCCTTTCGGCATCTGCCAGTGTTGGTGGTTTCGAAAATAGTTATTATTATGGCCGAAGGCCAACCAATATTTATATCCCGCGGTTTAAAAACGTAGATAAAAGAGAACCCGGATTTTTGCGGGGCTATCACTATGGCGGGGCTGCCTTCAGGGGCCGGGGGAATGGCTATGACGGCATCGGCGCCCCACTAAAAGAATCCCTGACCGAACCGGGCGGCTGGAATGTGGACCTTTATGCCTTTGGCGAATGTTTGCCATACGCCGATAACCGGGTAACCCTTAACCACGATAAAACGGATAAATGGGGCCGCCCTTTGCTCAGCATCAATTGCGAATTCAAAGAAAATGAAAAGGCCATGCATGAAGATCTCGGCACAACCGCCGCTGAAATGCTGGAACGTGCCGGATTAAAAGACATCAGCATCAGCAACGAGATTTCGTACCCCGGCAACGCCAACCACGAAATGGGGACAGCCCGTATGGGCCTTGATCCGAAAACTTCGGTATTGAACAGTTTTAACCAGATGCACGAGGTAAAGAACGTTTTTATTACCGACGGTTCCTGCATGGCATCAAGTTCATGCGTAAACCCGTCGTTAACCTATATGGCGCTTACTGCGCGTACTTGTGACTATGCGGTTAATGAAATGAGGAAGTTGAATATATAGGGAAGGATTTAACCTTTTTTTTACCTGCGGAGACTGCACTAAGTTAACGTGAGTGCGATGGGAGAAAATCCTTTGCCCCGTCGGGGCTACCGCTTTGTAGCACGTCATTCAAACGTTATTTTTGCCACGTCAGTGGCTACCCAATTCGCGAAGGGTAGCCACTGACGTGGCAATTATCCTTTTCTTGTTAGATTTCTACAAAGCGGTAGCCCCGATGGGAGCATATTGCTAAGATACCCAATTCTTATATGGAACTCAAGTTAACTTAATAACATTGCCTTTTGAAGACGACAAGTGGCAATATTCTCAGGATTAATAATAGAACAAAAAAGGGCCAAAAAGTGTTGTTAGCATCATAAAACAAAATGATTAATAATCATGTGGCAGGAAACCAACAATAAACTATACCGCGCATTTGAATTTAAAAACTTCGCGGAGGCATTTGCATTTATGACAAGAGTAGCCTTGCTGGCCGAGAAAATGAACCATCATCCCACCTGGACAAATACCTGGAACAAAGTGGAGATCTGGCTAAGTACCCATGATGCAGGGGATAAGGTGACCAATAAAGACAAGACATTAGCTGGGGCGATTGATTTGATCTTGAAGGCTTAAAAGCAATGTTTTATACAGATTAGCGGGCAGCTCAGTACTTGTTACATCTTTTTTTAAGCCGCTGCATCGGCCATCTTCCTTGGTTTTTCATAAATATGGTTTGGTATGGCAGGGGATATTTTTTCGGGATTGCCCCATGCCTCTATTTTGTTGGTTTTTGACAATTGAAAGGTAAAATTTCCACGCAAGTCTAACAAATCAACGAATTATTGGTTGTGCTTACATAGTATTGTTGAACGATTGTAAATTTAGAAAACAATTTATATGTTTAAACATCTATTCACTTATCTTTGTTATCAAAAAGAATAAAAAAACATTTAACATTATGGCAACAGCAACAAAATGGGCGATTGACCCGGCACATTCCGAAGTACAGTTTAAAGTAAAACACCTTGTTATTTCAACCGTAAGCGGTTTTTTTAAAAGCTTCGAAGCATCATTAGAAACAGAAAACGATAATTTTGAAGGTGCAAATATCGCCTTCGCATTAAACGTGGGCAGTATTGATACTAACCAGGACCAAAGGGATGCACACTTAAAATCTGCCGATTTTTTCGATGCGGAAAAATACCCGCAGATCACTTTTAAATCAACATCCTTCAAAAAAACAGGCGAAGACGACGAGTATGAATTACTTGGCGATCTTACTATTAAAGACGTAACCAAACCCGTTAAGCTTGCTGCTGAATACGGTGGTTCGACCAACGATTTTTACGGCAATACCAAAGCTGGTTTTGAAGTTACCGGGAAGATTAACCGTAAGGAGTTTGGCTTGACCTGGGAAGGGATAACCGAAGCAGGTTCAATTGTTGTTGGTGAAGAGATAAAGCTGATCATCAACGTTCAGTTTGCAAAACAGGCGTAAGTTATTTCGGATTTCGGATGTTCAATTTCGGAATTATTGATAATTTGTATCAATTTCGGATTTTTAACGTACTTATGCAAAAGGGATTTCGTTTAAATCTATTTAAATCCGAAATCGAACATCCGAAATCCGATATTAAAATATGCTCATTAAAATATATCCTGAAAACCCCAATCCCAAAGCCATTGAACAGGTGGTGGAAGTGCTGCAGAAAGGCGGTTTGATCATTTATCCTACGGATACGGTGTATGGGCTTGGGTGCGATATTACCAACCATAAAGCCATTGAAGCCATCTGCCGGATCAGGAACATCAAGCCCGAAAAAGCTAACTTTTCATTTATTTGCTACGACCTGAGCCATATATCCGACTATATCAAGCCGATAGATAATACTACATTCAGGGTGCTGAAAAAGGCCTTACCCGGTCCGTTCACTTTTATTTTTAACGCCAACCATAACGTACCGAAACTGTTAAGTTCCAATAAAAAAACGGTTGGTATCCGGGTGCCGGATAACGCCATCGCCCGCGAAATTGTAAAGGCATTGGGCAACCCCATCCTTTCCACTTCCATAAAAGATGATGATGAGATCATAGAATACTCCACCGATCCCGAACTGATACACGAAAAATACGAAGACCTGGTCGATCTGGTGATTGACGGGGGCTACGGCGATAATGTAGCCTCAACAGTTGTTGATTGTACCGGCGGTGATTTTGAGGTGATAAGGGAAGGCAAAGGGGATTTGGAGTTGTATTTGTAACCAGTTTAAACTTACGAAGTAATTAAAACTTCGTAAGTTTTCTTGCTATCCACTTACTTACGCATTACTGATAGGCCTAATCGATTTCACAAACCCCGGTATCTTCTCCAGGTAATCATCTTCACCCAAAAGTTTTACAAAAGCAGTACCTACAATGGCGCCATTAGCATATTGGCAAGCGTTTTTAAAGGTTGCATTGTCTTTAATACCGAAGCCGAAAATGGTCGGGTTTTTTAAATGCATCGCTTTTATACGCTTGTAATAATCTTCAATATTATTTGTCATTTGCAGGTTTGCCCCGGTGATAGTTGATGAAGAGAGCAAATAAATAAAACTGTTGCTCAACTCATCTATCTTGCGGATGCGTTCTTCGGATGTTTGGGGGGTAACCATGAAAATATTGCTCAGGTTATTATCCTTAAAGGTTGATGCATATAAAGTTTCGTACTCATAGATTGGCAGGTCGGGAACTATAATGCCGTCAACGCCAACTTCAGCGGCCTTTTTGCAGAAACGCTCCACACCATATTGTATAACCGGGTTAAAATATCCCATCAGCATAACGGGTATGCTTACCCTTTTACGCAAGTCTTTTAACTGTTCAAAAAGTAAATGGAGGGTCATGCCATTCTCCAGCGATTTTTCGGAGCTGTGCTGAATAATCGGCCCGTCGGCCACAGGATCAGAGTAGGGGAAGCCGATCTCTAAAAAATCGGCACCGGCTTTTTCCAATGCTTCGGCAATGTCAAGCGTAGTATCAATTTCCGGGTAGCCCGCAGTATAGTATATGGATAATAAGTTATCCTTTTTTGTATTGAAAAGATTGTTTAATCGGTTCATTTGTTAGTTCATAGTTGATTGTTCATGGTTCATGGTCGAAGCTCAAATGAACTATGAACCATGATCCATGAACTACTCAATATCCAAAATATTTTATATACGTATCCAAATCCTTATCTCCACGGCCTGATATGCAGATCACTACATTATCATCAGGTTTAAATTTCATTTTTTCCAGTTGCGCCAGGGCATGGGCTGTCTCAATTGCGGGGATGATGCCTTCCAGTTGCGAGCATAACAGGCCGGCCTGCAGGGCTTCATCATCGGTAACACTTACATACTGCGCGCGTTTAGCTTTATGCAAAAAGGCATGTTGCGGGCCTATGCCCGGATAGTCCAGTCCGGCTGAAATGGAATAAGGTTCAACCACCTGCCCGTCGTCTGTTTGCATAAGCAGGGTGCGGCTGCCATGTAAAACCCCTTCGCGACCTAAAGCAGTGGTTGCTGCAGAATGTCCGCTGTTAACACCTTTGCCGGCTGCTTCCACTGCTATAAGTTTAACCGTTTCATCATCTAAGAAATGGTAAAACATACCTATGGCGTTACTGCCGCCGCCTACACAGGCCATCACATATTCGGGCAGCTCTTTGCCCGTTTGTTCTTTTAGTTGTTTTTTGGCCTCTAATGAAATTATAGACTGAAAGCGTGCCACCATATCCGGGTAAGGGTAGGGGCCAACAGCAGAGCCTATAATATAATGGGTATCCACCGGGTTGCCTATCCAGTCGCGCAGGGCCTCATTGGTGGCGTCTTTCAGCGTTTTACTGCCGGAAGTAGCCGGTATCACCTTAGCGCCGAGCATTTTCATGCGCGACACATTGGGCGCCTGGCGTGCCATGTCAATTTCGCCCATGTAAACCACGCATTCAATGCCTTTTAGGGCACAAACGGTTGCCGTTGCCACACCATGCTGACCTGCACCGGTTTCGGCAATAATGCGTTTTTTGCCCAAACGGATGGCTAAAAGTATCTGCCCGATGGCATTATTGATCTTATGCGAACCGGTATGGTTCAGGTCTTCACGCTTAAAAAATATGTTGGCGCCATATCTTTCCGAATATCTTTTGGCGTGGTATAATGGTGAAGGCCTGCCCACATAGTCCCTTAAAAGCTGGTCGAATTCGGCTTTAAAATCCGCATCATTGATGATGGACAGGTACTGTTGCCTTAATTCTTCCACATTAGGGTACAGCATTTCGGGGATATAGGCCCCGCCAAAATCACCGTAATACCCCTGTTCATTAACTCCGTAGTTCATCTGTTATGTTTTGTTTGATGATTTCAAATGCTTTTTCCAATTTGTTTATGTCTTTCATCCCTGGCGCTGTTTCAAATTTGCTGTTCAAATCTACACCGTAAAATTGAGGATGGCTGATGTTTTTTATTTCATCCAGGTTATCAGGGCTTATCCCGCCGCTCAAAAAGAAGGGAACATCCAACTCGTATTTGTTAAGTACCGACCAGTCGAAGGTTTTGCCCGCCCCTCCGTGAATAACCGTTTTTGTATCAAATAAAAAGAAATCAACTTTGTTTGCGTATGCTTTTAACTGCCCGAAATCAAAATTGTTATCCAATCCAAAAGCTTTAATAACTTTTACTTTATTTCTGAAAGAATAGCAAAAATCAGGATGCTCGCTTCCATGTAACTGTATGGCATCAAAATGATACTTATCGACAAGTTTACTTATAGTTTCCCCATTCTCATTTACAAAAACAGCAGTTTTATAAACCGAAGATGGAATATTGGCTAAAGACCCCGCGTGCAGGTTATCAACAAACCTGGGCGAAGGGCCATAGAAAATAAAGCCCATATAATCAGGGCCCAAAGCTGCAACAGCTTTGATATTTTCGGGATTCCTTAAACCACAGACTTTTATTTTCATTTTCGTTACACAAAGATTTGACAACTTTTCAAAAGTTGTCAAATCTATTTGGTTAGTTTAATTAGCTAACAAAGTTTTAAAGCTATGCAGTGCTTTTTTGCTGATCAATGATGCTTCGGCCTCATAAAAACAATCGCCAAAGCTTTTTTCCGGACCGATGGTCCTTATTGCTAAGGCTGCGTTGGCCAACACCACATTATTTTGTGCATTTGTAGCTTCGCCGTTTAACACACTCATAAAAATATTGGCAGATTCATCTACGCTAT
The DNA here is from genome assembly GCA_002413785.1 of Mucilaginibacter sp. UBA5151. GTDB lineage: Bacteria > Bacteroidota > Bacteroidia > Sphingobacteriales > Sphingobacteriaceae > Mucilaginibacter. The sequence continues at coordinate 143,445 of DHXR01000012.1, forward strand.
TGCCGCCTAAAATTTCAAGTGGGCTTAAACGCTCAAATCCCAGACTTTCAATACTGTTTATTTTTTCGCCTTCGGCAGAGAAAGTTTTAAAATCGCAGGTAAGCGAAACTTCATCGTAACCGTCTAAAGCATTTAAAATAGTGTATTTTGAATGTGATTTCTGGTACAGGTAAGCATAAATGCGCGCAAGTTCCAGATTAAACACCCCAACCAATTGATTTTTTGGTCTTGCGGGGTTAACCAGGGGGCCAAGCATATTGAAAAATGTTTTCACCCCAAGCTCCCTGCGGATGGGCGCAACAGTTTTCATAGCCGGGTGGAACAATTGGGCATGTAAAAAACAAATGCCTGCCTTGTCGATCTGGGTTTTAAGCCTGTCGGTATCATTGGTAAACCTGCAACCTAAAAACTCCATCACATTGGATGAGCCGCATCCCGATGAAACCCCGTAATTGCCATGTTTAGCCACTTTATAGCCTGCACCTGCCACCACAAAAGATGCCAGGGTAGAGATATTAAAAGTGTCTTTCCCATCGCCGCCGGTGCCGCACAGGTCAACCACTTCATCAGTTTCAAGGTCAACGGGAAGACAGAGTTCCAGCATCGCATCACGGAACCCTTCCAGTTCCGTAACCGTAATGCTGCGCATACAGTAGGCAGTCATAAAGGCCGCCATTTGCGAATTGTTGTATTTACCCTGTGCAATTTCAGTCAAAATTTCCTTTGATTGTTCGCGGGTAAAGGTTTTGTTTTCAAAAAGATGGTTTAATATCTGTTTCATACCTGATTATAAAAAAAGGGCTGCCATACATGGCAACCCTTCTGAATATGTTAAAAAAACAAAAATGGAATTGCCTTACGATTACCCGTTAAGCCACCACCAATTGTTGTTTATTGTTTTCATTGTTATTTATGGTACAAATATGGAAATTTTTTTCCTAAAAGCAAGCAGAATGATATTTTTACGTGATTAGTTGATTGAGTTAAGTAGTTGATTGAGTTAAGTAGTTTAAAAGCAAACATATATTACAAATTATGCTAACTTAATCAACATAATCAACCACTCACTTAATAAACCAACTATGTCCATACGCAAACGAAAAATAAACCCTGAGGATGACCTGGGCTTTGGCCCGCAGCCGGTTATTAAAAATCAGCCCCTGGTTAATAAAAACGGTACGCCTAATGTAAAACGCATTGGCCTGCCTTTTTTTAATACAGCCAATAATTACCATACCTTAATTACCATGAGCTGGAGAAGGTTTTGGGTATTGGTTTTGAGCGCTTATCTGATAGTAAATATACTTTTTGCGTTTATTTATGTGTCGATAGGGACCGGCAGTTTAGATGGTTCATCAGCCACTACCGGCCTTCACCATTTTATGGATGCCTTCTTTTTTTCGGCGCAAACGATTTCAACGGTTGGTTATGGACATATAAGTCCGCGGGGCATGATGTCGAACAGTGTTGCCGCAATAGAATCGATGCTTGGTTTGCTTGCCTTTGCACTGGCTACAGGTTTGTTGTACGGGCGGTTTTCGAGGCCGTCGGCGCAAATTATTTATAGCAAAAACATATTGGTGGCGCCATATCCTGAAACAGGGAAAGGTATTATGTTCCGGCTGGCCAATTTACGCCGGAATATACTGATAGATCTGGAAATAGAGATCATTTTCTCCTTTAATGAAACAGTCGAAGGCAAAACCATCCGCAGATTTTACCCTCTTGAGTTAGAGCGGCGCAAAGTTAGCCTCCTCACCATGAACTGGACCATTGTTCATCCCCTTGATGACAACAGCCCGCTGAAAGAAATGACAAAAGAGGATCTTGAAAACTCCGAAGCGGGATTCGCTGTGCTGTTAAAGGCTTTTGACGATACTTTTTTACAAACCATTCATTCGCGTACCTGGTACCAATACAAGGATATTGTATGGGGCGCTAAATTTAAACCTGTTTTTAATCGGGATGAAGAGGGAAGGATTGTTTTGGATTTAAGCAAGATCAGCGACCATGAGGTTTTAGGTGGGTAATAGTCGGAAATTGTTTTTTATTTTTTAAATTATAGGTATATTAGCCTAATGAATTACACCGAATACATTGAGATTAACCCTGAAAAAAGATTTGGCAAACCAATTATTATTGGCACAAGGATATCGGTATATGATGTGCTTAGTTGGTTAGCTGAAGGCTTGTCAATAGATGATATTCTTTCAGATTTCCCCGAATTAACGGAAGAACAAATAAAAGCCTGTTTATCATATTAGAAGAACAAACCCTCAAAAAACGGTCTTGACAATATTCAATACGTTCGTTAAAGCATTGGGGGTCAATTCACTTATTTTATCCAGGATAATTTTATCCCATACCCTTACTGTAGCAATTTTATTGCACCTAACCTCGCAAGGTTCAGGCATAGGAATAATTAGACTATCATTTACAAGTGAAAATGAATAGGGATCATTACGTAGTATAGTCGTGATTTGACAGACTAAAATATCTTTATCCTGACGATTTGAAGATTCGTTTGAAATAACTACAACTGGCCGGATAATACTTTTTTCTGGTTTATCAGATAAAGGGTATCGAATTAATATAATGTCGCCCTGCTTATACACGCTTACGTTCATTATACAATTTTTCCCATAGTTTATTTTCTTCTAATTCTTCATCTGCATGCCAGGAATTCAAAGATAACGAGGTGAATAAAAATGCTTCTTCATTTTCAGCATCACTAACAATCATTTCTTTAACTTCCTCTTTCACTTCGTTGGGCATTGCTTTATATAAAGTCATAAAAGCTAAGGCCTCATTTGTATGTTTAACAGCAGATGTTGCCATAATATTTTTTGTTTATCGCTAAGTTAGCTTAATTTGTTAATTATTAAAAATCATCTTAACAGTAATATTATTTCAATAGCGTATTTCTCTCCTTCGCAATCGTTTTATAAACCATCTTATCCAGAAAACCCGGTAAAAACTTGCTCAGGAATACGGTTAGCTTACCCTGGCCGGTCATAATTAAGGTGCGGGAGCGGTTTTCAACGCCGTCGGCAATAATTGATGCTGCTTCATCAGATGTCATCATTTTTTCTTCTTCAAGCGTGCTTTCTCCCTGTTGAACACCACTTTTGTCCAATGCCGTATTGCGGATATTTGATGCCGTAAATCCGGGGCAGGCCGTTAAAATATGGACGCCTGTTTTTAAATTTTCAACCCTTAAAGCATCCAGGAAACCATTCATCGCAAATTTGGATGCCGAATAACCGGTACGTCCCGGCAAACCTTTATAACCCGCTATGGACGACACACCAACGATGCTGCCTTTGGTCTTTAAAATTTCGGGCAGGGCGTATTTGGTGCAATATACCGTTCCCCAAAAGTTTACGTCCATCACCTTTTTTAGAACGTTAACATCCGCATCACTAAATAAGGCCCGCATGGAGATGCCGGCATTGTTTACCAATACGTCAATTTTACCAAATGTGGTAAGGGTTTGTTTAATCAGGTGTTCACAATCTTCCTCATTAGTTACATCGCATTGTACGCCAATGGCTTTAATTGTGTATTGTTGTTCAAGGTCTTGCGCTAATTCGCATAGGGTAACAAACTGGCGTGCGGCTAAAACAAGGTTAGCGCCGCGTTTGGCAAATTCTGTTGCAAGTGATTTACCAATGCCTGATGAGGCGCCGGTGATGATGATGACTTTATTTTTAAACGTCATAGAATTAGTGGGCTGGATAAAATGTGATTTTCTGTTTTAAGCTTTGTTGGAATAAAAAGTAGTCTTATTCAACAATTTGTAACCCATCTATTCGGTCAAAATGTTTTCTGTTTAATGTCGCGATAGGCAAATCATGAGCAATTGCCGTTGATGCAATAAAAAGGTCTGCAATGGCAATCTGTTTGCGCTTACGTTTGAGGTTGTTATTAGTCTCAACAGCTACTTTAACAACTAATTGATCAAAAGCTAAAACTTTAGTCTTTTTTAATATTTCTTCCCAAAAGCCGGATTGTGATAGTGTTGCACCTGAATAAATCTCATATTCGGTTACAGCTGAAATACAAAAGGTATATCCCTGTTTGAATAATTTCACCAACGCTGAATTAGATTTTTCGGACTTCCTGAAATAGTCGATAAGTATGGAAGTGTCCACCAAAACTATTTTATCCGCCATTGATTTATAGCTTTTCTGGTTTTGGCAATATCATCCAATTGTTTCTTTGAAAAAGTTGGCCCATTTAAAAGTAAAGCCTCAAAGTCATCCCGGTTGTTATCGTGTTTGCCTTCTTTTTCAATTTCTGCCTTAAGTTGGGACAATTTTATTTCAGGAAGACTTTTCACAATCTTCAATAACTCATCAAACTTGATATCTACCAGCGCTTCCATAAATCAAATTTACTAAGTTTTTGTCAAACAAAAAATCCGGAAGGAAAAAAACTATTATTTAACCTCATAAGTTGAAGGAAACAGCTGCGGTATGCCCGGCACTTTTATTTCAGGCATTTTTAGTAAATATTTTACGGCGAATATAAACATAGCGCCATAATAATACTTAATGTAGGTCCAGCTAAATTTGGCCAGTGGTTGGCCTTCAGATTTGATGATATAAGTTTTGGGGAAATAAAAGTTTTTAAAACCTGCCAGCCTGATGCGGTAGGAAAGATCAATATCGTGCCCGAATTTAAAAAAGCGTTCATCAAACAGCCCGCTTTCATTTAAAACAGCGCGGCGCAGGAGCATAAAAGCGCCGTTCACAATATCAATTTCGGCAACCTGGAATTCTTCTACCCAATCTTTTCGGTGGTTGTCGTATAGCCGGGTTTTGGATAAATGCCTGGCGAAGCCGATAAATTTTAAAAATGCAGCCCAGGTTGTTGTAAGGCCATGAATTGATTCAGGTAAAAAACGACCCTGCGGGCTAATCATCCTCACGCTAAGCGCTCCGGCGTCAGTATGTTCATCCATAAATGCGCATAGTTTTCCCAGCGTGTCTTTGATGCAAATTGTATCCGCAGTGACCGTTAAAACATACTCTCCTGTTGCTAAACTCAAGGCCTGGTTGTTTGATTTTGCAACGCCCTGGTCTGTACTATTTGCAATGATACGGGCCTTTGGGAAGTTATTTTCAACCATTTCCACGGATCCGTCAGTAGAGGCGTTATCAATAATAATTAATTCATAATCAATGCTTTTACAGGCATTAACCAGTGAATTAAGGGCTTGCTTTAGCGATAAACAAGCATTGTTATTAACAACAACTACAGATAACCTCATATTTATTTCGACAGTAAATTAATATACGGAACACGTGTAGCGATGGATCTCCCTAAAGAGATTTCATCCACCGACGCTGATTATCCTCCAAAAGCTATGCCACATACTATAGATGAGAAGCTTATGCTGAAAATTTTACTTGTTTATGTAAATGGACTTGACGGGACAAACGCATTAAAATATTTTAATTCTGAAATCGATCCAAAAAAAACCTAACCGTGTTGTAAGAAATCACATCGAAATAGTGAAAAAAGCGCCGGTGGGCGCGAAATATTGGTAGAAAATAATAAAAAGATTTTAGCGTGCCATCGGTACGTAACGAATGAAGCGGCATTAGCGCCAATGCATGGCGGAGGTTAGGTGCCGAGGGCACACAATGTCGGGCTGGCCGGTATTTCTACCAATATTTGACCCCAAAAGGGGTCTTGCCAACTAATTTAATAACACCTTTAGCTTCATTTGAGCCCTTTTTTAATGCGTTTGCCCTGCTGGAGGGGATAGCCTATTTGCTTGCATGGTTAAACCTATTTAGTTTAACACTTACCTGGATAATGAATTAGTGTACGGAACACGCGTAGCGATGGATCTCCCTAAGGTGATTTCATCTACGTACTCCAGTTCACCTCCAAAAGCTATGCCGCGGGCTATGGTAGAGATAGTTATATCGAAATTTTTTAATCGTTTGTCTAAATAAAATAGGGTGGTATCACCCTCCATGGTAGCGCTTAATGCGAAAATAACTTCCTTTACCTCATTATCCTTTAAGCGCTCCACCAGCGAATCCACCTCAAGGTCGGTGGGGCCAATACCATCCATCGGGGAAATTAAACCTCCTAAAACATGATATACCCCATTGTATTGATTGGTGTTTTCAATCGCCATCACATCGCGGGTATCTTCCACCACGCAAATCATCCCATGATCCCGTTTTGGGGATGCGCAGATCTGGCAAACCGGGTGGTCGGAAATATTGAGGCAAACCCGGCAAAATTGTATCTCGTTGCGTAATTTGCTGATGGTCCTGCTAAATCTTTCCACATCGGCTTTATCCTGGTTAAGCAGGTGCAGCACCAGGCGCAAAGCAGTTTTTTGACCCACTCCAGGCAATTTGGAAAATTCGGCAACAGCATTCTCCAGTAACTTTGATGAAAAGTTCATGTTGCGAAGATAAGGATTAGTCCGAAAGTCCGAAAGTGGGTAAAGTCCGAAAGTTTAGGCAGGCAAACGAAAATATTTTGTTTAATAAAGTACTATACATAACTTGTCGGCAAGATTTTTAACCATTTACATCTTTCGGACTTCCGGACTTTCCGGACTTTCGGACTCAAAGAAAATATGTCACCAGGAATATTACTCTCATTCATTATAGGCTACTTTTTGGTATTGCTGGTCATATCATGGTTAACTTCCAGGAAATCGTCAGATAACGATACCTTTTTTGTAGCCAACCGCAATTCAAAATGGTATCTGGTGGCTTTCGGTATGATCGGAACTGCTTTGAGCGGGGTCACTTTTATATCGGTTCCGGGCAAGGTTGGCGCTGCTACAGGCGACCAGTTTGAATATTTCCAGTTTATTTTAGGGAATGCTGCCGGCTTCATCATCATAGCTACCGTGTTGCTGCCGCTTTATTACAGGCTAAAATTAACCTCTATTTACAGTTATATTGAAGGCGCATTGGGCGTTTGGAGTTACAAAACCGCGGCGGGTATATTTTTGGTCAGCCGGATCATCGGTTCGGCTTTCAGGCTTTACCTGGTGGTTATAGTGCTGCAGCGATTTATTTTTGATAGCTACCATATCCCTTTTGCCGTAACGGGTTTAATTTGTTTGGTGCTGATTTGGTCGTACACCTTTAAAGGCGGATTAAAAACAATTATCATTACCGATAGCCTGCAAACCCTGTTTTTAGTTTCGTCGGTATTTTTATCCATTTATTTTATTTGCCGGAGCCTGCATTACAATGTTTTTGAAGCATTCGATGCTGTAAAAAATAGCAGCTACTCCAAAATTTTCTTTTTCAGCGACTTTTTAGGCAGCAAATTTCATTTTGTCAAGGCCTTTGTGGGAGGGGTGTTTATCACCATAGCCATGGTGGGGCTCGACCAGGATTTGATGCAAAAGAACCTCAGCCTTAAAAACATCCGCGAAGCAAAAAAGAACATGTTCAGCTTTACCGCTGTATTTGTGGTGATCAATATTTTCTTTTTAGGCGTTGGCGCCTTGCTTTGGCTGTATGCAAGCCGGTATGGTATTAAGGTTGAAAAAACCGATTATTTGTATCCGACCATCGCCCTGCAATACCTGGGCCTTGCGCCTGCTATGGTGTTTATGCTCGGCTTAACCGCAGCCACCTTCGCCACTACCGATTCGGCTTTAACTGCATTGACTACCTCTTTTTGTGTTGATTTTTTGGGCTTCGGTAAAAGCAAAGATGTGAATAGTAAAAAAATGGTACGCAGCCGTCATTATGTACATATTGCTTTTTCGGGATGCATGTTTTTAACCATTATCATTTTTAACGCCATAAATGACGGAGCGGTAGTGAGCGCCATATTTAAGGTGGCCTCCTATACCTACGGACCATTGCTGGGCTTGTATGCCTTCGGGCTTTTTGCAGGTAAAAGGCAGGTGAAAGACAAACTTGTGCCCTTTATTTGTTTGATATCTCCGGCTATATGTTATTATCTTAGCACCCATTCGGCGGGATTAATGGGCGGTTACGTTTTTGATAATGAACTGATACTGATTAACGGATTAATTACCTTTGTTGGATTATTAGTTACATCATCTGTAAAGGTAAAAAATCAAAACTCACTAATTCAAAATTAACTAAATCACTAACTCACTAATTACCATGACCGGTGAAGATAAAATAAGACAAGCATTTGAGAACAAAAACTGGCAGGAAATTAAGGTAACTGATTCCTGGCAGATATTTAAGATTATGGCCGAATTTGTTGACGGCTTTGAGAAACTCGCAAAAATAGGCCCCTGCGTATCCATATTTGGTTCTGCACGGATGAAAAATGATAACAAGTACTATCTGTTAGCTGAGGAAACCGGGCGCATATTGACAGAACGCGGCTATGGTGTAATTTCGGGCGGCGGCCCCGGGATTATGGAGGCCGCCAATAAAGGAGCTTACGAGGCCGGCGGCAAATCGGTAGGCTTAAATATAGAACTTCCGTTTGAACAGTTCCACAACAGGTTTATTGACAGGGATAAATTAATGGAGTTTGATTACTTTTTTGTGCGGAAAGTAATGTTTATGAAATACTCACAGGGGTTTATTATCCTGCCCGGCGGTTTCGGCACTATGGATGAATCTTTTGAGGCCATTACCCTGATCCAAACCGGTAAAATAGCCCGTTTCCCTATCGTATTTATTGGTGTCGACTACTGGAAAGGCCTTTTTAACTGGATAGAAGAAAAAATGCTTGCGGAGGAACATACTATAAATGCGGATGACCTTAACCTTTACAGGCTGGTTGATACCGCCGAAGAAGCAGCCGGGCATATTTTCAAATTCTACGAAAAATATGTGCTGAAGCCGAATTTCTGATATTTAAAAAAATGGCCAGCGAGCTGGCCATTTTTTTAAATATCAGAAATAATTGTCTTGGTTCTTGACTCTTGATTCTCGATCCGGGCTATTTATTTGAGCTTATTTTCGGCACCGCTAATGCAGCATCCGGGTTACCCGCCATGTCCACCATATTGCTTACCTCTTCAACCAGTGTTTCCGGTGTACCTGTATAGCCCACATATTTAAAACGGATATGCCCGTTTTTGTCAATAACAAATTTGGTGGGAATTCCGCCTACCCCAAAAGAGCTGACCACCTTTGATTGCCTGCCATCTTCTCCTTTTTCATCTAACAAAACGTTAAAGACATAGTTATTATCGGCAATGAATTTTTTAACAACGGGCAGATAATTATCTCCTTCCTCCCAGCAATCAACAAATAAAAATACAACATCCGGGTTGTTTTTGTATTTATTTACAGCCATTTGCATGCCCGGTAACGAGGCTTTGCAGGGGCCGCACCAGGTAGCCCAAAAATCTACAATAACTACTTTCCCTTTTAGCTCACTTAATGAATAACTTTTACCGTTTAAATCCTTTAATGCAAAAAGCGGAGCGGGCTGGTCGATCATAGTTTTTGCAAGGTCATCCAAAACTTTAGTCTTCGATGCTTTTTCTAAAGAAGCAAGGTATTGGTCGTAACCGGCATCGCTGCCTTTAACCTTAATATAGTCCTTTTTTAACTCATCTTTTAAAATATTTGAATTTTGCCCAAGCCTGATACTTTTTTCAGCTATCTCCATAGCTTTAGCATACTGGCCGTCTTCGCCCAATATCTGTACATAGTGCTCACTTGAATTTGTTTCACCCGGAGTTCTGTCATAAACCACCTGCATATATTTCAGCGCTTCTTTTGGCTTGTTTTCCTTAAATAAAATATAGGCATAAGTGTCGGCATTCGCGTTGTAGGTGTTTTGCTGATTTAGTTTTGCCTGTTTAGGCGAAGCAAATTGTAACACTGTGGGGCTGGCTGAAATCCCGTCCAATAAGTCAATTGATTGTTTCGAAATTTTTTCCGCATCATCCAGGTGTTCACCGGCTACCGCCCAATCCCAGGCAACGCCGTTTAAGGTTTGTGACAACAGTGATTTATCCTGTATCAACTTTTCGTATTTATGGAAATTTTCAAAGTCGTCTTTTTTCAGATAAGCTCCTGCTAACTGCGCTGACAGGTAACCGACAAACGTGTATTTGCCTTCGGCAGTTTCAGGGTATTTGCTGATAAGAATATTAAACATTGAATCCTTTTTGTTCAGGTCTTTTTCACGATAAATGGTCATTGCCATTTCATTTTTAACTGTTGATCCTGCCGGAAACCTGGTTTTAATTACTGTATTTAATGAATCAGCAGCCGCTGACTGTTGTGTTGACTTTAACAGGTTAAATGCAAGCATCAGATCTTTTTCATCCGTGCTTTTTTCCAGACCACTAATTTTTTGATTGATGATTGCTTTGTTTTCAGGTTTTAATGCCATCAGAAAATAATAGATGTCCCCGTATTCTTTTTCGCTTTGCGGATATAAAGCAAATTCTTTTTGGTATAATATGACCCTTTGGGCATTATCAGCTTTTATTTTGGCCAGGTTATTACCCAAACCTGAAAAAATCATCGCTTCGGATGCATAAGCCCCCCTAACAGGTTGTTTGTCTTTGTAAACCAGGTATATATAACCTTTCTCATTGTTATTGTCGACCAGGTCTGCTGAATTGATCTTTATGAAAAATGCCTTCGCGCTGTCAGGAACGGTTATATCGCCCTTCAATAGTTTCCCGTCTTGTTTCAGGTCGATATCTGCAGCAGGGTAATCTTTATTATCGAGGTAATAAACTGTTGCCGCAATATCATTTTTCCCATCAACTACAGTTCCTTCCGGACTATAGGTTATGGAGATTTTTTCTCCGGAAGCCGGGAACTGATCGGATAAATTAAGATGGGCATCGGTTTGTGAAAAGGCGGGCTGAAAGGCAAAAAGCGCAGGCAGCAGGGCTAAGGTTTTCAGGTTTTTCATTTTTTTAATTATTTGATTAGGATTTGGATTTGTTTAACTTCAGTTTAGACGGGTTTAGAACAACTAAAAAGTTAGTCAATATAAGGATTGTTTTTATAACGTACAATTTATTAATAAAATATTTGAAGTATAATTTTTATTTTGCGGCATGGCAAAAACAAAACAATCTGCGGCACTTGGTTTCATCTTTATCACCATTTTTATTGATGTGCTGGGATTGGGGATCATCATCCCTGTTTTACCAAAACTGTTGCAGCTATTGGGGCATATCAACGTAAACAGGGCTTCGGAATATATCGGCTGGTTAACGTTTGTTTATGCCACCATGCAATTGATATTTGCCAGCGTTATGGGCAACCTGAGCGACCGGTACGGCCGCAGGCCCATTTTGCTGATCTCCTTATTTGGCTTTGGAATTGATTATGTAGTAATGGCTTTTGCACCTACTATAGCCTGGTTGTTTGTCGGGCGTACCATAGCGGGCATTTGCGGCGCAAGTACTTCTACAGCAACAGCCTACATTGCCGATATAAGCACCGGCAGTAAAAGGGCCGCTAATTTTGGTATGGTTGGCGCGGCCTCCGCTGTCGGGCTGATATTTGGAATAGCTTTAGGGGCGTATCTTTTTGCCATCAATATCAGGTTGCCTTTTATGGCTGCGGGTGCTTTTGCATTTGCCAACGGACTGTACGGCCTTTTTGTGTTGCCCGAATCCTTAGCGAAGGAACACCGCCGGAAATTTGAGTGGAGCCGCGCCAACCCGTTTTTATCCCTGCAAAGGATCTATAAAAAGCAGCCGGCCCTTGCCGGTTTACTTGGCGCTACTGCCATCGTTTATATTGCCCAAAAAGCAGTTGAATACTTGCTTTCGTCGTTTGTATATGAAAAATTTAGCTGGACCCCAGCAAGCGTAGGTACCCTTGGGATATTCATAGGCATAGTTTTGGTTGCTATCCAGGGTTTTTTGATCAGGTACTCCGTTCCCAAATTCGGGCAGCGAAGAAATATTATAGCTGGCCTGATATTTTATGCCGTTGGCTTACTGTTGATCGCTTTTGCCGGGCAAGGCTGGATGCTTTACCTGTTTATGGTGCCCTATTGCCTCGGCGGTTTATCAGGACCGGCTTTACAGGGTTTTGCCAGCGCCAAAGTAGCAAAGAACGCGCAGGGCGAAATGCAGGGCGCCTTTGCTATATTAAATAGTTTAAGCCTTATTATAGGGCCGCTGTTATTCAGTTACGTGTTTTTCTTTTTTACCAAAAATGGATCGGCTGTTTATTTTCCGGGTGCGCCCTACCTGCTGGCCTGTGTTTTAATGCTGATAAGTACTTTTATCGCTGTCTGGAGTTTTAAAAAAACTTAGTAAAACTTTCAAAATAACTTACGCAGAGTTAACCAAAACGATGTTCGGTTGAGTTAACCAGCCGCTGTGCATTGGCGTTAATATCGCTTGCATAGTTAACTCACCCGGTCTT
>DHXR01000009.1:0-9616 GCA_002413785.1 Mucilaginibacter sp. UBA5151
ATTTTATATGAAACAGCCGGGGCGTTAGGAAATGGCGAACGGGTTTTTATAACCGCTAAACTACCCGATTATATAAAAGTAGGTAGAAAGGATATGATTGAGCAATACCTGTTTTTAACCACTTCGCACGATGGTTTGGGGAGCATTACCGCCGCTTTTACCCCGATACGTATAGTTTGCAACAATACCCTGAACGCTGCCATGCAGAGCCATAGCAACGCCATTAAAATACGTCATACCGCATCCGCAGGGGAGCGTTTAAAACAGGCGCATACGCTTATGGGGATCAGTCAGGTTTTAGCGGGTGAAATGGAAGCAATATTTAATCAATGGGCTAAAGCTTCAATTACAGACGCCGAAGTCAAAAAATTAATACAAATTGCAATGGCACCTAATAAAGAAGTGCTCACCAACTTAGCCGAAGGTAAAATAGACCTGTTATCCACCCATTATACAAATATCGTAGATAATGTGTATGAATACGCTTTAGGCAGTCAAACCCAACAAATGGAAACGACCGCCGGAACGGTGTTTGGTGCTTATAATGCCGTGACTGGCTATTTTCAAAATGTGCGAAGCTTCAAAAACGATGAAGCAAAGTTTAAATCTATTATGGATGGAACTGCCAAACAACGGGCGCAAACTGCTTTTGACCTTTGCAGCGATTTTGCAAAGCATGGAGGCGAAGCGCTGATTTATAATTGATAACCAAGGGGGAGCAATCCCCCTTTAATTTTTTTAAGATGAGTATTTTAGCAAATAAAACGGATTTTAAGGTTTTGAAAATTATATCAAAATGCCTTAAACAGCTTGAGGAAATCAATATTTTGAACTTGAATGTGACTAAAGTGGATGATTTTGAAATTAGCCTTGCGACAAATATGCTAAAGAGTATAATTGATAATAATGAGCAGGTGATAAACATAAACCCCGATACATAAAACATTTTTACTTAAACCGACCAGAGGGGGAGCAATCCCTATCATTTTGATAATTGCCCGGCGGCGGGCTACGCCCGCCCGGAAGAACACCCCCTGTTTTCCTATTGTTTGATGATCTTTGGCGAAAACAGGGGGTGCTTTTAGGATATTGAAAGATGCTCAGACTACTTAAATAAAGCATTTAATAAGGATTTTTTAATTTTGAACTTAATGTTAAATTTGGAGATAAACCCAAATCAATGTCAGGTCAGAGATATTTAACAAAATCCAAATTAAAACTTGCATTAGAATGTCCAACTAAGCTTTTTTATAATTCAAAAAAAGAGTATCCTGATAAAAAGATACAGGACACTTTTTTGGAAGCTTTGGCCAATGGTGGATTTCAGGTCGGTGAACTTGCGAAATGTTATTTTCCTGGCGGAATTAAAATCGACGAACTTGATTACGACAAAGCACTTCTAAAAACTAATGAACTGTTACTTTTAGATAAGGTAACCATTTATGAGGCGGCTTTCTGTTTTGATTTGTTTTTTATAAGGGCAGACATCGTTGTCAAAGACGGAAACAGCCTGAAATTATTTGAAGTTAAGGCAAAATCATACGATCCGACAAACTTAAAAGCGTCAATTTCAAACAGTAATGGAATTTCCCCTAAATGGCAACCTTATGTTTATGATGTTACCTTCCAAAGGTATGTGATCTCCTGTTCCAGGCCTGATTTGAAGGTTAAGGCGTTTTTGATGTTGGCAGATAAAAGTAAAAAGACATCGGTAGACGGTCTAAATCAGCGTTTTCATATTCAAAAGAATAAGGATAATAAAGTTTCCATCAAGGTATCCGGGGATGTTTCACCCGCAGCCATTGGACAGGAAATCCTTTGCCGTGTCAACATAGATGAATTTGCAGATATGCTGTTAAAAGATGACCCGTTATATAGCGATGATACCAAATCGTTTAGACAATGGATTCATTTTTTTGCAAAGAAATATAAATCTGATGAACGCATACAGGGCAAAATAAGAGCGTACTGTAAGACCTGCGAGTTTCGGGCTACTCCGGAACAGGAAGCTTTAGGTTTAAAAAATGGGTATAAGGAATGCTGGAAAAGCGTCAATGGCTTTACCGAGGAGGATTTTTTAAAACCATCAATTCTTAATCTTTGGGACTTCAGGAAAAAAAATGAGTACCTGGATAATAACATATTTTTTCAATCACAATTGAGTAGAATTGACTTGGACGGTCAGAAACCCAAAGTTAATACTGAACCAGGTCTAAGCCGGGTTGACCGCCAGGAATTACAGGTGCAGAAGTCAAAAGACAATGACTTATCGCACTATTTTGATTATGAGGGGTTTAAGCAGGTTTCTTCAACCCTTACCTATCCGTTACATTTTATAGATTTTGAAACCTCTGCTGTGGCTATACCATTTAATGCGAACCGCAGGCCTTACGAACAGATCGCTTTTCAGTTTTCACATCATGTGCTTTATCAGGACGGCACTGTTGAACATAAAGGGCAGTGGCTAAATACAGAGGAGGGCAGCTTTCCCAACTTTGAATTTATCAGGAAACTTAAAGCGGATCTTGATGGAGATAGTGGTAATATATTTCGGTATGCTGCTCATGAAAATTCTATACTTAATGCTATTCACCGGCAGTTAAGAGAATCATCAGAACCGGATGCCAGTGAATTATGTTCATGGATTGAAACAATTAGTAAATCTACGGGGGACAGCACCGTAAAATGGGAAGGTAGTCGGAACATGATAGATTTATTGGATTGGGTTAAGAAATTTTATTATTCTCCACTAACCAACGGATCAAATTCCATTAAAGATATTTTACCAGCTATTCTAAACAATAGCTCATTCCTTCAGGAAAAGTATAGCCGCCCCATCTATAGGGAAAAAAATCAGAGTTTAAATTTCAGCGAAAAGGTATGGATCGGACTTACTCTTACGGGTAAGGTAATCAGTCCTTATAAACAACTGGAGCCTATATTTACCGAAATAGACGAATCATTATTAGACGATCTGCTGATGGATGAGGAGGCTGAATTGAGTGATGGTGGGGCGGCAATGATGGCTTATGCCCAAATGCAATTTACAGAAATGAAACCCGAGGAAAGGGAAGCTATTCATTCATCACTTTTAAAGTATTGCGAACTGGATACGTTGGCAATGGTGATGATTTGGGAAGATTGGCAACAACAACTTAGATTTTTTAAAGCGAATGGTAAATTATAAAAGAAGAGCAATTTAACTGACAGATAGTTATTTTTTGTAATTTTAAATCTCTATGCAAACTGACGCTACTTTTGAAATTGTCTTATCAGACATCACAATGACCGTTACCAGCCATTTTGTAGCCAGTGATGAAGTTTTCAGAATTGAATTCTCAGACGGCAGGCCGCCGTTAGTAGTTCATGAAGCGTTAGGAGGCAATCGCCCATTTTGGACATCCTTACCACAAGGACGTCAGAAAGAGGCTGAATTTTTTGGTGCGCGAATTGCAGAGAAATTAAAAAACAAATAGTTATGTGTTACTATAACGGTCAAAAAGTATCCCGGGCAGAATTTATTAAATTATTGCAATTAGAAAAGGCAGTAAAAAAGTATGATTTCTTGAACCGTGCCATCCATAACGGATTCGCTTATGGTCCAATCGCTGTCCTAAAACGGGATATTAATGAAACGAATTTTGATATTGTCCAAATGGAATGGGGATTTTTACCGCCTTATTTAAAAAACAGGGAGGCCGTAGCCAAATTTAGAAATGGCTATAAAGACGAACAAGGAAAATGGCATATCGGTTATACAACCCTTAATGCGAAAGCGGAAAATCTGTTTAACAATGAAAAAGGGAACCCGTCCATTTATGCCGATGCAGCAAGGAAACACAGGTGTTTGGTACTGTCAACTGGCTTCTATGAATGGCGGCATGTGTTTCCCCTGAATAAAAAAACTGGTCAACCCTTAAAAACTTCTATCAAATACCCTTATTACATATCTGTAAAAGATCAGGAATACTTTTATATGGCCGGTATTTATCAGGAATGGACAGACAAAGATACGGGTGAAATCGTGCGAACTGTAGCGGTGACGACTGCGGAGGCCAACCCACTAATGCAGCAGGTACATAATTCAAAAAAACGTATGCCGACAATACTTAATGATGATTTGGCTTATGAATGGATGTTTGGCGACCTGAATGATGATAGGATAACCGAGATCGCGCTATCGCAATATCCGGCGAAACAAATGGATGCCTGTACCATTGCTAAAGAGTTTTTAGCTACTTTGGAACCGTCAACGCCCTTTAGCTATGAGGACCTGCCGGCCATTGAATACGCGATTTAATAAAAATTCAAATTTCATAAATGGTAAGATTCAATCTTATCGCTGATCAGGTGGATGATTTCCTCATCCAGTTCACCTGGGTTTTTGCATACCCGCAAAAAATCCCCATCAGGCTCCAGGCTTAAAATTAGCTGGCCACTTTTATAAATTTCAAATTTGCATTTCTCTCCTTCATGGTGGATATAGTCCCGCACCTCAAAAGTTTGTTCGTTCACTTTCCCTATTGTTATCTGAAAATTCTCTGTTTCCATAACTCTAATTTACTGAATAACAACTTACCAAAACAAGTGTGAAAATTTATTTGTAGGTAACGCTATGAAATACTAAAAATATTAGCATAATTTTATAGCCCGCAAAATAACTGACAGGAATGAACACAGAACGCCAAATCATACACATGGATCAGGATGCCTTTTTCGTGTCCGTAGAAGTACGTAAAAATCCGTCATTGACCGGGAAGCCCGTTATTATCGGCAGTCTTTCTGATCGTGGTGTTGTAGCCTCCTATAGTTACGAAGCCCGGAAATTTGGGATTCATTCGGCCATGCCTGCAAGAATGGCAAGGATGCTTTGCCCGCACGCTATTTGGATCAGAGGAAATATGGATGAATATACGACCGCCTCGCATGAGATCACAGAAATATTAAAACAGGAGGTGCCGCTCATTGAAAAAGCCAGTATCGACGAGCATTATATTGATATGACCGGAATGGACAAGCATTATGGTACACTCAAATGCGCCAAAGAACTGCGGTTGAAAGTCATCAAAGAAACTGGATTGCCTATTTCTTTTGGATTATCGGTAAACAAAACAGTTTCTAAAATGGCGACCAATGAATGTAAACCTAATGGCGAACTTTCCATAGAATATATGGGGGTACAACCCTTTTTGAATCCGTTATCTATCCGTAAAATCCCTGGACTTGGCGAAAAAACTTTTATAAAGTTAAGTGATATGGGCATAAAACGCATACATGAACTGACACAAGTTCACCCGGAATATATGACCAGTATTTTAGGTAAGAATGGGATTTGGTTATTGCAGAAAGCAAAAGGAATTGATGATTCCCCTGTTATTCCTTACCAGGAGCAAAAGACGATCAGCAGCCAAATAACTTTTAAGCAGGATAGTATTGACTTGGTTTCCATTAATTATTTACTCACCTCAATGGTAATGGATTTAGCGTTTGAACTTCGCCAAAAGAAAAAACAAACCGCTTGTATAACCGTTACTATACGTTATTCTACACGCGAAGATGTGACCAAACAAGCCAGCATACCCTATACGGCATTAGATGGCATACTGATCAAAACGACAAAAGAACTTTTCAAACAAGCCTACCAAAAGCGAATATTGATCCGGTTGGTTGGTGTTCGCCTTTCCAATTTGGTGAACGGATTTGAGCAAATAGATCTTTATACAGCATCCGAAGAACAATACAGTCTTTGCCAGGCTATGGACAAGATACGCCGCCGTTTCGGCCCCCATTCAATTAAGCTGGCCTCTGGCATGGATTTAAACTTATAATGCAATGTACATCAACGTCCATTCTCAATATAGCCTGCGTTATGGCACGATGTCTATCCCTAAATTAGTGGAAGAGGCAATGGCGCGTGGTATAACGCAAATGGCATTAACTGATATTAATAATTCCACCGGCATAATGGAATTTATGCGGGAATGTGACGAAAAAGGATTAAAGCCTATTGGTGGATTGGAATTTAGGAGGGACAAACGACTGCTTTATATTGGCATTGCCCAAAATAGAGAAGGAATGAAAGAACTGAATGATTTCCTGACCGAGCATAATTTGGAACAAAAGCCATTGCCAGATGCCTCACCTGATTTCAAATACGCTTTTGTGGTTTACCCTTATGGATACCAAGGTGATTTAAAGAATAATGAATACTTAGGTATTCGTTTTGACCAGTTGAACCAACTATTTAATAAAGACGTTTCAGGTATTAAAGACAAGTTGCTGGCTTTACAGCCTGTGTTTGTATTAGACCGGATCGAATATCGTTTACATGAATATTTACGTGGTATTGACCTGAATGCCGTACTGACGATGGTTAAGCCGGAAGATAAATGTACGCCAACAGATATGTTTTTAGCACCCGGCCAACTGGAGGCGAAATTTGCCCGTTACGCTTTTATTTTGGATAACACCCGCAACCTGATGAACCGTTGTGTAATGGACTATCCCAAAGGCCGGATCAATCTCAACCGCAAAACCTTTACAGGCAATAAAAAAAACGACAAAGAACTACTGGAAAAATTGGCGCTCAGTGGCATGGAATACCGCTATGGGAAGAATAACAAAGAAGCGTTAAAAAAAGTAAAACACGAGTTGAAAGTTATTTACGAACTCGACTTTTGTGCTTATTTCCTGATCACCTGGGATATTATTCGGTATTCTGCCTCTCAGGGCTATTATCATGTCGGACGTGGTTCCGGTGCCAATAGTATTGTTGCCTATTGCTTAAAAATTACAGATGTTGACCCCATTGAGCTCAACTTATATTTTGAACGCTTTTTAAATGCACAGCGTACTTCGCCACCCGACTTTGATATTGATTATTCCTGGGACGAACGCGAAGATGTGCAGGACTATATTTTTAAAAGGTATGGCAGTCAGCATACAGCCCTTTTGGGTACAATGTCAACTTTTAAAGACCGCAGTATAATCAGGGAAATCGGCAAGGTGATGGGTTTACCTAAATCAGAAATTGATGGTTTTACAGACCAGACACGGGCAGCTATCAATCGGAATAATGATACATTTAAAAAAATCACTGCTATTTATGAGCGTATGGCCAATATGCCTAACCAGCGTTCCATTCATGCGGGTGGTGTTCTTATATCGGAAGACCCGATCACCTATTACACAGCCCTTGATTTGCCCCCTAAAGGTATGGCTACGGTGCAATGGGACATGTATGAGGCCGAAAAGATAGGTTTTGACAAATATGATATTTTAAGTCAACGCGGTATCGGGCATATTAAGATGGCTGTTAAATTGGTGGAAGAAAACCAACAGCGCAAAATTGATATTCACCAGGTAAAATCATTTATGAAAGACCCGGTAGTGAACGCACAATTAAAAACAGGAAATACCATTGGCTGCTTTTATATCGAATCGCCCGCGATGCGGCAATTGATCAGGAAACTGGATTGCGATAATTATTTGATATTGGTTGCGGCCAGCTCCATTATCCGCCCCGGTGTTGCAAGTTCCGGGATGATGGGGGAATATATCAAATACCATCATGCACCACAAACCGTAAAATACTTACATCCAGTGATGGAGGAGCAATTGAAAGAAACCTATGGTGTAATGGTTTATCAGGAGGATGTTATAAAAGTCTGTATTCATTTCGCCGGCATGGATGGCACCGATGCTGATATATTGCGTAGGGGTATGAGTGGTAAATACCGCTCAAAAAAAGAGTTTGACCGATTGGTAGAACGTTTTTTTGAAGAAGCTAAAAAGTTGGGCAGACCTGATGATGTTGTAGCTGAAGTATGGCGGCAGGTTTCTTCATTTGCAGGTTACAGTTTCTCAAAAGCGCATTCAGCCAGCTTTGCGGTGGAGAGTTATCAAAGCTTGTTTTTAAAGACCTATTATCCAAAGGAATTTATGGTGGCCGTGCTGAATAATTACGGCGGTTTTTACAACCGTGCCTTATATGTTCATGAATTAATCAAGGCTGGTGCGACCGTTCATTTACCATGTGTAAATAACAGTGATAGCATAGTAAATATTACTGATGTTGATGCTTATCTGGGTTTTGTTGGTGTACATGGGCTGAATGAAGCTTTTATTGAGTGTATCCCCGAGGAACGCAGACAAAATGGGCTTTATCGAAGTCTGGAAGATCTGATTAAGCGAACTGGTATTGGCTTAGAACAGGCTATTATTTTAATTCGGGTTGGAGCATTACGTTTTACCGGAAAAAGTAAAAAGGAGTTGCTTTGGGCAGTCCACTTGCTAATGGGTACTAAAATAAAGCCTGTCAATGAAACAGAGTTGTTTTGCATAGAAGCAAAGAACTATAGTCTGCCGGTACTCGTAAACACACAATTGGAAGACGCTTATCACGAATTAGAAATATTAGGTTTTTCGTTAAGCATGTCAATGTTTGATTTACTGGAAACAGACTATCGGGGTGAATTATGCACGGGTGATCTGATTAACCACCTGGGCCAATTGGTGAGGATGGTTGGGTTATATGTATGTGAAAAAACGGTTCTCACGAAAACTAACAAAAAAATGTGGTTCGGGACTTTTTTAGATGTAGAAGGGAATTTCTTTGATACCGTACATTTTCCAAATTCTACGCCTGCTTATCCGTTCAGAGGTGCTGGGTGTTACTTGATGGTTGGGAAAGTTATGCAGGAGTTTGGGTCTGCAAGCATAGAAGTATTAAAATTTGCGAAGTTGCCAATCTTGAATAATCCTATAATGGAATTATAACTGCATCATTAAAATTACTCAATTGCGCCTTTGGAAATTAGATAATCTGTTATTTCTTTAACTTTTTCTCGTGGATAATAATCGAAGTTACCCGGCAAGCCGTATTTCGAAAGCTTTTTGGTGATGTCGGAGGGGAAATGTGAAACGGTATTAGAGGTCCGGTAACAGACTTTTAAAAAACCGATAAATTAAAACTAAACTTTTCCAGTCAATGCGCAGATTATTGGTAAATATAGGCACCGCGGTCGCCGATTTCCATATTAATGTCCTTCCGGCCTTGACAAATCTTTTTAACAAACCTTACCGTCCTTATCGTGCGCCTTTAAACGAATCAGGCCTCAATCTCCCCCATTGTAGTATTTAAAAAATACCGTGAAAACACCCTTTGTTTTCCTGCAGGAAATATTTATTTTTAATGTTCAATATAAACCTCATGGACATTAGCACTTTTTCTGTACCTGACCAGATAAAAATCACGATACTCATCATCAGTGGTGATGGGCATCCGGATCCCAAGAACCTTGACAACGACCAGGATATGGCGGATATCGGGCTCAATGACGAGAACTATATCCAGCTTACCGTTCGGCTCAATGCAATTATTCACGCACAAAATCCGGCTGCAGATCCTATTGCCACGGCTGATGTAGAGGCAGCTGCCAAGGTTCAGGATGTGATTGATCTGGTTACACAAGCTATTGCAGGGCAATGAGATCTATAGCGTTTTGCTTGTTCCTGTTGTTCCTCGCCGGGCATGGCTTTGCCATGCCTTTGGCTCATCTGGAGATCATGGCTGGTGACACAGGAAAGACAGTCGTAGTCAAAAAGAAAAAACCGA
>DHXR01000009.1:9871-10143 GCA_002413785.1 Mucilaginibacter sp. UBA5151
CGACGCTAATTATGGAATACCACTGGAATACCTTAGTGGACAGCGTGCAGAACAATTTTCAGGTTGGCCTTAAAGGAACTTTTACCCTCCATAGTAGTCATAGTGGCGATCAGAATTTTTACCTGATTACCACGCCGAAATATATCATCGACCAGGTGCTGAAGGAACACTCCTTAGCCTCCGATTTCTTATTCACGTTTGATAATTACGGAGATGGGATAAAATGGAATACAGGTAATTATGACAGCGATTATAAACACGTATTGAAACCA
>DHXR01000009.1:10412-10573 GCA_002413785.1 Mucilaginibacter sp. UBA5151
TCCCTTACCTATACACAACGTTTCGCGGTTATTAATCAAACCATCAGCCGGGAGCGGTTTACGCACCTATTTAAGGCAGGTGCCGATTATTTCATCATCACCCAGCCGGTTAAACTATCCATAGGGGTTGCTTTTATTGATGGTGCTGATCCGTTGCAGGG
>DHXR01000031.1:0-5022 GCA_002413785.1 Mucilaginibacter sp. UBA5151
TTTTTTCTACCGATATTTGACCCCGATTGGTGTCTTTTCCTCAACTTAATAAAACACCTTGACCTTCTTCTAAGCTTTATTTTAATGCGTCTGCCCTGCTTTGTCACCATAAACTGTTGCCAGGTCAGCTGCCTTGTACCCAAAATCTTCCATCCGGATTTTGATCATCTCAATTGGATCAACTTCCGGAAAATCCCAAAGACTGTTTTCATATTTTTCAATCAAATGCACCAAAAGCATCATTTCTTTTTCGTCTTCTTCTGATTCCGAATATTTAATCATTTCGTACCTGGCAAGAGCATCTTCATACTCTTTTTCAGTTTTAATCAAAAACCATTGTGGCTTTTTGTTCATTTGCCCTACTTTCTTTTCTTTTTAGGAAGTTTCAGCCAATCTTCAAACTCCTTATGTGATACTCCTAACGTTTTTAAATTAATGTGAATATGCAATAGTGGTATTTCCTTCTTATTTACCCTAACAATTATTGGCCGGTCAAGTTGTTGTTTATCGGGTGGATAATCAAAAGTATAATGGCTTGATTCATGTCTTATACATATTAATCCTAAGGATTCAAGATATTTAATGAATAAATTAGTTTCAATCGGCCTGATACCCATTAGTAAACAGGTATTAACACCTTTTCGTTAAAGCTCTTTTTAACGCTTAATGGATGCGGTTTTAAATATTTTCCTTCGGGAGGAACGAATGATGCGATGGGTAATTTGCGTAACCCCCACCCTAAATTTAATAATACCTTTTCGAGTGTGCCACGTTTATGTAATTCATCAATAAAAATACTTAAAGCTTCTTCAAACCCTTCTTTTGCGTCTTCTTCATCTTTACCAAACGAGGATAATTCTAATGCCGGGCAATAAGAAACTATATACTCACCGTCTTTTATTAACTGTACCTCTACAAAAGCCTCTACGGTAAACGCATTATCAGTTTCAATGTAGTTACTCATGTTTATTTTGATGTTTAGTACAAATATAAGCAATTCAGGTTTAGATATAAATTATAATATCTATCTTGAATTTAATTTGTAAACCTGATTAACTTATGGACACCACATTAAATTCAAACCCCAATTCCGGGCGGTTGCTCTCTCTTGATTTTCTGCGTGGTTTTATCATGGTATTACTCGCCGTCGAATCAACCGGTTTGTATGAATATTTGAATAACCACACACAGGGGCAGCCAATAAATCATTTATTTACCCAGTTTACCCATTATCCCTGGCATGGCCTGCATTTTTGGGATTTGGTGCAGCCGGCGTTTATGTTTATGGCCGGTGTGGCCATGGCCTATTCCCTTAATAAGCAATGGGCAAATGGTGTTACCTGGGGCCAATCGTTTAAAAAAACACTGAAACGCTGCGGCTAGCTGTTCTTCTGGGGCGTGTTGGATTATGCCGTACGGCCCAAAGGCTTGTCGTTTGAGTTATGGGATGTGTTAACCCAGTTGTCATTTACCACTTTGGTGGCATTCCTTATTTTCAGGTGGAGCAATATAGCACAGATCGCTGTCTGTGCAGGGCTGTTGTTGCTAACCGAAATATTATACAGGTTTACCAATGTCCCCGGTTTTAACCTGCCGTTTACCGATCAGCACAATTTTGGAAATTATATTGATACCCTGTTGATGAATAAAATAAACCCCGGCGGCTGGGTGGCTATTAACTGTATCCCGACTGCGGTTCATACCATTGCCGGAGCCCTGGTTGGCAGGTTATTGATAGACGGGAAAGATAAACTGAAGACCTTGTTAATTGCCGGGCTGGTCTGCCTTGTTTTGGGTTATGGTCTGGATGGTTTGGGCATAACCCCGATCATTAAAAGAATTGCCACCAGTTCATTTACCATTGCCTCATTGGGCTGGTGCCTGTGGTTTTTGGCCATTGCTTACTGGTGGGTTGATTTAAAAGACCACCGCAAGCATTTAACCTTTTTTACCGTGGTAGGCATGAACTCGCTGTTTATTTACCTGTTTTTTGAAATAGTTGGCGACAGGTGGTTCACCGGGTACATCACCTTTATTTCAAACGGAGTTTTAAGCTGGTTCAACGCAGGGGATTTATTAAAAGCTTTGGCTGCCGCAGTTTGTGTTTTTGGGTTGGAATGGCTGTTATGTTATTTTTTGTACCGGAAAAAGATATTTTTTAGGTTATAATTATTATGAAATCAATTTTATTGCTGTTACTGCTTTTTCCTTGTTGGTGTTGTTACCTCCAACAACGGCGAAAGCTAACCCCGTCTTTTTGGGTGAAATTTCAAAATTACGAGGAGCTAAATGCGTTTAGCCCCTCGTAATTTTTGCAGGTTGAGGAGCTAAATGTGTTTAGCTCCTCGTAATTTTTCCGGTTTGAGGAGCTAAAAGCGTTTAGCCCCTCGTAATTTTTGCAGGTTGAGGAGCTAAACGCGTTTAGCCCCTCGTAAAAAAACAAGGGTGTATTTTTTTAACCTATTGTATATCAAACAAATATACAAAATATTTCAAAGAAACAGGAAAAATTACTTAAAAAAATGGCGTGTGCCGCGTGTTTTTATTGCTGCCGGTAATTTTGGTAGCTACCGGTTTTTTAGGCGATGGGAACAGGTAAATATACGAAATTTGGCGGGGATTTGCAAGGGGCATATTGGCCTGAAGAATCATTTGTTCACTGCTGTTACAAGCGGGGATATTTCAGCAGGGGTACTTCCATCAAGGGCGACCACAAGGGAAATGATCCTAAAAAATCACGTTGATAATCAATAGCTTATAAACGTGTCATTATAAGCGGCTGCTGTCATGGTGAGTCCCAACCAGGGCCAACCCTGGAAAAAATAGCAATGACGTGTCTTATCTATGAAAGGCGAATATAGTTGGTAAAAGCTTAATCTTGTATAAAAAAACAAGGCAAGCTACATCCCGTGTGATTCTTGGGGCCGACCAGAGCCTGCTGGTGAGTTTGGGACTGTCATTCGTTGCAAAAAATATTATTGGGGACCATGCACCAGTTGGTGTATGGTTTACCGCGCTTATAAGATTAGACATTTTTAGAACGACAGAGCTTGCCATGTTTTTATAAAAAAAGACAATGAGCAAATCTAAGAAAAAGAAGAAGAAAACATTACCGCAAGGCAGTAATGGAAAAACGATGGAACGTTTCGGATTGTTGTATCCTCGTTCAGCGGGTATTGATGTAGGCAGCATGCTGATGATCGTCTCTTATACCGACCGCCAGGATATGGTTCAGTTGCGGGAGTTTAACAGTTTCACAGACAGTCTTTATCAGTTAGCGGATATGTTAAAGCAGGAAGGGGTGGAAGTAGTGGTGATGGAAGCAACCGGCTGCTACTGGCAAACACTATTCAGCATACTGGAAGACCATGACCTGAAAGTGATCATAATCAACCCGAGTCATTACCGTAATGTAGCTGCACAAAAAACAGATATTAAGGATGCACAGTGGCTGCACCAGCTACTGGCACACGGGCTGTTACGGAACTCGCATATCGCCACGGAACTTTACCGGGAGCTTCGTCATTATATCCATGAAAGAACGCTCTGTCAGGATCAAAAAGGGGATCTGCTAAACCGTATCCAAAGAAACCTGACAACGATGAATATTAAGTTTCAGCATTTGATCAGTGATATAGAAGGCGTAGCGGGCATGAAACTTTTGCGGGCTATTGCTTCCGGTATAAACGATCCGGAAATGCTGTTAAGGCAGATCGACTGCCGTCTACTGAAAGCCAGTCCGGAAGACCTGTTCAGTTCCTTAAAGGGAGATTACCGGGAAGACCAGATCAACATTCTGAATTGCAGTCTGGATGCATACGATTTTCTTAAAAGGCAGATGCTGAAATATGAAACATATATTGAACAAACGCTGAAAAAACTACTCCCGGAAGATGTAACGCAAACGAACCAATCCACAAAGAAACAAGGAGTGGTAAGGAAAAACCAATATCACTTTAAATTGAGTGATTACCTGCATGCAATTTTTGGTGTAGACCTTACTGAAGTGGAAGGTTTGGATGAGATCGGATTGCTGACCATTCTGGCCGTTACAGGAACAGATATGCGCAAATGGCCAACAGCGGCCCACTTTGCAAGCTGGCTCAATCTTTCACCCAGGCCCAAAATAACAGGCGGCAAGGTAATAGGCTATCAAAAGCGGGTCACCCATAATCCCGCTACCCAGGCTTTCAGGATGGCGGCAAATAGTTTATGGCAAAGTAAGGGGTCGCTGGGCAGGTTATACAGAAAGCTTGCAGCAACAAAAGGAAAGGCTAAAGCGATCAAGGCTGTTGCAAGAAGGATAGCAGTAATCTTTTATAATATGGTACTCAAAAAGGAAGCGTTCGACGTTAAAAAAGTACAGCAGGATACAGCCGTTCAGGAAGCCAAAAAAATCGCACGATTACAGAAAGAGTTAGCTAAATATGGATACACGGTTCAAAAAGCGGCTTGATTATGAGCGTGTTGTATATACGTCATTATAAGGCACTCGAACCTTATGCGCAAAGGCACAACGCCAATGCATTAGCGCCAATGGCAAAGCGTTCAGGCCACCCCGCATGGTTCGAGCGCCTCACCATGACACCCTTTTTTGTCGTTCCCCCCTTTTGGATTTCTCAGATTTTTACCACCGAAATGACGGATTGGACGGGCTCCGCGAGCTTACGTAAACTTATTTCTTATCTTAGAGCCTGGATATTACATTATTTTAAAAAGAATATATGTTCAAACACAACCTGCTCCTCACTTACCGGCATTGCTTTACCTTACCGGTTCAATCCGGCCATCAGCATACTCTGCAATCATAAATCCGTCTTTCTCATAAACAAGCGGCTGCCCAATGGAAAATAGATACACCTTAGCCTCTTCCTGCTTTTGAATTTGCCACTCTTTTTCCTCTGCAAGCGTCATATCAAATGGCGATTTGGTCATTTTCCCTTTTCGCACCAATTCTTCTTCGGGTATCTCAATCATAATGAAATGGATTTAAACAAAAATATCAGGGCAGACGCATTAAAA
>DHXR01000031.1:5249-8278 GCA_002413785.1 Mucilaginibacter sp. UBA5151
TATTTTAATGCGTCTGCCCTGACAAAAATAGTAAAATCCTTTTATCCGGCATAAATTTTGCAACTTGCCCTGCAAATAACATGATCAAAAACACCGGCATTAATAACTTTTTAAAACTGGCTGACAGTATCCCGGTTGCCGATGTGCGTACCCCTGCCGAGTTTGCGCAGGGCCATATTTGCGGGGCGCATAATATTCCCCTGTTCAGCAATGAGGAGCGGGTACAGGTTGGCACCACCTACAAACAGGTGGGTCGCGAGCAGGCTATTTTATTGGGTTTCGATCTGACGGGTTCCAAATGGTCGTGGTTTATAAAACAGGCACTTGAAATTGCCCCGGACAAAAAAATAGCCCTGCATTGCTGGCGCGGCGGTATGCGCAGCGGTGCGATGGCCTGGTGTCTGGATCTGTATGGTTTTGAGGTTTACCTGCTCACCGGCGGCTATAAACAATACCGGCGCCGGGCGCTGGATGCTTTTACCCAAAAATTCAAGATCCGGATTCTTGGCGGCTTAACGGGTTCGGGCAAAACAAAAGTTTTACATGAGTTGAAAGCATTGGGCGAACAGGTGATCGACCTGGAGGGTCTGGCGCAGCACCAGGGTTCGGCCTTTGGTTCCATGAATATGATGGAGCAGCCCACCCAGGAACAATTTGAAAACAACCTGGCTACTGAACTCCGGCAGCTTGATAACGACCGGCCTGTATGGATAGAGGATG
Source organism: Mucilaginibacter sp. UBA5151 (assembly GCA_002413785.1). Classification (GTDB taxonomy): domain Bacteria; phylum Bacteroidota; class Bacteroidia; order Sphingobacteriales; family Sphingobacteriaceae; genus Mucilaginibacter. The sequence goes on from DHXR01000031.1 coordinate 5,970, forward strand.
AAAGCATCACCATCGGCAAATGTGCAATCCCCAACGCTTTATTTCATCAAATGCGCGATGCGCCCATCACCGTGCTAAAAGTTTCGCCCGAAGCAAGGGTTGATTTCCTGGTGAACGAATATGGCGCGCTCGACAAGGATTTCCTGAAAGCCTGCACCCAAAAAATCTGGAAACGCCTCGGCCCCGAACAAACCAAAAACGCCATAACAGCAATTGAGGAGGACAGGATGCCCGATTTTATCCGTACCGTACTGGTGTATTATGATAAAGCTTATCGCCAGGGCCTGAGCAAACGGGAGCAGATAAAAATGGTTGAAATTGATGGCGATGGCACCGATGGCGCTGCGAATGCCCGGCTGATTATTGCGCAGCAGAATAAATTAAATGAAAAGATTTAAAAGAGATAAATAAACCGGCAGAAGGCGAACAATGAGAAGAAAGGATGCCGCTATTTGAGCAGATATAACCGGGAGACGAACGGTTTTTTAAATGGCAGAAAACGCAGTCCAATGTAATTAGGTAAAGGCACTGCTGTATGATTTTTCTTTTTTACCCTCTTTCCCGCCTGCGGAAGAGAGGGTGGTCAAGCGCAGCGATGACCGGGTGAGTAAAATATACGCGCCGCATTAGCGCAAATGCATGGCGGGTTGACTCACCCCGACTACACTTCGCTGGTCGACTTTCTCTATGGCAAGCCATAAAGAGGGTGAAAAAAAGTATTTTATTAAACAATAAAAAAGAGACGTAGTCCCGGCCAATCTTGTAGCAACGGATTTTAATCCGTTGAAAATGCAAACAATAAAGACAGAGAACCGGAGGTTCGGCCCATTTAAATTTAGATTTCGTTAAGCTCCAAATAATAAAATGGATACAGAAAATATAAAACTCACCCAATACTCGCATGGCGCCGGCTGCGGCTGTAAAATAAGTCCGGCTATATTGGATACCATATTGCACAGCCCCATTAGGCACGCGCCGGACCCCCGCCTGCTGGTGGGTAACGATACCCGCGACGATGCTGCCGTATTTGACCTTGGCAACGGCACGGCCCTCATCTCCACCACCGACTTTTTTATGCCGATAGTGGATGATGCATTTGATTTTGGCCGCATCGCATCGGCAAATGCCATCAGCGACGTGTATGCCATGGGCGGCAAGCCCGTGCTGGCCATAGCGATACTGGGCTGGCCCATCGATAAGATCCCGGCTGAAGCGGCGCAAAAGGTATTGGAAGGCGCACGCGCCGTTTGTGCCGAAGCAGGCATTACCTTAGCGGGCGGTCATAGTATTGATTGCCCCGAACCTGTTTTCGGATTGGCGGTTAATGGTATTGTTCCAATAAAAAACCTCAAACAAAACTCAACGGCTATAGCAGGATGCCAGTTGTACCTAACCAAAGCATTGGGCGTAGGTATATTAAGTACCGCGCAAAAGCGGGCTGTTTTAAAACCCGCCGATGCCGCTATCGCCCTGCAAAGTATGAGCATGCTGAACAAAATAGGCGAGGTGATGGGTCATCTGCCCGAAGTAAAGGCCATGACCGATGTCACTGGCTTCGGCCTGCTGGGCCACCTTGCCGAAATGTGCGAAGGCAGCAACCTGCAGGCAGTTATTGAGTTTGACAAAATACCAAAAATTGAAGCTGCGGAGGAATACCTCGCACAGGGCTGTATCCCTGGCGGCACCCTGCGTAACCTGAAAAGCTACGGACATAAAATAGGTCCGCTTACCGAACAGCAGAAACACATCTTGGCCGACCCGCAAACCAGCGGCGGCCTGCTGATTGCCGTTTATACCGATGATGTCGCCACGTTTGAAGGCGTGCTGCGGGAAAATGGTATTGATGAAAAATGCATCATTCCTATTGGCTGGCTGGAGGATAGGGCGGGTGGGGACCTGGTGAGGGTAGTATAGCGGAGAATTTAGCTTTGACAACTTTTTAGGAGTTATTAAAGCTTCTCATTTTATGCTTTTGGGTCGTCAATACGCATTATTAACCTGTTATGGCTCCATGTCAAGTTTCTACACAGTGTGTAGAATATTTCATTTTCAGGATAGATGCTGTAGAATTGCCTCATATTGTATAGGTTAGCATACGAAAATCCTTTGCCAAATTCGGCGGTGGGGCTTTTTGATAATTCTATATAAAAAGCTAAATACAGGGAAATCGCTTTTAAATAATTAAAGCCTAAGGTACCATACTGGCAGGAAATTCACCAGCTATTCATGTCCCGTGAGGGGGCTACCCGTTTGTAGAAAAAGAAATCACAACAAAATATTACCCCGTCAGGGGTTACCCATTCGCGAAG
>DHXR01000084.1:0-23714 GCA_002413785.1 Mucilaginibacter sp. UBA5151
TGTGCCACAGCCACCAGGCAAAAGAGAGGGTGATCCAGCGTAGCGCAGATCGGGTGAGTAGATTCACCGCCATGCATTGGCGCTAATGCCGCGCGTATAGTTTACTCACCCGGTCATTGCTACGCTCGACCACCCTCTCTACCACAAGTGGTAAAGAGGGTAAAAGGCTATTTTCCTTAACTTAATGACTTGAACCAAGCGTCTATTTATGTGTAACATGACAAACAATATGCCGGCGCATTCCTTTAATTTTCAACGAATGCCAGGTAAGTTTTTTTGTAAACAGGTTTTTGCAGCTGCAATTTTATATTCCTGAATATTTTCACAGGCCCGTCGGTCGCAAAGCTATTAACTAACCAGGATGGCAGGGCGCCACCCGGATCTACATGGATGGAATATTCAACTTTTATTTGATCAGGCCCCAAAGGCGTGATCACCCATTTGCCTTTTGAATCATTGACCCTGACAATACCCTCTTTTTTGGGTACAAAGCCTGCTACTGCGGGACCGTCAATGGTTACTACTTTTGTATCCGGGTTTTGACTAACAGTTAAATGGGCCACAAAATCACGGTTAGCTACCGGCCAGGGTAAATTGACTTCTGAGTAATAATACAACTCCGATGGTGAAACCCTTTTAATCAGGACACACGATTTTACATGATACACCCAATCGGGGGATGTGTTCACATCCATTATCAATGCAACCAATTGGGAGGCAGTCGCATTAAATTCCCCCTCTGCCTTAATAGCCCTGACATTTGAACCGGGCGCCACGCTGGTGTATATCTTTATCCCCTCCTTATCCGACTTGAGTTTCCAGTCGCTTTGACCAAATAGTGGGCTTAGTTTCAAAACCAGGAGGAGCGCTGTAAGCAATAGTTTATTCATCTTTTGAAATGATTTATTGTTTCATTTTGTAAAATCGTTCGGAATTAAAATATGAACAAATAAACAGCACAAAACTGACCCGGCGTTTCATCCGAATGTCACGTTTATTCAAACGTTTGATTAACAGCTATTTAATTTTTGACCGTTTGGGTATTTTAGTCAGTTTATTGTCATGTAATATTAACCGGGAGGTATAAATGTGTAATCCTTTTTAAAAAATCACTTGCCGGAGGGTGCAACAACGGTTAAACCTGATTCTTAACGGATAGTGTGAGTGAACATAATTCTTTCCTCAAAATATCCTGATATCAATAGTGAATTACATTAATAGCATACTGCCCCGCCAGTTGGCGGATTACCGCTTTGTAGAAATAGCATAAAATATATGATTGTGCCCCGTCCAGGTGCTACCCTTTGCGAAAGGTAGCCCCTGGACGGCATACGCGTCAACCTAAGGTAAGAAGGCGGCATCGAATTCTTGTTCAAAATTGGCTCTGGCCCTTTTATCATAAGAACAATACCTGGCTAAAGCATTTAGATGCTCAGCATCTTTGTGTTAAAATTTATGAATTATTAGTTATACAGGTTACCTTTGCGCTTATGGCATCCATCAAACCATCCGTACCAAAGGGCACCCGCGATTTTTCACCTACCGAAATGGTGAGGCGTAATTTTATATTTGATACTATTAAAAGCGTTTTCCGCAAATATGGCTATCAGCAGATTGAGACGCCGACGATGGAAAACTCATCCACATTAATGGGAAAATATGGAGATGAGGGGGATAAACTTATATTTAAGATCTTAAATAGCGGCGACTTTTGGAGCGATGCAGAAAGCAGAAAGCAAAAAGATGAAAGCTTTGAATATTCATCGAAAAGGCTTCTTCCAATTATTTCGGAAAAAGCCCTGCGTTACGACCTCACCGTTCCTTTTGCCCGTTACGTAGTACAACACCAAAACGAGATCACGTTCCCGTTCAAGCGCTTCCAGGTGCAGCCGGTTTGGCGTGCAGACAGGCCCCAGAAAGGCCGTTACCGCGAGTTTTACCAGTGCGATGCCGATGTGGTTGGTTCCGATTCTTTATTGAATGAGGCTGAGTTTATCATGATCTATGACGAGGCGCTAAGCAAGCTTGGGCTGAAAGATTTTACCATAAAAATTAATAATAGAAAAATACTATCAGGCATCGCCGAAATTATAGATAAAGCTGATAACATCATTGATCTTACCGTTGCCATTGATAAGCTTGATAAAATAGGGCTCGACGGCGTTATAAAAGAGCTGATGGACCGCGGGTTTACCGCTGATGATATCGAAAAAATAAAGCCTGTTATTTTACTCGAAGGTTCAAATGCCGAAAAACTGGAAAGCTTACGGCTTGCCCTTATCAATTCAGACACCGGCTTAAAAGGCTGCGAAGAAATAGAAACCGTATTAAACTATATTGCAAACTGCAAACTGCAAACCGCCAAAGTAGAACTGGACATCACCCTTGCCCGCGGATTAAACTATTACACCGGCGCCATCTTCGAGGTAAAAACAAACGAGGTGGCCATGGGCAGCATCGGCGGCGGCGGCAGGTATGATGACCTTACCGGGATGTTCGGCCTTAAAGGCTTAACCGGCGTGGGAATCTCCTTTGGCGCAGATCGCATTTATGATGTGATGGAAGAGTTGAAGCTTTTCCCGGTAGCAAGCAGCCAGTCCACCCGATTGCTTATTTGCTGCTTTGATAAGGAAGGCGAAAAATTTGCCTTGCCCATGTTGCAGGAACTGCGCCGGCAGGACATCAATGCCGAACTTTACCCGGCCGGGGTCAAACTAAAAAAACAACTCGATTACGCTAACAGTAAAAACATCCCCTATACCATCATCATCGGCAGCGACGAGATCGAAAGCGGCCTGCTCACCATAAAAAACATGGGAACCGGCGTACAGGAAAAGCGGACTGCTGAACAGATTATCAGTACATTGGTAAACAAGGCAGATTGATTTTTAAATGATTCCCTAACCAATGATTTTATTATTGCGATATTTCAATGACTATCCGCCATTTGGTTATTTATTATGTAAATAAAAAGCTTTGTCATTGCGAGTGAGGCACGAACGAAGCAATCGCGAACTATACAGGGCGAATATGCATAGCGGTTATGCAATGTTCGCGATTGCCACGCTGCGCTCGCAATGACAATTGTTTTTTATACCAAAGATTACCATTCCGGCATTAAAATAACCTTCGAATAAGCGCTGAACCAAATAACGGATAGTCATTAAATAACTTAACGTGAGTTCGATGGTAATACTGGAATTGGTTTAAAAACTTAGGTAATTCAGAGCCTGGGTTTATTGACATATATAAAATTGGAATAAAGTTGCCCGTATTGTAATATCCATCCAGTATTTTCATTAATCCTGTCAATCAACGAAAATCCTGAAAAATCGTATTCAGAAAGCTTCACCCAGCGCAACATACAAACCGCTTTGTCTTGATTCACCGGGGCGTTTTTCGCCAACACCATAGTCCATACGGATGCTCAGGCCTTTTTGCACATCGAAAAAGTAACGAACCCCGCCGCCATAGTTGGGTTTAAGATCAAAAGTGCTAAACGCAGAATGAAAAACTTCGCCCGTCCCGGCAAAACCAACTATACCAAATCGCTTGCTGATGCGGTAGCGCAATTCCGTTTGCCCGGCAATCAGGTTACGGTCGCGGAAACGGCCGTTGTAATAACCGCGCATCATACCATCGCTACCCATGGCGGGCAGTAAATAAAATGGTGATTGTCCGCCAATGAGGCTTTGTTCCTGTACATCCAGGCCTAAAACCAATTGTTTATCTAAAGAAAAAAAGCCCGAGTATTCAATATTAAAAAAGCCGCCCTGGTAATTATTATTAGCCAAAACGCCCTGCATTATATTAAGATAGGCCGTAACAATAGTGCCTTTAGTGGTATAAGTATTGTTGTTGCGGGTATCGAAAATTACACTTGGGCCTGCAAAAATACTGGGACCGCCGTTTTTATCTTCAACAAGCGGGTCGGTGCTGTAAATCCCGGCAGGGTTAGCGGCGCTGAAGGTGTAGTCAAAACCACCGGCAACAAGCCCAAGTAATAAATCGTCGCCAAGCTTGGTTTCCGCTTCAAGGTTTAGTTTAAAACGGTGCTGGCCTAATTTATCCTCGCCGGCCTGGCGGGTACCATTGCCTGTCCCATAAAAATTAAACGGAAAATTGAGATAACTTATAGCCCCGTACAAATGAAATTTATTCCCCGGGAACCAGTAAGTGCCGTTTAAGGTAAGATTAGTCTGGCTTTTTGTTGTTATTGAGGCATAGCCAAATATATTTGAAACGTGTGTGTTGTTTTTGCTGACAGTATCGCTATAAAACGAATAAAGGGCTGTTCCGCCGACTTCCAAACCCGTTTCAGGCGCAGAGCTGAGTATCGGAACAATTACAAAGCTGCTGTGCTTGCTGCTGTCTTTATTAAAATACATCTTTTTAATAAATCGTTTAATAGCCTGCGTTTGAGCCAAAAGGGTCTGGTAGCTGATAAGGAGAATAAAGATGATAAAAAGCCTTTTCATAAAACAGAGATAGGGCGAAGATAAAGACTTTAGCAATTTAAAAAGCTTAACAAAATGATATTGTCCCTTAATTGGCTAAAATATATACTTTTGCAGCAAATTTATTGATCAAAAAAATGAGCACTACAAAAGGTCCTATATCGCAGTTTATTGAGAAAAATTATCTGCACTTTAACGCGGCAGCATTGGTTGACGCTGCAAAAGGTTATGAAACCCACCTTGCCGAAGGCGGAAAGATGATGGTTACCCTTGCCGGCGCGATGAGCACCGCCGAATTGGGGATTTCCCTGGCCGAGATGATCCGGCAGGATAAAATTGCCATTATTTCATGCACAGGGGCCAACCTCGAAGAAGATATTATGAACCTTGTAGCGCATTCACATTATAAACGCGTACCTCACTACCGCGACCTGAGTCCGCAGGATGAATGGGACCTGCTCGAAAACCACTATAACAGGGTAACGGATACCTGCATACCCGAGGAAGAAGCTTTCAGGCGCCTGCAAAAACATATTTATAAAATTTGGAAAGATGCCGATACAAACGGCGACCGCTTTTTCCCGCATGAGTTTATGTATAAGATATTGCTTAGCGGCGAACTGGAACAATACTACGAAATTGACCCAAAAAACTCGTGGATGCTGGCTGCTGCCGAAAAAAATCTGCCGATAGTGGTGCCCGGATGGGAAGATTCTACCATGGGTAACATCTTTGCTTCCTACGTGATAAAAGGGCAAATTAAACCCGCTACCATGAAAAGCGGTATTGAATATATGGCCTGGCTTGCCGACTGGTATATAAAAAACTCGGAAGGCAAAGGGATCGGGATCGGCTTTTTCCAGATTGGCGGCGGTATAGCCGGGGATTTCCCTATATGTGTGGTGCCTATGCTTTACCAGGATATGGAAATGCCTGAAATACCTTTCTGGAGCTATTTCTGCCAGATCTCGGATTCAACAACTTCTTATGGCTCTTACTCCGGCGCGGTGCCCAATGAAAAAATCACCTGGGGCAAGCTGGACATCCATACGCCAAAATTTATTGTAGAATCTGACGCTACCATTGTTGCGCCGCTGATTTTTGCGTGGATATTGGGGCAATAGTTTTTCAGTTCCGGATATAGCTTTATTGTTTTGAAACAGAATTTCAGGATTAAATCTATAATAAAATTTTAACACAGAGAGCGCAAAGGGGCGTAATTCAAAATGTCGCAAATCACGAAATGTTCCGATGGAACATAAAGCGTCTATTTTTCAACTTCTACCAACCAGACATCCCTATGGGATGTTTTTATCGCATGAACATCCCATAGGGATGTCTGGTTGGTAGAAAAACGAAGGCGGTCAAAAGCGTTCCATCGGAACGCATGGTGAGAAAACGCGACATTTTGATTTGCACCCCTCAGCACTCTTTATGCGCTCTGGTGTTAAAAATTATTTCTCAACGGGTAAAAATTTGCGGACCCATGCTACCCGTTACCGGACGCTATTTTTTCATAAAAATAAAATCGCCGCCTTCATCGTTGGTGTTTTGTATTACTCCAAACTGTGGGACTTGCCCACTATTATTCATAACTGCCGGCTTGAAACTTGCAAACAACTGCTCTGCAGACAAAAATGGATCAGTATTTTTATTCAGATTTTTAACAAGGTATTCCATAAATACACTTTTATCAGGCACTTCAGTCATGCCGCTTGTAACCGCGTTGCGGCTATTAACGTTGTAAAGCGCCTGAATACCCTTATCTGCTAAATCAATTGACCGGGTTTTAAAAATACTGCCCGAAAAGCAGGCATCGCTTATCAATAAGGTATGCTTTGAGTTAATGGCTGTAATATAACCGATCAGATCAAAATTTGATATATAGGTATCCCGGCTTCCCTTAACGGCATCCCTTGGGAACCAATAACCCTGCATTTGTTCTTTATCAAATAAACCATGGCCGGCATAAAATATCAACAAATTATCTTCCGGAGTAACTCGTTTCTGAATATCCTCAAGGGATTTGAAAAGCTCGTGCTTTGTGGGATTTTTTAAAATCGTTACATTTTCCGGCAAAAAGGTATAATTGGTAGTAAGCGCCTGTGATAATTTAGTCGCATCAGTGATCGGCCCCTCCAAACTTTGTATATTCGGGTCCTGGTAGTCCTGTACACCTATAAGTAATGCATAAAATTTACCCTGCGAGACGGTTTGGCTTAAATTGGCTTGCGCTGTTGCAGATACATTATTACGGACAACATGAAACGTATAAGCGCCTTTTTTCATATTCATATTCATGGCTACCACCATAAGCGGGTTTTCGCCAAGCGACATAGGAACATCCGCTGTAAAATTTCCATTAGCGGCAACAGTTGCCTGTATATCATTTACAACCACCGAAAATATGCCGCTTGGGTCTGTAGCGATACCGGCTACATGCAATATGTTACTGCTTTGCACCACCCTTAAACCACGTGTAACTTCGGGAGAGGTGATGTTTATTTTCGGGATTGAAACAGTATCTTTATTAGTAACCGGCGTAGGTTTATCAAGGTAACCGAATGTGAGGTAAGTAAATCCTATGTTTTGGCTTGAACTTACCGATACCCCAAACTGGTGCCCCGTAAAATTAATATCCGGATAGGTATCCACCTGCTGATCATTAATATAAAAATGAAGCTGTCCGTTTTTATGCTCAATACTTAATTTATTTTTTTCATTGTCACCCTTTATTACCGCATCAGTAGTAGTAAAGTTGACTATTGTTTTAAAATCATTATTTTCTGTATAACCAATATAATAAAAACCAGATGACGCGATCCAAAAATGGTACTGGCGGGCGCCGTCAGCGCCAAAAACTAAGCCATAACCATAGTTTTGCGCCCCTGAATAATGTATTGCTTCGGTTTCTATTAAAAAATTCCGATGCATATCAACATAAGTTTCGGGCGCGGTAAACGACCCTGAGAACCAAGTTTTAGCTATGCGCGATATTTTAAAGACCCCGCCCCCCAGGCTTGTTGATGCAGAATCAGTTGATTTCCAAACCCATTGATTTTGATCATCTGCATAAAAGTCAGTATGATAGGCTATTTCGGCAATTGAAGCACTAACCGGGTTGTTCACAACAACCTTTACAGGCTTGTCCAGGTAGCTAACTGTTAAATAATCAAAGGCAGCAGTTTGTGCCATATTAACAATAAAACCAATTGAATTGCCGAAAGGCTGAACCATTGGCGTTTGTGCAACCTGCTGGTCGTTTATCATTAATGTTAACTGATCGCCTGTTTTTTCGATACGCAATTTATTGGGCACATTATCGCCGGTTTTAATAGCATTTGAAACGGTCCAGTTAATAATCCCTTTATAAACACCCTGATCATATTTGGCTAACAGATAATTGCCATTTGCTGATATGGCAAAATAATAAAGGTTTGAAACATCCTTGCTGCCGAATGCCAGCCCGATAGGATATTGGTTAGTTCCCGATATGTGGGTAACTGTGGTTTCAATGCTGTAATTCCGGTTATCTTCAATAGGTACCGCAACTCCCTGATAAGTATAGCTGTTCTTTTTATGCGTCAGGAAATATTTCCCTCTTTCAAGTTTTGTATTGCTGCTCTCATCATCATAATTGGACCATTTGGTTTGCCCGGGATTAAAGCTATCATGGTAAATAAGTGTTTGGGCGCGTAACGATGCCGCCAGCATTAAAAAGAATACTATCACACTTAACCCTGTATAAATTTTTTTCATGGCCTTAACTCCTATTTGTGATCCAGTTCAACCATCATCGCTATTAAATCTTTTCCTTTGCTGTATGCCTGGAAACTTATTTTATCATTTGTAAACTTAACATCTGCCGGATTGACTATCCTATCGCCAACCACCTTAAAAATCCGCTCGTTAAAAGTGCCTTGTTCTGCGCCTATTTTTCCAATAAGGTCTTTAATGTTAAGTTCAGTCCGGCTATACAAAACGCATAAAAAATCCTTGCCTGGTTTTTCATCAAACTGAATATAATGGTTTTCGTCGGGTAAGGCTACCTCATTATTTTTATAAGTAAGTGCAGCGCTTATCCCATCCTCATAAGGGAAGATTTTCGTGACCTGGTTGCTGAGATCGGAGCTGATGGCGTAAACATAAGCAGGCTCGTTGTTTGAAATATAAATGCGAAAGTTGGTGCCCGATGTATAGGCATTGGTTGTTTGATAAATAGTAAGCGGTTCGGGCGTTCTGTTTACCGGTACCACTTTCAGGCCCCTGGTTGAGATCAGCAAATTTACAGGCATATTCTGGCCGGTTGAGAGCGCCAGTTTTATTGATCCGGAAAGATCGGGCATGTTTGGTTTCGGGTCGGGGAGATCAACAAATTCGTATGCATATTTTACAAAACGGGCAAAGTCAGTATATTTTATCCAGATATAACCCTTAGCGCCCCAGTTATCGCCCCAGCTGTTTTGGATTTCAAAAGCCCCGCCATACAGGTTATCATCATAACTTACTGCGCACATGGCATGGCCGCCATAAGATTCCAGGGGTTCTTCTACGGGCGCCCAATATTTATTAGCCGGGTAATCAAATGATGGCGGGCAGAGCATCCCAAAAACTACCGGCTTATTTTCCGAGATCGACTTTTTTACGGCTTGTACCTTAATATTTGCAGACGAACTAACATCAAAAAGCCGCGCATAATCTTTAAGCAAAGCATCGGAAGCTTTCCCTAACATAGCTGTATTTATATTGGGGACGCAGAGCAGCGGAATATCGGAATAGTGAAGACACCCCTTAGTTTTCATCAATTGAAAGGCGGTCTCAATATTTGAGCCGCCGGTACAACTCTGGTCTTCGGGACGCAGCAGCCTGAATAAGAATGCAGGAGAGTAAGCATTGGCGGTTATTGAATCGCGGTTTGTCCACTTATTTTTAATGGCATCAACCATAGTGCGGCCGCAATAAGCGGCAGACCAGGCGGTACATGTACCATATTGCCCCTGCGTTTTTGGATATGGTGCGAATTTTTTTATCGAAGCGCTTGCCGGCAGCGCATCAAGCGCCCGGGTAAGCCTCGCCTTTTTAGGCGCACTTGCATACGATGCATCGTTGAAATCAAGCCCCCTGGCGTGCATTTGGGCTTTTGATAGTTGGATAGTCGCAACAAGGAATATAACTATCAGGCTGAGTAATTTAGGTTTTCTCATAATGATATAAGATTAAGACATATTCCTTGAATTTGCAAGAAAAAACTTAAATAAATATATTATAAGGTACTGGTTTCAATCCAGTTACCGTCTTCTTTTATTATACCAATCAATTCATCAAGCGCGTTGGCTGAATTTATATTCTTCTTTACCGCTTCCTTCCCACGATAAAGGGTAACTTTATCCGTACCCGAGCCCACATAGCCGTAATCTGCATCGGCCATTTCACCGGGGCCGTTTACTATACAACCCATGATGCCAATTTTTAAGCCCTTGAGATGGCTTGTCCGGCTACGGATCATTTGGGTGGTGACCATCAGGTCGAACAAGGTACGGCCGCAGCTTGGGCAGGAGATATATTCCGTTTTTGATATGCGCGAACGGGTTGCCTGCAAAATGCCGAAAGCTGTTGAGGTGATTGTTTTTGTTGCAACTTCCGGCGCATCAATCCAGATGCCGTCGCCAAAACCATCAACCAATAAAGCGCCGAGATCTGTGGAAGCGTAGAGTTGTAAACTTTGAGTATAAGCCCCCTCTAAATCTCCTCCGCCAGCTGGCGGAGAGACTTTTGGACCTGCTATATTTTCACTTTCGGACTTTCGGACTTTCGGACTTTCGGACTCAAAAGAATAGCTTCTTTTAATAATTACAGGCACATCTAATCCCAACTCTTCTAATTTAAAAAAGAAAGAGCGCTGGTCGGCCATACCATGCTGGGCATCTGTTTCAAGGATAAAGACCAGGGACCGGTCAAAAGGGATCAAACCGAAATCTTCGGAATCAATGTCCGGATTTTTTATCCGCACCAGGTTTAACGCCGATGAACGGTCAGCAGCATTAATATATTCCTGCAAAGTAAATACCGGATGGCAGTTGGTTTTGCCGGCCAGTTTTTGCCAGGTGGTATAGTTGTACAACTGTTTCAGGTTGCCCGGTAAATTGAAGGAGGGCAACTGATCGGCCAGGTAAACAAAATCAACCGATTGCTCGGCCATATTGTATTTGTCGGGGAGAGGCGCATACAAATACCCGGCATCATTTAACACACTTGGGTCTTTTAAATTCTTTTGAGAAAGGTCAATCACCACTCGCGGCACAATATGGCCGCCTATGAAAGCGTTGGCTTCATAAGTATGGCGCTTTTTGTATTCGTACGGTGAGTGAGATACAGGTGAAAGGTGAAAGGTGAAAGGTGAAAGGTTTTTTTCACCAGGAGTACTATTGCCTTTTGCCTTTTGCCTTTCTCCTTTTGCCCTTTCCACATATCGTTCCACCAAAGCAATGGCCACCGGTGCTTCGGCTTCGGGTTCTTCCGTAAGCGATACGCGAACGGTATCGCCAAGGCCGTCCTCCAGCAAAGTGCCTATCCCAACCGCAGATTTGATGCGGCCATCCTCGCCATCCCCGGCTTCGGTTACACCGAGGTGCAGCGGGTAGTTCATGCCTTCGGCAACCATGGTTTCCACCAGCAGGCGATAGGCCTGTACCATCACCTGCGGGTTGCTTGATTTCATGCTGATCACCAGGTTATAATAATTCAGCGTTTCACACATCCGCATAAATTCCATCGCCGACTCCACCATGCCATGCGGCGTATCGCCGTAACGGCTCATGATCCGGTCGCTCAATGAACCATGATTGGTGCCGATGCGCATGGCAGTGCCATATTCCTTGCAGATATTTACCAGGGGTGCAAATTTTTGGTAGATGCGCTCCAGTTCTCTCCGGTATTCGGCATCGGTATAATCTATCTGGTCGAATTTCTTTTTATCGGCATAATTGCCGGGATTTACACGCACCTTTTCCACAATCCGCGCGGCAACTTCGGCGGCATTGGGGGTAAAATGGATATCTGCAACCAGCGGAACGGTATAGCCGCGCTGACGTAATTGCTTTTTTATTTCTGCCAGGTTTTTAGCTTCCTTAATGCTTGGCGCGGTAATGCGCACATATTCGCAACCGGCATCCACCATCCTGATCGACTGTTCCACAGTACCGATGGTATCCATGGTATCGGTAGTGGTCATGCTTTGAATGCGGATAGGGTTATTGCCACCTATGGGTACATCGCCAATGGCCACCTCACGGGTAACAAAACGTGAGTATTCCGTTAGCGAATTACAGTAACGGCCGGGAAGTGTTTTAATGGCAGTGGTATTCATAATACAAAAATACTAATTTGTTGGAAGGTTGTAATGCTGGAAAGTTGAAAGGTTTAAAAGTTCGACTGTTTATGTTCTGAATCAGATTTACGAAGTTTCAAAAACTTGAATTAACTGATGAGTACAAATTAATGATAGATGTAATGCTTGAAGAGGAAAATAATGAAAAAGCTGCGTATGTGTCTTATAAAAGCATTAAAGACATGTTTATGCCTGAATGAAAGAAAATGTTGGAATATGCCCGGATCGGTGTGGTTAAACCAATGGCGCTATCGATTTTAATTGCTCCTGGCGTTTCGCACTTTCCCAATTATCATTTAGTTCTTTTTGGTGCAACGCTGTCCATTCAATAACTAAACCTAAAACACGTGGAGGCAATTTACCGCTTATCAGTTCTAATTTATTAATATCAATCAAACCCTCGTATTCGGCATAAACCGCATGAAAATGAGGCGGATTATGATCACGGTAAAACATTCGGATGATAATACCGAGGAAGGTACTAATTTGCGGCATAGCTAAAATTTGCAGTGAGAATATCTTCGGGCGACTTATTCAATATTTCCGCGTAAATGGCCAATGAATCAATTTCTAATTCATCACTCCAGGCTACCGAATAACCGTTAGTGTAAACCTTATTAAATGAATCTTCATTTTGAAGAACGGAAAATATTCCGTTTGCAATGAAGCTCTTCAAGTCAATAATTCCAGAAACACCATCATCAAATGAAACCTGCAATTTATAGTCTGGCAAGGGTTTTACGCTAATAACTTTCATGATTTGTCTTAACTCATTATAATAGTAAATATACAAATTTAATACATCATAAGTGTCACTGAAAACAAACTCATCAATTTTTAACGAATTCAGATTTGCGAAGTTTTAAAAACTTCGCAAATCTAACCCACCAATTTAACAACTTACTAATTCTCTAATTCAATAATTAATTCCTAATTTAGTGTCCTGATTACAGTTAATCCTAAATAAATCCATTATGTTAGCTAAAAAAGCTTTTTTTCCAAAGGCGATACGGTTGTTTTGCCTGTTTTTAATTGCGTTGCTGTTTGCCTCAAAAGGGTTTAGTCAGCAAGGCCGCACGGTTGTCGATTTTGACAAGGGCTGGCATTTCCATTTAGGCGATGTGGCCGGCGGCGAAAAACCAAACCTGGGCGTTTCCGGCTGGCGCGTACTTAACCTGCCGCACGACTGGAGCATTGAAGGTAAATTTAGCAAAGATAACCCTGCCACCCCCGAGGGCGGCGCATTGCCGGGCGGCATAGGCTGGTACCGTAAAACATTTACCGTTCCGGCTGATTCAAAAAACAAGCTGATTTATATTGATTTTGACGGCGTTTACCAAAAAAGCGATGTTTGGATAAACGGGCACCATCTTGGTTTCAGGCCCAACGGTTATATTTCATTCAGGTACGAATTAACACCTTATTTGAATTTTGGCGGCAGTAACACCATTGCCGTGAAGGTTGATAATTCGGTTCAGCCAAATTCAAGATGGTATTCAGGTTCAGGGATTTACAGGAATGTTTGGCTGGTGACTACCGGTAAGGTAGCCGTTGACCATTGGGGAACTTATGTTACTACACCTGAAGTAAGCGCGCAATCGGCGGCTATTAAAATAAATACCTGCATCCGTAACACTACCGGCAAGCAGCAGGTTGTTACTGTAAGCACCTCTGTTATTAATGCCGAAGGTAAAGCCGTAGCAACTATGTCCACTAAAATAACTTTAAAAGACGCTGTTACACAAACCAGTCAGGATATTAATGTAAATAATCCAACATTATGGTCGGTTGAGCAACCGTATTTGTATAAGGTAGTTACAAAAGTTTCCGGCCAAAATTCAGCAGATACCTACACCACCCCACTCGGCATCCGCTACTTCAATTTCGACGCCGATAAAGGGTTTTCGCTAAACGGAAAATACATGAAGATCTTAGGCGTTTGCGACCACCACGACCTGGGCAGTTTAGGCGCGGCTGTTAATACCCGCGCCCTTGAACGCCAGCTGCAAATGCTGAAATCGTTTGGCTGTAACGCAATCCGCACCTCGCATAACCCGCCTGCGCCTGATCTGCTTGACCTTTGCGACAAAATGGGGTTTATTGTGATGGACGAGGCTTTCGACTGCTGGGAATGGAAAAAAGCAAAATATGACTATCACCTTTATTTTAAAGAATGGCATAAACGCGACCTGGAGGATCAGATACTGCGCGATCGTAACCACCCAAGCGTAATCATTTGGAGCATCGGAAACGAGATCCCGCAACAGGGCGACACCAGCGCATTGCGCATTGCACCGGAACTGGCAGGGATTGTGCACAGTCTCGATACAACAAGGCCGATCACCACGGCCAATGACAATCCAGGCAAGGGCAATAAGATCATCCAGTCAGGCGCTATTGACTTGATTGGCTATAATTATCATGAATTTGACTATGCCACTTTTCATGACCGCTACCCAGGCAAAAAGTTCATCGCTACTGAAACAACATCGGGCCTCGAAACACGCGGGCACTATGATATGCCTTCGGATAGTATCCGTGTCTGGCCATCAAGATATGATAAACCATTTACCGAAGGCAATCCCGATAACAGTGTATCGGCTTATGATAATGTGCGCCCGGCCTGGGGTTCAACCCATGAAGCTACCTGGAAAGTAATGAAAAAATATGATTTCCTTTCGGGGATGTTCATCTGGACCGGCTTTGATTACCTGGGTGAGCCAACACCATATTCATGGCCGTCGCGCAGCTCGTATTTTGGCATCATCGACCTCGCCGGTTTCCCTAAAGATATTTTTTACATGTACCAAAGCGAGTGGACCGACAAAACGGTACTCCACATTTTCCCGCACTGGAACTGGACACCGGGCAAAATGGTGGATGTTTGGGCCTTTTATAACCATGCCGATGAAGTGGAACTGTTCCTCAACGGTAAATCATTGGGTGTAAAAAAGAAAAACGGCGATGACCTGCACATTATGTGGCGTGTTAAGTACGAACCGGGTACGCTGAAAGCGGTTTCGCGCAAGGATGGCAAAGTGGTTTTAACCCGCGAGATCCATACCGCAGGCGCCCCTGCTAAAATTGAGCTGACAGCCGACCGTAAAAATATCAAAGCCGATGGCAGGGACCTGTCATTCATCACCGTAAAAATTTTGGATAAGGATGGCAACCTGGTGCCGGATGCTGATAACCTGGTTAACTTTAAAATTAACGGCCCGGGTTTTATAGCCGGGGTTGACAATGGCGATGAGGTTAGCCACGATCCGTTCAAAGCGGATTACCGCAAAGCATTTAACGGGCTGGCACTGGCCATCGTACAAACAAAAGAAAAAGCAGGGAACATAACCTTTACAGCCACCTCAAAGGGATTGCAAGGGGCGACGGTGGTTTTAAAAACGAAATAAACCGTACCGTTTCCAATAACGGAGGCGGAAGTATCCTTTTTTGTCCCGTTTTCATCAAATCAGCTAATCCTGATTTGATGAAAACGGGACATTTTAATTTATGGGCATATTTATAATCAACCGGAAACGAATTTTGCCAGATGGATAAAGGGTGGAGCGGGGATGGATTTGCGGGAATGGGGATTTTTTTGTCACTTGCTGTGCTCATCGCTTGCGGGAGCGGAGGGAATTGAAGGAAATTGTTTTTGGGCATTCCCCGCCGCTGGTAGAAGCGGCGGTCAGGCTTTCCGCTTATACGCCTGCGAGGCATTAGGCGCGAGGCCGGTATTCGCTTCAATCCTTAATGCGATGCGCCGTAAGTTTTGTGTCTTTTGTCCATTAAATAACAAAGCCCGGCGCATAGCCCGGCGTTGTCCTTTATTTTACATTTGGTTACTGTAGTTAAAAACTACATGCATAGGCATCCGAAGTTAAAAACTTCGGACAGCGGGGCCTTAAATCTTAGAAATAAAATAGTACATTGCTTTTATAATAATAACGAATATTATAGCGAATTAATGCTTTTACTGTTAACGGCACTACGACGTATTTCTAAATTTGATTACAAAAGAAAGATTAATTCATAAAGGAAATGGACTTTGGAGCAATGTATTATTATATCAGCGGTGGAGACTTTACATCACTGGACAGCTTTTTTGCCCAAGTTGTTCAGAAGATTTCTTTACTGGAACATCAGACCGATACTACTATCAAACTTTATGAACAGGAAAAGATGACCGCCCAAGCCGTTTTGGACACGGCCTTTGAACGGAGTAAAGCGACTGTAAAAGTCAAATATGATGAAGCCTATGACTCCATTTCCGGTAGCGATGATGTTAAACATTCCTACGCAGCCCATGAATCCGGCTGGGATTACTATACCGACCTACATGCTTTGGAAAGCGAGCAGTTGGATACGAGATTCGCGGAAATGGCAGATAATCTCCACAAATCGACCATCATCAGTATTTACATATTCCTTGAAGCGGAACTGAAACGCTTATGTCATTGCTGGAAGATGTTGATGGGCCATAATATCGATTTAACGGATTTCAGCCATCGAGATTATTTGAGCGGCTCTTATAAATATCTTGAGTTGGTTATGGGCATCAACTTGAACACATTCGAAGCTCATAGAAATAAACTGACCGACTTGCAAAACCTGCGTAACCGGTTGATCCATGATGGTGGAGTGCTCACCGCTGACAAATTAAAATCCATGAAAAAGGTGGTTGATTCTTCCAAAAAGGGGCTCATTTGTGAGGAGTTTGAAGATGGTTACCTGCTAAAGATCGTTACCGTCGAATATGTAAAAGACTGGTATAATGTAGTCAGACAATTTTTTGAAGACTTGTTTTGGTTGATTGATGAGCAGTCCGCCCATCGTTTTTTACAGGCAAGGATGCAATATCTTTTCGGCCTGCTAAATCGGACTATTTCGATCGACGGCCTTAAGGTTGTCCGGTATAACAACAAAAGGGAATTGCAGTTCATTGTTGATTCCAATGATTTCGAACATTTATACCAAGTCGAAGTGAAGTTGCTCCTGAAAAACGGCACTCACAATCATGTCAGGATCGATAACAAAGTAGCACGGGATGAGCAGATTGATCGATTAGTTCGGTTTTTAACTGATCGGGAGGATATCTTATGGGACAGAGTTCTTTCCGGTTTTATAATCACAACAGGCAGTAAGGAAGTACAACTGACGATTCGATAAGGAGATGAGCAAATTTGCATAGTCGCGTCAATCTCACCTCAAGTGCGCGGTGTGGTGTGAATTGCGGAATTGGCAAAGTTAAGCCATACTGTACAAAAGATGACGGCGCACCTACTACAGTCGCTGTTTGAGCGGAGTTTGACTTTAATTTACTGGCACTTTTTTAACGCCCCTGCATCGATAAGCAATCGATTCATAATTAATCCTTAAACGGATCATTGACTTTGGTTAAATATTTTAGATGCTTAAACGCTTTAATTAGCTTTCTTTCATTTTCATAGCCAAAGGGTCCAAAGCCATCAATGGTGCTGCCCCAAGTAGCCATTGTTGGTCCTTTTTTTCCAGTAGATGATGTTGTATAAGTAGAACCCATTGTACTTTGTGTAGGTGATCCAAAACTGTCTTTTACTTGATAACCGTATTCGAAATTGAAAAAACTGAAAGAGTTCTCGCCAATACCGATTGTATCATTAATATTAAACCAATATTGACCTATCGAACAATAAAATCTTAAATTACCATATTTATCAGCATCCATATGATAAACAGAAAATTTATCATTAGTATTATTTTGCAATATGCTGTTAATGTACCTAACTGTTTCTTCAAAGGAAACATTGGATTGTGACTTGGCAGGTACGGCCAGAACTATAAAAGCCAAGGCTAAGAATAGGTTTTTCATTTTATAAATTATTAAGATTTTGCTTGCGTTCAACAAACGCACAAACTGAAATTAAAGATTAAAGAAGGATACCACCCTAACCGATTATAACGGGAAATGTGATTTAGCCGAAATTACTTAAAAAATGTCGTCTGACAATAATATTTCCGCCGGTTCAAGCGGGACGCTTGAACGCAATCAAATGTAAGCGTCCCGCTTACAATAATATATTGGCATAAAAAGAAAATATTCCGCATATTTATTATGCAGCACAACGCTCCATTCGGCGAACTTGACCAGCCGAAAAACATTGGGTGATTCACCGGGACGCTGACCCAAATTTAGGTTCAAACGGGACACTTGAACCGGCGGGAGTAAAGATTAAGGTAAATAGAATACTTTTATGTAGCATATAAATAAAATTCATTATGAAAGCCGATATTTGAGCATGAAAAAAACAGCCTGGTTTTTACTGTCATTTTGCTTCGCGTGTACGCCAAAGCCGAAAACCCCGGCTGTGCAGGTCAGCATTGTCAATAATAACCAGTCGGTTAAATTCACCGGGCTTGATAATGCTATTATGGGCGAGATCAACCGCGATACCGCATCGGGTGTATGGAAGAGTCTGCTGCCCGTTTACCGGATGCCTAAAGACACCGATTTAAAAGATTATCAGTCGGTTCAGCCTGGAATATACCGGTTAAAAGACAGCGCCATTGTATTTACGCCTGATACCCCCTTCGCAAAAGGCCAAACCTATTTTATGCGCTTTTACCAGTTTGGCGGCAATAGCACATGGGATTTTATTAGCGGCAAAAAGAAGCTCCGCAGTGTGCATTATATTGATTTGCCGTTTAAGTAATTTGGTGAGTGGTGAGTTGTGAATCAATGTCGTTTACTTAAGGACTCCCCGGCAATTTTGCCTCACCTAAATCCTCTCCAAAGGAGAGGACTTTAACTTCGCTCTTCGTTAAACCCTCTCCTTTGGAGAGGGCAGGGTGAGGCGTAGAGCGTTTATGGGGAGAACTAATAATTCGTTTCCTTTAAGTAAACGACATTGAGTTGTGAATGGTCGGTAGTGAATCTCCTGCTCACTTCTCACCACTCCCCACTGACAAAACGCATTTTCACTAAAAAACACTTTGAAAGCCCAATAAAAACACTATATTTGCAGGTGAATTAAAAAAGAGGGGGCGTTTGTCCCCTCTTTTATTTTATCAATCAAATTATCCGAAAGGTAATGAATATTGAAAAAAGAGTAAGGGAGCTGATTGAAGAGAAGATAGCCGATAAGCCAAACCTGTTTATAGTGGATGTAAAAATGCATCCCAACGGGAAGCTGATTATATTGGTTGATGGCGATAACGGCATTGGTATTGATGATATTGCAGCGATAAGCAGGCATGTGGGTTTTCGTTTAGAAGAGGAAAACGTAATTGAAACTGCTTATAATCTTGAAGTTTCATCGCCGGGAATTGATACGCCGCTTACCTCAATAAGGCAATATTTAAAAAATATTGAACGAAATTTGTCCATTAAAATGGCAGATGGAACAAAAAGAGAAGGCAAACTGACGGGCGTCACAGAAGATGCCATAGTAATTGAAGAAAAAATAAAAGAAAAAGGGAAAAAGGCGGAAATTGTTGAAAGCGTGATCCCGATTAGTAAAATAACAGAAACAAAAGTTTCAATATCATTCAAGTAAGAAAATGAGCAATATTAATTTAATTGATTCTTTTCAGGAATTTAAAGATTTCAAAAACATCGATCGCCCAACCATGATGAGCGTTCTGGAAGACGTTTTCAGAAGCATGATCAGGAAAAAGTACGGCAATGATGAAAATTGCGACGTAATTGTCAATACCGATAACGGTGACCTTGAAATATGGCGTACCCGTAAGGTAATGGAGGATGGTTTCAGTGAAGATGACGACCTGGAAATTGAACTGGCAGAGGCGAAAACCTTAGACCCCACCCTTGAAGTAGGTGATGACTATATTGAACAGGTAACTTTAGAGAGTTTTGGCCGCCGCGCTATCCTTGCGGCACGCCAGACACTGGTTTCAAAGATCCTTGAACTTGAAAAAGATGAGATCTTCAGAAAATACAAAGACCGCGTTGGCGAAATTGTTACCGGCGAGGTTTACCAGGTTTGGAAAAAAGAAACTTTAGTGCTTGACGATGAAGGCAATGAACTGTTGCTGCCAAAATCAGAACAGATCCCCGCCGATTATTTTAAAAAGGGTGATACGGTAAAAGCGGTGGTTGATAAGGTTGAGATGCTGAACAGCAACCCCAAGATTATTATATCGCGCACAGCGCCTGAATTTTTGCAACGTTTATTTGAAATGGAAGTCCCTGAAATTTTTGACGGGCTGATCACCATTAAAAAAATTGTGCGCGAACCCGGCGAAAGGGCTAAAGTTGCCGTAGAATCTTATGATGACCGTATTGACCCTGTTGGCGCCTGTGTTGGGATGAAAGGCTCACGTATTCACGGTATAGTACGTGAACTGAAAAACGAAAATATTGATGTGATCAATTACACCAATAATTTACAGTTGTACATTCAGCGTGCGTTATCTCCGGCTAAAATCACATCTATTAAGCTGGATGATGAGAAAAAAACCGCGGCAGTATATTTAAAACCCGACCAGGTTTCGCTGGCAATTGGCCGCGGCGGTCACAATATAAAACTGGCCGGCAAATTAACCGGGTACGAAATTGATGTTTACCGTGAGGCTGATGAAACCGATGAGGATGTGGACATTGAAGAATTTTCAGACGAAATTGAAAGCTGGATTATTGATGAATTTAAACGAATTGGTTTAGATACAGCAAAATCGGTACTGGCATTAACTGTTAATGAGTTGGTAAAACGCACCGACCTGGAAGAAGAAACTGTTAAGGATGTATTATCAATTCTACAGGCAGAGTTTGAATAAGCGTAATAACAAAAATTAAAATCGTATTTTTGCATAAAATAGCAGAGAAAGAATAATAATAAATGTCAGAAGACAAATCCATAAAATTATTTACAGCAGCAAAAGAGCTGAACATCGGTACGGGTACTATTGTCGATTTTTTAGCGACAAAGGGCTATAAGGTTCAAAAGCATCCTATGGCCCAACTCGACGGCGACATGTATAATACTCTTTTGAAAGAGTTTGCTGTGGATAAAATTATTAAGGAGGAAGCCAAACAGATCAGTATCGGAAAAATAAGAAAAGAAGATACCGTTCAATTCCCCGAAAAACCAATTGAGCACCGCCGTTCCCGGGATTTCGAGAATGAGGAGATCCTTATAAAAAATGCGGGGCATCATTTTGCGCCTCCTGTTGCAGCTGAAAAACCAAAACCTGTTGAGCCGCAGCATGAAAAAGTTGAGGATCATAATGAAGTTTTACCCGGTGTAAAAGTTGTCGGTAAAATTGATCTTGATAATCTCCATGCAAAACCGCTGCCGGTTGAAAAACCTGTTGAGAAAAAGGTAGAAGTTATTATAAAACAGGAAGTTCCGCCACAACAGCCGTTGCCTGAAGTGCCAAAGGAAATTGTGCACGAAGCTCCGGCTGCAGAAATTAAAAAGGAAATAGTTCCTCCGGTAGTAGCAACTATTGCTCCTGCCATAGCTCCACCTGTCGTTGAGCCTGAAAAGGTTGCAGAAACTCCTGTAGTTGAAGCGCCTGAAGAGCCGCAGGAACCCGAAGTGATCAGGGCCAAAGCCGAGCGTTTAACAGGCCCCAATGTAGTTGGCAAAATACAATTACCGGTTAATCCACCTAAACGTAACCCGGTAGCATCATCATCAAACACCAATAATGCTGCCGACCATAAGCGTAAAAGAAAACGTAAAGATCACCAGGGCCCCGGCGGGCATAACCCGCAGCAGGGCAATCCGGCCGCAAATCATGCCGGTCAGCAGGCAGCAAATCCACCAGGACAGCAGCAGCCGCATGGCGGGAACCGTCCCGATTTCAGGAACAGGGGCGCCAATCATCCACCAGCGGGCGGAGGCTCCCACCAGGGAGGCGGCAACAGGCCTGATTTCAGGAACCGTAATGCGGCCCAAAATACCGGCCCTAAGGAAGAACCTACAGAAAAAGATATACAAGACCAGATTAAGGCAACCTTAGCGCGCTTAAGCGGCGCCGGTAAATCAGGCAAGTTTGCGCAGCGGGCAAAATTCCGCCGTCAAAAACGCGATGATGTAGCCGCCACTGCCGAAGAACTGGCAATGGAGCAGGAACTGCAATCAAAAGTATTAAAGGTTACAGAGTTTGTTACAGCAAACGAACTGGCTTCGATGATGGATGTTTCTGTTACGCAGATCATCTCCACCTGCATGAGCCTGGGTATGTTCGTTTCTATCAACCAGCGACTTGATGCCGAAACTTTAAGCATTGTTGCTGACGAATTTGGCTACCAGGTTGAGTTTGTAAAACCACAGGATGAAGAGGGTAACCTCGACCAGCCTGATAACCCGGAAGACCTTATACCGCGCGCGCCGATTGTAACCATAATGGGCCACGTTGACCACGGTAAAACTTCATTGCTCGACTTTATCCGTAAAACAAACGTTATAGGCGGCGAAGCCGGGGGTATTACCCAGCACATTGGCGCTTATGAGGTAACTTTGCCGGATGATAAAGGAAAAATAACATTTCTGGATACACCGGGCCACGAGGCGTTTACCGCCATGCGTGCCAGGGGTGCCCAGGTAACAGATATTGTAATTATCGTAATTGCTGCGGATGACAGTGTGATGCCGCAAACCCGCGAGGCCATAAACCACGCGCAGGCTGCAGGAGCGCCTATTATTTTCGCCTTTAACAAAATTGACAGGCCCGGCGCAAATGCCGATAAGATCCGCGAACAACTATCGGCCATGAATATTTTGGTTGAAGAATGGGGCGGTAAATACCAGTCGCAGGAAATATCAGCCAAAACAGGCCTGAATGTTGAACTGCTTTTAGAAAAAGTATTGCTTGAAGCTGAATTGCTTGAGCTAAAAGCTAATCCTAATAAACGCGCGGTAGGTACTGTTATTGAAGCAGCCCTTGATAAGGGCCGTGGTATTGTTACAACGATTTTAGTACAGGCCGGCACATTAAAAGTTGGTGATCCGATACTTGCAGGTTGTTATAGCGGACGTGTAAAAGCACTCACTAACGAACGCGGCCAGCGGGTTGATTCGGCTGGCCCTTCAACACCGGTACAGGTGTTGGGTATGCAGGGTGCACCAACAGCAGGCGATAAGTTCAATGTGCTTGAAAGCGAAGTTGAGGCACGTGAAATTGCCAATAAACGCCTTCAATTACAACGCGAACAAGGTTTACGCACACAAAAACACATTACGCTTGATGAAATTGGCCGCCGTTTGGCAGTGGGTAACTTTAAGGAACTTAACATTATTGTTAAGGGTGACGTGGATGGTTCTATAGAAGCCTTGTCCGACTCCTTATTAAAATTATCGACCGAGCAAATACAGGTAAATATTATCTCGAAAGCCGTTGGGCAGATATCCGAATCAGATGTATTGCTGGCCTCCGCATCGGATGCTATAATTATTGGTTTCCAGGTACGGCCTTCGGGCAGTGCACGCAAACTTGCCGAGCAGGAACAGATCGACATCAGGCTTTACTCTATTATTTATGACGCCATAAATGAGATAAAAGCTGCGATGGAAGGCATGCTGGCCCCGACATTTGAAGAGAAGATTGTAGCCAACGTTGAGATACGTGAAACCTTTAAGATAAGTAAAGTTGGTACAATTGCCGGCTGTATGGTACTCGACGGTAAAATTACCCGGAACAGTAAAATACGCATCGTTCGCGAAGGTGTGGTAATTTATACCGGCGAACTCGCCTCGTTAAAACGCTTTAAGGACGATGTTAAAGAAGTTAGCACCGGCTACGAATGCGGCTTAAACATACATAATTTCAACAATATTGAGGTTGGTGACATTGTTGAGGCTTATGAAAATGTAGAAGTGAAGCGGAAGTTGTAAAATCACATGCTGTATTAAAACAAAACAGGCCCC
>DHXR01000084.1:23867-59742 GCA_002413785.1 Mucilaginibacter sp. UBA5151
GGGGCCTGTTTTGTTTTAATACAATTAGCGCCTATGATGTCTGATCACATGATGTCGTTTGTGATGTTTGTGATATACCGGCTGGGCACTTACCGCACAATAGCTAAACATAGCTAAAAGCGCAATTACTAATACTTTTGAAGCTTTCATAAATTCGTTTATTGATTTTAGATATAACTCAATTATACAGCAGATTATTGGCTTGCAAAAACAAAACAGCATGTAACATTATCATGACAGTAAAAAATCCTTTAGCTGTAAAATTGATACTACCGGACAAAAATGCTTTTATACATAAAATTTAACACTTTTTCTCAACTAATTTCTTGGTTTTTAGCATAAAGTCAGGTAAATTTCGGTTTTAACCTGAATTCATGAGAAAACCAATTTCCCTATCTGTATCGGCTTGCCTTTTATGTATAGTTATCAGCAAAAATTCTTTTGCACAGGTTGCCCGCACAGACAGCAGTTCGCAGGAATATGCATTTAATAATACATTGACCCTCTTTTATACAAGCCTCGGGGAACAGTCACCTTTATTTAACGGGCCCGAATACTATTTTTACGACCCCCTGATTAAAGGCAATGCCTACTTTTCAGATGTGAATGCTTTTGCGCCCGGGTCGGTGCATTATGATGGGGACTTTTATACCGGCGTGCCGATGTTATATGATATTTACAAAGATGAAGTTGTTGTATTGCTGTATAACCATTTTTCAAAATTTTCACTGGTAGATGAAAAAGTAAAAAGTTTTGATTTTTTGGATCATCATTTTGTAAATATTAATGCTGATACACTGCGCAATAATCAGATTTTAACATCCGGCTTTTACGATGAGCTTTATAACGGAAAAACACAGGTATTGGCTAAACGATCCAAAAGCATTCAAACTACAACAGGTTCACAAGCAGGGCCGGAATCTTATTTCGACCCGGAAATCAGCTATTTTTTGAAAAAAAACAACGTTTACTTTAGCTTTAGCAGCAAAGGATCCATGCTTGGTATTTTAAAAGATAAAAAGAAGGAAATAACGCAATATATTAAAGCCAATCAAATTGACTTTCGGAAAAACCCAGAGGAGGCTATGGTTCAGATAGCATCTTATTATGACCATTTAATCAAATAATATGAGAAAAACTTATCTTTTAAGTTTCTGCTTCCTGTTTTTTTTACAGATAGTCTCGGCCCAGCAAAGTAGTGTAAAATTAATCAGCGTTAACTTTCAGCAGGCGACCATCGCACAATTTGTTAACGATATTGAATCCAAAAGCAATTACCATTTTTATTTTGACCCGGTATCGTTTGATAGTTTAAAAGTCACCCTGCAGGTAAATGATAAGCCACTGAAAAGTATTTTGGATGCTGT
This sequence comes from Mucilaginibacter sp. UBA5151, assembly GCA_002413785.1. Lineage (GTDB taxonomy): Bacteria > Bacteroidota > Bacteroidia > Sphingobacteriales > Sphingobacteriaceae > Mucilaginibacter. Next base: position 25,235 of record DHXR01000084.1, read on the forward strand.
TTTCAAAAACACTAATTTCCATTATGCAATTACAAATCAGCAACAAGTATTTCTCACAAAAGGGCGGCAAATAAAAACCGATCTGGCACCTGGCTTTATAGTAACCGCCAACACGCAAGCCAAACAAATACTGGCAGTCGCTGACTACACCAACGACAAGGACAAAAAGGTAGCTGATGCGACAACTGAAAACAAAATTTATGAAATAGGCATAAAAACCAACAGCATAAAACCGGGCACGGCAACGTTAAGCGGTTATATACGTGACATTAAATCAGGCGAAGCTATAGGCGGCGCAAGTATCTATGTGGCAAGTACAAAATCGGGTGTTTCTACCGACCAGTTTGGGTATTTTACCTTAACGCTAAGCCGTGGCAGGCATATCCTGAACATCCGTGGTTTGGGTATGCGTGACACCCGTCGCCAGATCATTCTGTTCACTGATGGGAAACTGAATATTGAGATGCAGGAACAAATAAATAGTTTAAAAGAGGTAAAAATATCAGCAGACAAAGTTGTCAATGTGCGCAGTGTTGAATTAGGCGTAACCCGCCTGGACATTAAAAATATTAAACAAATACCAACTGCATTTGGCGAAACTGATGTTTTAAAAGTTGTACTGACGCTTCCCGGTGTGACATCTGTTGGCGAAGCTACCACAGGTTTTAACGTACGGGGCGGATCGGCTGATGAAAATTTGATACTGCTTGATGGCGCCACTATTTACAACCCGGCACATTTCTTTGGATTTTTTGCAGCTTTCAATCCCGATATAGTAAAGGATATAGAATTATATAAGAGCAGCATTCCTGAAAAATTTGGCGGCCGGTTATCATCCGTATTAGAAATTACAAATCGCGAGGGTAATAAAAAGATATTTACCGGTTCGGCAGGAATTGGGTTATTAACAAGCCGCTTTAATATTGAAGGACCAATTGTAAAAGATAAAACTTCATTTATATTCGGCGCCCGTACCACCTATTCAGACTGGCTGCTCAATTTACTACCACAGGCTTACAAAAACAGCTCCGCCTCCTTTAATGACGCCAACCTTGATATTAGCCACCAGATAAACGATAAAAACAACATTTATCTATCAAGCTATATCAGTAACGATAAGTTCAGGCTGAATAGCGACACCACATACGCCTACAGCAATAAAAGTATTGTGCTAAAATGGAAGCACAATTTTAACACCAAATTATTTAGTCTGATCAGTGCAGGCTTTGACAAGTATCAATATTCTATATCAAGCACCGCAAATCCGGTAAATGGATATAGCCTGGCTTCAAATATAAGTCAGTCCAACTTCAAAGCCGATTTTACCTATTATTTAAGCAACAAGCATACGATCAATTTTGGCCTAAGCTCAATTCTTTATCATAATAATGCAGGCTCATTTGAACCTGATGGAAGTCGGTCTCTGGTAATTCCCCAGGTTTTAGCGCAGGAGCAAGCACTGGAAAGCGCATTATACCTCGGCGACAAATACGATGTCACTCCTAATCTGTCCATCAGCGCGGGTGTGCGTTTTAACATTTATAATTACCTCGGACCGCAAACGGTTGATTCGTATGCGCCAAATCTGCCAAAAGAGCCGAACAATGTACTTGATAGTATCGCTTACCAAAGCGGCAAAATTATTAATACTTATGCGGCACCCGACATCAGGCTCTCTGCACGTTATTTGTTAAATGACGATTTATCCATAAAGGCAGGTTATAATACCTTACACCAATATCTTCATTTGTTAACCAACTCTACATCCATTTCACCCACCGATGTATATAAGTTAAGCGACCCCAACATTAAGCCCGAGTATGGCGACCAGGCATCATTGGGGATATTTAAAAATGCAAAAGCAAATACAATAGAAATGTCTGTTGAAGTATATTATAAGCGGCTTAGAAATTACCTTGATTACAAAAGCGGGGCTGAATTAGTCTTGAATCAGCATATTGAACAGGCAGTTATTAGCGATCAGGGTAAAGCGTACGGCGCCGAGTTTCTACTAAAGAAAACAGCTGGAAAATTAAACGGATGGATCAGTTACACCTATTCGCGCACATTATTAAAGCAGGACGACCCCGCGGCGGGGCAATTTATAAATGGCGGCTCATGGTATCCGGCAAGCTGGGACAAGCCAAGTGCATTTAACTTTACCGGTAACTACAAGTTTACCCACAGGTATAGTATTTCGCTGGATATAGCTTACAGCACCGGCAGGCCAATCACGCTGCCAATAGCAAAATACGGGTATGCAGGTTCTGAAAGGGTTTTTTATTCGGACAGAAATGAGTACCGGATACCGGATTATTTCAGATCGGACTTTTCAATAAATATTGAAGGTAACCATAAAGTACACCAAAAGACGCACAATTCATGGACTGTCGGCGTTTATAATTTAACAGGCAGGCAAAATGCTTACTCAACTTTTTTTACTGAACAGGGCGGGGTAATAAGCGGTTATAAACTATCCATATTCGCCACGCCTATTCCATTTATTAATTATAATATCAGGTTTTAATGTTTATGAAAGCTAACTTTAAGTACAGTATATATTTAGTGCTTTTAACCACAATTGTTTGTTGTAAAAAGCCATATAACCCGCCGGCAATAAGTTCGCCCGGCAGTTACCTTGTTGTAGAAGGGGCGATAAACAGCGGATCAGACCAAACCACCATTAGGTTAAGCCGAACTATTAATCTATCAAGCGCAGTTACCTTAAATCCGGAATTGCACGCAATTGTTGCGGTGCAAAGCGACCAGAATATTAATTTTCCACTAACAGAAACTACTAATGGTTATTATGTTTCGGGCGGGTTAAACCTCGACAATTCACATAAGTATAGGTTAAGCATAAAAACATCCAACAATGAACAGTATTATTCTGACTATGTTCCGGTGTTAAATTCCCCACCTATTGACAGCGTGAATTTTACTATCACCAATAATGGGATCAATATTTATTCTAACACCCATGATGCTACAAATAATGTAAAATATTATCGTTGGGATTTCCAGGAAACCTGGATATTCCATTCAAATTACGATTCAGGTTTTTACTCAAACGGCGATACCGTATTGGCAAGGCCCGCAAATGAACAGATATATACCTGCTGGGGAAATGACACTTCAAGCACCATTATCATTAATTCAACCGCTAAACTGTCAAAAAATGTGCTTATTGATAACCTGCTGACTTCTGTTCCCTCTACTTCTATAAAATTGGGTTCTGAGTATAGTATCCTCGTCAGGCAATACGCATTAACGGCAGATGCTTATACCTTTTGGACAAATTTAAAAAAGAACACCGAACAATTGGGAAGCATATTTGACGCCCAGCCATCGCAGATCAACGGCAATATACATTCAGCCACCAACCCGCTGGAGCCCGTTATAGGCTATATTAGTGTAGGCACCACATCAAGCCAAAGAATATTTATCAAAAATAGACAGTTGCCGGCCTGGTTGCCAACACCTGCCTATCCAAATTGTCAGCTTGATACGGAGCTTTACGTTTACTATGCGCCGGGTGCTAAAACCCCGGTTAACCAGGTAAATGAATTTATTAATTACAATAAAGGAGCTCAATTTCCTTTGATTCCTGTTTCACCAATTAGTCGGCCAGGGTCCCCTCCGCTTGGATATACGGCAGCAGAGCCTGTTTGCGTGGATTGTACATTAAGGGGAACAAACATTCAACCGGTTTTTTGGAAATATTGATGCAACCCAATCATAAAAAAAGTATTGATTATGAGAAATACCATACAAACCATTAAAATAGCGTTGTTAGCAGTAACGTTTTCCCTGCTTTTTTTTAGCAGCAGCGCCCAGGTTATACAGGAGGTGCAAAATAGTTTTAACCTGTATAAGCAAACCGCCTTGCAGGAGAAAATATTTGTTCATACAGACAAAAACGTATATCTGCCGGGAGAGATATTATGGTTTAAAGTTTATTGTGTTGACGGCAATGACCATAAACCGCTTAACCTGAGCAAAGTGGTTTATGTTGAAATTTTAGACAACAGCCAGAACCCGGTAGTGCAGGCCAAGGTTTTGATGAAAAATGGTATGGGCAATGGTTCACTATATATCCCGGTGTCGGTTAATACAGGTAATTGCAGGTTCAGGGCATATACCAGCTGGATGAAGAATTTTAGTCCGGATTTTTATTTTGAGAAACAAATTTCGCTTATAAATCCATTAAAATCCCCCGAAGCCATTGTTGCAACAACGGCGCCTGCCTATGATGTGCAGTTTTTCCCGGAGGGCGGTAATTTAGTAAGCGGCTTAAAAAGCAAGGTGGCCTTTAAGGCTGTCGGACAAAACGGCAAAGGTGTAAAAGTGGTAGGCCTTGTTATTGATCAGCATAATGATACCGTGGCCCGGTTTAAATCATTAAAATTTGGCATGGGCAGCTTTTCATTTACACCAGCTTCCAATAATACATATAAGGCTATTATTAAAACAGATAATAATACGCCAATCACAAAAAACCTTCCCGATATTAATACCCGCGGTTATGTGATGGCCATGGCAGATGACGGCAGCGGGCAATTGGATGTATCTGTAAAAACCACTGATAATTCCACGGGGAATGTGTACCTGTTTGTGCATACACGGCAAACGGTAAAAGCGGCCGAAACCGCTGTAATCACAAATGGAACCGCCCATTTTTTAGTCGATAAAAACGCATTGGGCGATGGTATTTCACATTTTACTGTTTTTAACAGCGCCAAACAACCTGTTTGCGAAAGACTATGGTTTAAACGGCCCGCGCAGCAATTGTTTATTGACGCCGGAACTGACCAGCAACAATACGGCGTTCGAAAAAAGGTAAATGTCAATATTTTGGCAAAAGATAAATCGGGTAACGCATTAAATGCCGGTCTGTCAATGTCCGTTTATCGCGTGGATTCATTACAGACCATTGACCAAAGCGATATTTCATCTTATCTATGGCTAAGTTCTGACCTGAAAGGGCAAATAGAATCACCGGATTATTATTTCAAAAATGCCAATGCCGAAACAGAAGAAGCATTGGATAATTTGCTGCTTACCCAGGGCTGGAGAAGGTTTCAATGGAACAAAGTGCTGGAAAACAAACCGGCAGATTTTGCCTTTTTACCGGAATATACCGGGCATATCGTTAATGCAAGGATAATAAATACGGAAAGCGGGGCGCCGGCCAAAAATATTATCACTTACCTGGGAATCCCCGGAAAAAGGGTGCAGCTATATACCTCTAAAAGCGATTCAACCGGACATTTGCTGTATGCTACAAAAGACTTTTATGGCCCAAATGAGCTTATTGCACAAACCAATCAATTAATTGACAGTGCCTGCCGGATTGATATTTTAAGCCCGTTTTCAGAGCAATACACTAAAACCCCTCTGCCAGGGTTTGTGTTTAGCGCAGGTATGGCCGGGGCGTTACAGGAACATAGCCTGGGGATACAGGTGCTGAATATTTATTCCGGAAATTTAATTAAACGCTATTATGATCCGTCAGTTGATAGCAGCGCATTTTATGGAAAACCCTATAAAACGTATAAACTTGACGACTATACCCGATTCACCACGATGGAAGAAGATTTACGTGAATATGTTTCTGAAGATAACATCGTAAATACAAGAGGGAATTTTCACATCAAAGTTTTAAACGACCGTGGCTTTTTAGACAGCGACCCGCTTGTGTTGCTTGATGGTGTTCCTGTTTTTAATATTAACAAAGTATTTACCGTTGACCCTTTAAAAGTAAAAAAACTGGAAGTGGTACCTTTCAGATATTACTATGGTCCGGTAGTGGAAGAAGGCATATTTAGCTTTACCACCTATAAAGGCGATCTTGGCGGGGTTGAACTTGATCCGCACGCCGTTGTAATTGATTACGAGGGACTGCAATTACGCAGGGAGTTTTACTCGCCTGTATATGATACCGAAACGCAGGCGGCAAGCAGGATCCCCGATTTCAGAAATGTTTTATACTGGTCGCCATCCGTTGCCGAACAGGGAAAAGGTAATGTTTCCTTTTATACTTCGGACCAAACCGGCAAATACGTTGGTGTAGTGCAGGGACTTACCCAAAAAGGCGATGCCGCAGCACATTATTTTACGTTTGAGGTGAAATAGCTTTATATTATATTCAGCATTTTCTGAGTGGCCTTAATAGCGCAAACCGTCTGATCCGAATCCAGACCACGGGTGATGAATTTCTTCTTATCGGTTTCCCAGGTGATGATGGTTTCACAAAGGGCATCGGAGCTGCTGCCGGGGGCTATTCTCACTGCGTAATCAACAAGCTTTGGTAAACTTCTTTTTTTCTTAGCATAAACCATTGCCAGCGCATTCATAAAAGCATCAAACTGGCCATCGCCCTGGGCGTTTTCTTCAAACTTTTCTCCGTCTATCTTTACAGAGATAGTTACTGACGGATGCAAACCCATAGCATGCACCAATACGTACGACTCCACTATAACCTTCTCTTCATAAAGGCTGCTATCCAAAACATCAGAGATGATATAAGGCAGGTCTTCTTTAGTTACCGTTTCCTTTTTATCACCCAGTTCAATAACACGCTGGGTAACTTTCTTCAGGTCGGCGTCATTTAACTTTAAGCCTAATTCCTGCAGGTTTTTTTCAATGTTAGCTTTGCCGGAAGTTTTCCCCAGGGCATATTCTCTTTTTCTTCCAAACCGCTCCGGCAGCAGGTCGTTAAAATACAAATTGTTCTTGTTGTCCCCGTCGGCATGTATGCCTGCGGTTTGGGTAAACACATTGTCGCCAACAATTGGTTTATTCGAGGGGATTCTTACCCCCGAAAATGTTTCAACCAGCTTACTTACCTTATAAATGGAAGATTCTTTAATCCCGATTTCAACTTCGGGTACGAAGTCATTTATAACAGCAACGGCGCTGGCCATTGCGGCATTTCCGGCCCTTTCGCCCATGCCGTTTACTGTTAAGTGCAAGCCATTTGCACCGGCCCTTACCGCTTCCAAAACATTGGCAGTGCCCAGGTCGTAATCATTATGGGCATGGTAATCAAAATGAACATTGGGATACCTTGACCTGATATCGGTTATAAAATTAAAAGTTTCAAAAGGCGTTAATACACCCAGCGTATCCGGCAACAATATCCTTTTTACCGGTTGTGTTATCAAAAAATCCAAATACTGGTACACGTATTCGGGCGAATTGCGCATGCCATTGCTCCAGTCCTCAAGGTAAACATTGGTTAAAATATTTTTGCTTTGGGCCAGTTCAATCACATGCTTTATTTCAGCAAAATGTTGTTCAGGCGTTTTTTTGAGTTGATGTGTTAAATGGTTTAATGAGCCCTTGGTTAACAGGTTCTGCACTTTAACCCCCGAATTTACCATCCAGTCGATAGAAACACCGTTATCCACAAACGACAGTACTTCAATGCGATCTGCATATCCGTTTTCCTCTGCCCAGCTTAAAATGCTTTTAACCGCCTGAAACTCCCCTTCAGATACACGTGCAGAAGCGATTTCAACCCTGTCAACATTGAGCTCTCCCAATAATAACTGGGTTATTGTTAGTTTTTCTGACATGGAGAAAGACACGCCCGATGTTTGTTCCCCATCGCGGAGTGTAGTATCCATTATCTCTATTTTCCTTCTTTCCATTAATCTAAAGCGGGAGGTTTACTGCAAATTCCTGGATCTCTTTTTTGATGCTTTGCAGGTAATCCAGGTCATCAAATCCGTTCAGCATATTGTCCTTTTTGTAAGGGCTTATCTCGAATGTTTCCTTTTCTCCGGTAGCTAAAAGCGTAATGGTTTGATCAGGTAAATTCACTTCGATCTCTGTTTTCGGATCGGCAATAACAGCCGTAAATATTTTCTCAGCAAATTCAGGGCTAACCTGAACAGGCAATACCCCCACATTTAAGCAGTTATTTCTGAAAATATCAGCAAAAAAGCTGGATACTACGCACCTGAAACCGTAATCGTAAACCGCCCATGCAGCGTGTTCCCTTGACGAGCCTGAGCCGAAGTTTTTGCCGCCAACCAATATTTTACCACCGTAAACGGGACTGTTTAATACGAAATCCTTTTTAGGGGTATTATCAGGATTGTACCGCCAGTCGCGGAAAAGGTTATCCCCAAATCCAACACGTTCTGTCGCTTTTAAAAAGCGCGCAGGAATTATTTGGTCTGTATCCACATTTTCTATCGGTAGCGGTACAGCAGTGCTTGTCAGTATATTAAATTTATCGTAAGCCATTATTTTATTTTTTTGATTTCACCGATTATATTTTGATTTCACCGATGACCTGTTTTTGCCTAATCTCTAATCTCCGGTCTCTAATCTCTACCCTAAACAAGTTCTTCAATTAACGTTCTCGGGTCTGTCACCACGCCTGTAATAGCGGCTGCTGCTGCAACTAAAGGACTGGCCAGCATGGTACGTGAACCAGGGCCCTGCCTGCCTTCAAAGTTCCTGTTTGAAGTACTTACCGCGTATTTCCCGGACGGAATCTTATCATCATTCATTGCCAGGCATGCCGAACAACCAGGTTGACGCAGGGTAAAGCCTGCTTCAGTTAAAATGTCAAGTAAACCTTCTTCTTTGATCTGCGCTTCCACGATATGCGAACCCGGAACCAGCCAAACTGTAACATTATCCGCTTTATGTTTGCCTTTTACAAGTGAGGTAAAAGCCCTGAAATCTTCTATACGGCCATTGGTACAACTGCCTACAAAAACAAAGTCCACCTTTTTGCCTATCATCGGTTCGCCTTCTGCGAAGCCCATGTAGTTGAGCGATTTTTCGTAGGATGCCGCGCCGCCTTCGGTATGAGCCGCATCGGGGATAGCCTGTGAAATCCCCATGCCCATGCCCGGGTTTGTGCCGTAAGTGATCATCGGTTCAATAGCCGAACCATCAAATGTTAATTCTTTATCAAAAACAGCATCAGCATCAGTTTTTAATGTTTTGTAATAGGCTAATGCCTTATCCCAGGCTTCGCCTTTAGGGCTAAATTCGCGGCCTTTTACATAATTGATGGTGGTTTCATCCGGGGCCATCATCCCGCCGCGGGCGCCCATCTCAATACTTAAATTACAAACCGTCATCCGGCCCTCCATGCTCATGTTTTTGAAAACATCACCGGCATATTCAACGAAATACCCGGTGGCGCCGGATGTTGTAAGCTGCGAAATAATGTATAAAGCAACATCTTTCGGCGTAATACCTTTACCCAGTTTGCCATTAACATTGATGCGCATTTGCTTAGGTTTTGGCTGCATGATGCACTGTGAAGAAAGCACCATTTCCACTTCGGATGTACCGATACCAAAGGCTATGGCGCCAAATGCCCCATGTGTTGAGGTATGCGAGTCGCCGCAAACAATGGTTGCGCCGGGCTGTGTAATACCATACTCGGGCCCTACCACGTGAACAATGCCATTTTTTTGATGGCCTAATCCCCAGTGGCTGATGCCGTATTCTTTTGAATTTGTCTCCAGCGCTTTTAACTGTTTAACAGAAAGCGGATCTTCAACCGGCAAATGCTGGTTTATGGTAGGCGTGTTATGATCTGCTGTAGCAAATGTACGCTCAGGGTATAATACCCTTATACCCCTGGTCTTTAAGCCTAAAAAGGCTACCGGACTGGTAACTTCATGGATAAGATGGCGGTCAATAAAAAGCACGTCGGGTCCACCTTCAATTTTTCGCACAACGTGTGTGTCCCACACCTTATCAAATAATGTCTTGCTCATTTTTATAATTCTTATTTATTACTAACTTTTTCAAAAGACTGGCTGAACAGGTTATTGCTGCTAACAAGCAATAACAGGTCCTCGTCGTTTATATCCAATTTGCTATCGGCCAGGGTAAGGAAGCTTTTGTAGGCCACATCAAGGTCGGCACGGTCTAAACGATGACCAAGGCGTTCCAGGTGGTATTTTAAAGCATGCCTTCCGCTGCGGGCGGTGAGCACAATAGTAGCACTCGGAAAACCCACGTCTTCGGGCCGGATGATCTCGTAATTTTCGCGGTTCTTAAGGAAGCCATCCTGATGGATACCGGAACTATGCGCGAAAGCATTGCTGCCCACAATGGCCTTGTTGGGCTGTACAGGCATGCGCATTTGCGTGCTTACCATTTGGCTCAGTTCGTAAAAATTACGGGTATTTATGTTGGTATGCAACCCTAAAACCGGGTGGGTTTTTAATATCATCACCACCTCTTCAATAGAGGTATTGCCCGCACGTTCGCCGATGCCATTTATGGTGCCCTCAACCTGGCGTGCGCCGTTTTGCAAACCGGCGATGGAATTTGCCGTAGCTAAACCTAAATCGTTATGGCAATGCACGGAGATAATGGCCTTATCAATATTTTGTACATGCTCTTTTAAATGACGGATCTTATCGCCATACTGGTTGGGCAGGCAATAGCCGTTGGTATCGGGAATGTTAACCACGGTGGCCCCGGCAGCAATCACCGCTTCAATCATCTGGGTTAAAAAATTTATATCTGCACGACCGGCATCTTCTGCATAAAACTCTATATCCTCAACAAAACGTTTGGCATATTTTACCGCATCAACAGCGCGTTCCAGTATTTCTTCGCGGGTGCTGTTAAATTTATGTTTGATATGCATATCAGATGCGCCGATACCGGTATGGATGCGCGGATGCTTTGCATATTTCAGCGATTCAACAGCTACATCAATATCACCCTTGTTGGCACGCGTAAGGGCGCAAACAGTAGGATTTTGCACAGCCTTGGATATTTCAACCACACTCTGAAAATCGCCGGGACTTGACATAGGGAAACCTGCCTCAATAATATCAACGCCCAATGCCTCCAGTTCTTTTGCGATCTCTATTTTTTCGGGGGTTGTTAACTGGCAGCCCGGTACCTGCTCGCCATCGCGGAGCGTGGTATCAAAAACATAGACTCGGTTTGGATCGTGTATCATTTCTTTTAGATTTTTAGATGTGAGATAAGAAACCTGCCGGCAGGTTTGAAATTTTTATCGTACATCGGTTAACACTTACTATTCTATTTTCTTTTTTAGTCATTGGTCATTTGCTTTGCGTCATTGGTCATTAGGTCATTGCAGGGTTTAACCTTTTCAACAATTACAACGTTTTCAACCCTTCCAACCTACTATAAATACTCCAGCACCTTTTGCCCCATGGCTTTGGTACCCAATATTTTGCTTTTATCTGTACTGCTATCCGCGATATCTCCTGTGCGGTATCCTGCTTTCAGGGTTTTATCGATGGCAACGGTTATGCTTTTTGCTTCTTCTTTTAAACCGAAACCTATCTCCAGCATTAAGGCTACTGACAGTATGGACGCCAGCGGATTTGCTTTATCCTGACCTGCAATATCATGTGCCGAACCGTGGATAGGCTCAAAGAAACCCGTACCATCGCCTATGGAGGCCGATGCCAGCATTCCCATCGAACCCGCTATTTGCGATGCTTCATCCGTTAAAATATCGCCAAAAAGGTTAGCGGTTAAAACCACATCAAACTTCTTAGGGTTTTTAACCAGTTGCATGGCGGCGTTGTCAACAAACATGTGCTCGGTTTCCACATCAGGATATTTTTTAGCCATATCCTGTACCACTTCGCGCCAAAGGCGTGATGTTTCCAGCACGTTTGCCTTATCAACAGAGCATAACCTTTTTCCCCTTACCCTGGCGGCTTCGTAAGCTTTTATGGCAATGCGCTCCACTTCGTAGCGATGATAGATCATCAGGTCAGACGCGGTATCAGCGCTGCGTTTTTTCTCACCGAAATAAACGTCGCCGGTAAGCTCACGGAAAAACAATATGTCGGTTCCCTTTAATATTTCGGGTTTCAGGCTCGATGCATTCAGCAACTCATCAAAAAGCATGATAGGCCGAAGGTTAGCATATAAACCAAGCCCCTTGCGGATGCCAAGCAAACCCTGCTCCGGCCTTACTTTGGCCGATGGATCATTATCATATTTGGCATGACCAACCGCGCCAAACAAAATGGCGTCGCTGGCTTTTGCTTTGGCCAAAGTTTCGTCCGGCAAAGGACTACCTATAGCCTCAATAGCCGCATGGCCCATCAAAGCTTCATCAAAGCTAAATTCGTGGCCAAAAGTTTTGCCAATTTGCACCAATACTGCTTTACCCCAGGTAGTAACCTCAGGGCCGATGCCATCACCGGGTATTACTAATATTTTTTTAGTCATTTTTTATTTTTATTTTTTCTGAATCAGAATTTACAGAATTTTAGAATTTGCAGAATGCCTTTATTTCTGCGAATTCTTGTCTGGCTTTATATTGTATCCTGGATTAAAAATTAACTTATATTGAAGACTTTGGCTTCCAAAATTGATCAGTAATCCCAAAGGAAAATCATAAGCAACCGTGTAATTTTTAGCCTGTGCCAGATGCACATCTTCCAAATTGATAATTGCTTTTAATTCAACAATCAGCCTGTCTTCAACTACAAAATCTGCTCTCCTTGTTCCTACATCAATCCCGTCATAAAAAATAGTGTGATCCCGTTCCCTTGTAAAGCTTATCCCTGCTTTTGCAAGTTCTATACCTAAACACCTTTGATAAATTACTTCCTGAAAACCATTTCCAAGTGTGTTATGTACTTTCATCGCGCAGCCAATTATTTTATAAGTTAACTCGTCTCTTTCCATTTATCCAAATCGAATATAATTGAACTTTTTATTATTCTGTAAATTCTAAAATTCTGTAAATTCTGATTCAGACAATTAGCCCTACGCTTCTACAACCTGGTTTTCCGGCCTTAAACTGCGTACAGTTTTGCCTGCCTGCCACATTTCGCTGTCGCGCAGTTCTTTTAATTCTGCATCCAGTTTTTCGCGGTAATCCGGCTGACTGTTTAAATCAATTGAACGTTGTGATTCTTTGCCTGTGGCAACACTTTTGTATAATTCTTCAAAAACAGGTTTAGTAGCGTCACGGAATTTTTTCCACCAATCCAAAGCGCCGCGTTGTGCTGTGGTTGAGCAATTGGCATACATCCAGTCCATACCATTTTCTGCCACCAATGGCATTAACGATTGGGTAAGCTCTTCAACAGTTTCGTTAAATGCTTCTGATGGCGAGTGGCCGTTTTTGCGCAATACATCATACTGCGCTGAGAAAACACCCTGAATACAGCCCATTAATGTACCGCGTTCGCCGGTTAAATCGCTGAAAACTTCTTTACGGAAATCCGTTTCAAACAAATAACCGCTGCCTACAGCAATACCTAAAGCAATAACCCTGTCTTTAGCTTTGCCTGTAGCATCCTGGAAAATCGCATAGCTTGAATTTAAGCCGCGGCCCTGTAAAAACATACGGCGCAATGAAGTACCTGAACCTTTAGGAGCAACCAAAAATACGTCAACATCAGCCGGAGGGATAATGCCTGTTTGCTCTTTAAAAGTGATACCGAAACCATGTGAAAAATATAAAGCTTTACCTGGAGTTAAATGTTTTTTAACGGTTGGCCATACTGCAATCTGTGCAGCATCGCTTAATAAATAGCAGATCACTGTTCCTCTTTCAAGGGCTTCTTCAATTTCAAAAAGGGTTACTCCCGGTACAAAGCCATCATTTACAGCTTTATCCCATGTTTTTGTGCCCTTACGCTGACCTACAATTACGTTAATGCCATTGTCTTTTTGATTAAGCGCCTGACCAGGACCCTGAACGCCATAGCCAATTACCGCTACAACTTCGTTTTTTAATACTTCCTGTGCCTTTGATAAAGGGAACTCTTCGCGGGTTACTACGTTTTCTTCAGTTCCGCCGAAATTTAATTTTGCCATCTTATTTTGTTTTTATGATTTCACCGATGTTTTTATGATTTCACCGATTATTGTTGTTTGCTATTTTATTTTTATGATTACACCGATGTTTTTACGATTACACCGATTATTTTAATTTACTTTTTTATGATTCAGACTTACGAAGGTTTGAAACTTCGTAAGTCTTTTAGTTTTTACACTCCCCAATTATATTTCATCGCTTCAAGTTTTGGTATTAAGCAAGATTTGGTTTCATCTTTTTCAGAAACAAATATCTTGACTGTATCTCCTTCTTTTTTTTCGTTTAAAATTAAAAAATCAGTTGTTGTTGATTCACCGAATACTTTATTTTTGAACTCATCCAAATAATAATAATTTACCAAAACAGTTGGTTGGGAAAACCTTGAAAATATCCCAGAATTTGGACTTATTGAAATAACATAAGCTTCTTTGACCATTCCTGTCTTATATAAATTAAAAATTCTTAAAGCCGGAATAAGTCCGATTAACAAAAGCGGAATTCCAGGAAGTAGAAATAATATAGGGAATAAGTAAAAAAGATAAACCGGAAAAGCAAATGGTTTTAAATCCTTAATCATTGATTGGTTTTGATATTCGAGTATTTTTATTTTTGTTCCCTCGCTGAAATTGGCAATTTTTTCCAAATCAAATGTTTCAAATTTATCTGAAATCTTCCGCCCATTATTTTCAAAAACATAACTTATTACTTTCGGATGCTCACCATTTACAGTAACATTATTTACCGGGCTGATTGCCATGATTTCGGCATCTTTTAATGTCCCATTTGCTGTAATTGCTTTAAAGTCATATTTTTCATAAGACGCTTTTAATGTAGCCGAAAGAATAACTGTTAAAGGAATAAACACAAATATGGAAAGAAAAGTAAAAAGGATTCCAATAAACGCGATGCTCCCTTTACCTTTAAGTAAATTGAATAAAATCTTGAAATTAACTTGCCTCTTACTATTCATTTTTGCTGATTAAAGACTTACGAAGTTTTAAAAACTTCGTAAGTCTGATTTTGAGTTTTTATCCCCAGATTTACGAATAAGTGCCAAATGCTTTTTGGCCTCATCGGTAATATCTACAAAATACTTTCCCATATATTTTTAACATCCTTAATTCTGATTAACCGTCCGGCCTTAATATCTTCTTCTCCTTGTTCAATTGACGCTACTGCTTCCTTTCCGTAAAGATCTGCAACCTTTTCCTTCTCACTTAGTTCACATGTTTGAAAATCAATTTTAAACGCTTTTGCAATAGCTTTTAAAGCGGTAAGTTGCTCTTTATTTTGGGGATGTATTATTAACGTTTCCATAACTGAAATTTTATTTCAAACTTACGAAGTTTTAAAAACTTCGTAAGTTTAGTATATCGCGTCTCTACTTTTTTGTTATAATCACTATGCCGGTTGCCCAGCCCATTTTTGTTAATATGATATCGTCACGGTTATCAAGGTCGGCTATCAGTTGGGTTGCTTTTTCAGCATGGCCTGTTGGCCAGTTTTGCTGGGGGAGCATATCGTCAATGATGTAGATGCCGCCTTTTTCAACCATATCCAATACTTCGTCAAGCAACAAATATTTACCGGGCCAGGTATCAGCAAAAATAAAGCTGAACTTTTTGCCGGCGTTTTGTTTTATCCATTCGCCGCCATCGGTACATATCAACCTTAAACGCTTATCAACTCCAAGATTTTCTTTGGCGATGTTTAAAAACGTTTCATCATTGTCAATGGATACTAATGTCGATTTTTCATCCATTCCATCCAATATCCAGGTGGTAGATAAGCCCGTGCCTGTGCCCAGCTCCAAAAACTTACCGCCGGGTTTTGTAGCCGCCAATGTTTTAAGCAATGAGCAGGTTAATACCTCCGATGGCATGTTAAACCCATTGGCCTCAGTCGCTTTCTTTATAGCATTATAAGCTAAGGGGTATTGTTGTTTTATTTCTTCTATCATTTTGAGCTGAAAGCTAAAGGCATAAAGCCAAAAGCTTTTCTTAATTTGTCTATTTCCTGTTCATTGCTTTCTGCATTCTGCTTTAACCTTACATCGTAAATATCGTATCCGCATTATTCAAAAACTCGTTTTCTATCACGTCTTCTCCCGGCTCTAATCTTTCGAACTCGCGCAGTTTGCTGTTAAAGCCTTCACTGTCCTTAATAATAGCCACGCGTGCACTGCGTACAAATTCAATCAATCCATAAGGCTGTAAAATGCTGATCAGGTTATCAGTTTCTTCACGGTGTCCTGTCGTTTCAAACACTGTGTAATCCTTGCGGATCACTACAGCGCGGGCGCCGTTTTCGCGTAGTAAACGCTCAACACTTACCTTTTCAGCTATAATATCCGTAGATACTTTATACAGCGCCATTTCCTGCCATATTACGTCTTCGTTGGTGTGATAATATGCTTTTAAAACTTCCACTTGTTTCTCTATCTGGCGGCAAAGTTTACGAACCACATCCTCCGATTCAGTGATCACAATATTAAAGCGGTGAATGCTTTCGATCTCCGACGGAGAAGTATTCAGGCTATCGATATTGATTTTACGGCGTGTAAAAATTATCGCAATCCGGCTAAGTAAACCGATCTGGTTTTCTGTGTAAACCGTGATGTTAAATTCCTGTTTCTCTTGCTGGTTTTCCATTTTTAATTTCTTTTTAAAGCCATTTTTTTTCCTCACCCTGCGATCCCGTTTCGCCTCACCCTGCCCTCTCCAAAGGAGAGGGTTCTAAAACCGGCCTCCCTTTTTAAGTCCTCTCCTTTGGAGAGGATTTAGGTGAGGCTTTTAAAGCCCTCTCCGTTTCGCCTCACCCTGCCCTCTCCAAAGGAGAGGGTTCTTAGAAAAGAGCGAAGCTAAAGTCCTCTCCTTGCGCCACCGCTAAAGCGCACGCGGTTAAAGAGGGTTGGGTGAGGCTATTTAAGCCTGATCTCACTTACGCTGCATCCCTGCGGTACCATCGGGAATACGTTGTTTTCCCGGGTAACCACTACTTCCAAAAGGAAGGCGCCTTTGGTCGCCATCATTTGTTTTAATGCTGACGGAAGGCCGGCCCTGTCGGATATTGATTTGCCGGCGATGCCATAAGCTGCGGCAACGGCAACAAAATCGGGACTTTCAATATCCACAAATGAATAGCGGCGGTCGTTAAACAATTCCTGCCACTGGCGTACCATACCCAGGAAGTGGTTATTAAGGATGATGATCTTTATATCAACCTTGCTTTGCATCACGGTGCCTAATTCCTGGAGGGTCATCTGGAAACCGCCGTCGCCTATTATAGCTACAACATCGCGCTCCGGTGTGCCAAACTTGGCCCCGATGGCGGCAGGCAGGGCAAAACCCATCGTACCCAAACCACCGCTGGTAACGTTGCTGCGGGTTTTATTTAATTTGGCATAGCGGCAGGTTACCATCTGGTGCTGACCAACATCGGTAACAATAACGGCTTCGCCATTGGTTATTTCGTTCAGTTGTTTGATCACCTCACCCATGGTCATTTCGGGTGTTTCGGGGTTTAATTCGGCATGAATTACTGCGTCATATTCCTTTTGGGTATAATCGTTGAACTTATTAAGCCAATCGGTATGTTTTTTTTCGTCCACCACAGCGGTAAGCAATGGCAATGTTTCTTTACAATCGCCCCAAACCGGAACGGTGGTCTTCACATTCTTATCAATTTCGGATGGGTCAATATCCAGGTGGATCACCTTTGCCTGTTTTGCGTATTTATCAAGGCGGCCTGTTACACGGTCGTCAAAACGCATGCCGATGGCAATTAACACATCACATTCATTGGTAAGCACATTGGGGCCGTAATTGCCGTGCATACCCAGCATACCCACATTTTGCGGATGATCGGTAGGGATAGCGCCTGCGCCTAAAACCGTCCATGCAGCGGGGATACCGCTTTTTTCAACAAAAGTTTTAAATTCCTGCTCAGCGCTGCCTAAAATAACACCCTGTCCCCAAATAATAAATGGTTTTTTGGCACTATTGATGAGTTCAGCGGCTTCCTGGATATACTGAGTGCGTACAATCGGCTTAGGCCGGTAACTGCGTATATGGTTACATGGCGTATAACCCTGATAGTTAAATTTCTGTAGCTGCGCGTTTTTGGTGATATCGATAAGAACAGGACCGGGCCTGCCGCTTTTGGCGATATAAAAAGCCTTGGCAATTACTTCGGGAATTTCGGTGGCATCGGTAACCTGGTAGTTCCATTTGGTTACCGGGGTGGTGATATTGATCACATCTGTTTCCTGAAAAGCATCTGTTCCTAATAAGTGTGCGAAAACCTGTCCGGTGATACATACCAGCGGCGTGCTGTCTATCTGCGCATCCGCCAGGCCGGTAACCAAATTGGTTGCACCGGGACCGCTGGTAGCAAATACCACGCCCACCTTGCCCGATGTACGTGCATAGCCCTGCCCGGCATGGATACCGCCCTGCTCGTGGCGGACCAGGATATGGTTCAATCTATCAGAATAATCGTACAAAGCATCGTAAATGGGCATAATAGCGCCACCCGGATAGCCAAAAATGGTATCCACACCCTCAATGATCAAAGCATCTAACAAAGCCTGTGACCCTGATAACTCTATTTTTTGTGATTTCACTTGTTGTGATTTCACCGATTCTTCTGTGATTTCACCGATTATTTGTGTTCCCATTATTTTGATTTAACCGACCTTTCAATTCTGTTAATTCTTTAATTCTGTAAATTCCGGTTCAGACAATTCTTTCACCTTTCACCTTTCGCCTTTTACCTTTCACCTTTCACCCCTCCTTAAAACTCATCAGTTACGCAGCCTTCTGCGGCTGTGCTGACTGTTTTTGCGTATTTAAACAGCAGTCCGCTTTTTGCTTTTAACGCCGGCTGCACCCATTTGACTCGCCGTGCCGCGATCTCTGCTTCCGAAACCTTCAGGGTCATGGTGCGGTTAATGGCATCAATCTCAATGATGTCGTCATCATTTACCAGGGCTATCAACCCGCCGTCATAAGCTTCGGGGGTGATGTGGCCCACTACGAAACCATGCGTGCCACCGCTGAAACGACCATCTGTAATTAATGCTACCGAAGCGCCCAAACCCGCGCCAAATATTGCGCCTGTAGGTTTTAACATTTCGGGCATGCCTGGTGCGCCTTTGGGGCCTATGTTACGGATCACCACCACATCGCCTGCCTTAACATAACCGCTCTGTATGCCGTGTATCAGTTCAAACTCGCCGTCAAAAACCCTTGCCGGGCCTTCAAAACGCGTTCCTTCTTTACCTGATATTTTTGCAACGCTGCCGCCTTCGGCTAAATTGCCGTATAATATTTGTAAGTGACCTGTCGCTTTTATAGGCTTTTCAGCCGGGCGGATCACCGTTTGTGTTTCAAAATCAATTTCGGGCACATCTGCCATGTTTTCGGCAATGGTTTTACCGGTTACAGTTAAACAATCGCCATTTAACCAGCCTTTTTTAAGCAGGTATTTCATCACCGCAGGTACGCCGCCTATTTTATGGAGGTCCTCCATCATGTATTTGCCGCTTGGCTTCATATCGGCCAGTACCGGGATACGGTTACTGATCTCCTGGAAATCATCCTGGTTTAATTTTACGCCGATGCTTTTTGCCATCGCGATGAGGTGTAAAACCGCGTTGGTCGATCCGCCTAAAACCATCACCACGGTAATGGCATTTTCAAATGCCGCGCGAGTCATAATGTCGGATGGTTTAATGTCTTTCTCTAACAATAGCTTAATCGCTTTGCCCGCTGCCAGACACTCTGCATTTTTTTCGGGACTTAAAGCCGGGTTTGACGAAGAGTAAGGCAAGCTCATACCCAAAGCCTCAATCGCCGAAGCTATGGTATTGGCCGTATAGATACCGCCGCAGGCGCCTGCACCGGGGCAGGCATGTTTTACCACGCCCAAAAAGTCCTCGGGGGTAATATTACCGGCTATCTTTTGACCCAGGGCCTCAAATGCTGATACTATGTTTAAATCTTCTCCTTTATAATGACCGGGTTTAATGGTACCGCCATACACCATAATGGAAGGCCTGTTGAGCCTGCCCATGGCTATAACTGATCCCGGCATATTTTTATCGCAACCGGGAAGGGCTATCAATCCATCATAATACTGTGCACCGCAAACCGCTTCAATAGAGTCGGCAATAACATCGCGGCTAACCAATGAGTAGCGCATGCCATCGGTGCCCATGCTCATGCCATCGCTAACGCCAATGGTATGAAATATAAGCCCTACCAGGTTTTCGGCCCAGATGCCCTCTTTAACTATTGCTGCCAGTCCGTTAAGGTGCATGTTGCAGGTATTGCCATCATAACCCATGCTGACCACGCCAACCTGCGCTTTTTTCATATCCTCATCGGTTAAACCAATACCATAAAGCATTGCCTGGGCCGCCGGCTGGGTTGGGTCCTGGGTTAATGTTTTACTGTAATGATTTAGTTCTGTCGCTGCTGTCGTTTCGTTTGATGCACTCATGTTTTAGTATGCTGTAACCAGCTGTTTGTATAAAAATTTTATTAATTATGGCATTTAGCCAGGTTTCATAATTTGATATTGGTAAGGTAGATATAGCGGCAAGTATTAGCAAGGATTTAAAAATATTTATTCAATTAGTATTTAATTTGGCTATTCGTTATTAATTCGATACTTTGTATCGAATTAATAACGAATAAAGTTATAAAATATTTAACAATTTATACCAAAGTTCAAAACGGTATTCGGTACGTTTTTTATGCATGCATAGTAAAGGGGCTGAATTCTTCCTGAAATGGGAGAATTGATGTGCAGATGTGTGGGTTTTTGATGCGGGGATGGAGGGGGAATGATGTGCGGATGGGGAAGATGGGTGCAATTCCTTTTTGTCTGAATCAGAATTCACAGAATTTTAGAATTAGCAGAATGCCCAACTAAAATTCTGTGAATTCAATAATTCTGAAAATTCTGATTCAGATAATTTACGCCCTTGTTGGTGTTGTCACCAACAAGTACCGAGATGTTAAACGGCATACAACGCCGGTTCCAAATCTCCGCTTCAAAAACAGTTCATGTTGTTGGAGACAAACCAACAATGGCGGGAGTTAATATCGAATAATGAATTTCGAATGTCCAATTTCGAACTTTGACTCCGGCTGAATCCATGAAACTATGAACTATGAACTATGAACTACTGCCCCAACAACCGCTCCACATCAATCTTATCTTGCGCTATCTGTGCCTTTAATTCATCCAGGGAAGAGAATTTCATATCATCGCGTACAAAATTGTAAAACTCCATGCGGATCTGCTGGTTGTAAATTTCCTCATCGAAATCAAAAATATTTACTTCGATATTACGGTTCAGGCCATTCACGGTAGGGCGCGAACCTATATAAGCCATCCCTTTGTAAACAATAAACCCAATGGTTGCCTTAACGGCGAATATGCCGTCAGCGGGGATTAATTTGTACTTTTCTTCAATAACAATATTGGCTGTAGGGTATCCTATTTTCCTGCCGATCTGGTCGCCGCGCACCACCTTTCCCGTTATAAAAAATGGATAGCCCAAAAAAGTGTTGGCCAGTTCAATTTCGCCGTTTAACAAAGCTGTCCTTACCCTTGTTGAGCTGATGGCCACTTCGTTAATATCCTGCTCTGGTATTTCAACCACATCAAAGCCGTAAACCGGACCCAGGCGCAGTAAATCTTCCAAACCGCCGTGCCTGTCTTTGCCAAAACGATGGTCGTAGCCAATCACTATTTTTTTTGTGCCGATTTTATTTACCAGCACGTCGAGTATATATTCTTCGGCAGTTTGGTTTGAAAAATCTCTTGAAAACGGGGTGATTATCAGGTGGTCAATCCCCAATTCTTCGAGCAGGCCCGCCTTTTCATTGATGGTATTGATCAGTTTAATGCTTTCATCTTCGGGGTGCAGGATCATCCGCGGATGCGGGAAAAAAGTAAGCAAAACGGTTTCACCGCCTGTAGTTTCAGCCAGTTCTTTTATACCGGATATTATTTTACGATGGCCAATATGCACACCATCAAAGGTGCCTATGGTTACCACCGCATTTTTTAACCTGGTAAATTCGTTAATGTTATGATAAATCTTCATATTTTGTGATTACACTGATTTTGAAAAAGCGATTACACCGATTTTTTTAATTTTCATCAATAAAGGGGTGAAATAACCTTTAAATCTTTTATGATATTCACTAACTCCATCACCTCAAATGCATCTTCAATTTTATAATCTCCGCTGCGTGTGCGCCTGAGTTTTGACAGGTAAGCCCCGTTGTTTAACGCCTTTCCAAAATCGTTCACCAATGAACGGATATAGGTGCCTTTGCTGCATACCACCCTGAAATTAATTTCGGGCAGGGCAATCCCGGTAATTTCAAATTCCGAAATAGTCACATTTCGCAGACGGAGCTCTACGTCTTCACCCCGCCTGGCTTTTTCGTACAGCCGTTCGCCGTCAATTTTTATTGCCGAATGTGCCGGGGGATATTGCTGAATATCGCCAATAAATTGTTTGCAGGCATCCCGTACCTGTTCTTCAGTAATATGGCTGATATCAAACTTTTGATCGGCATCGGTCTCCATATCATAAGATGGCGTGGTTTCGCCTAATATCATAGTACCGGTATATTCTTTTTCCTGTGCCTGGAAGGTATCGATCTGTTTGGTCATTTTACCGGTGCAAATGATGAGCAAACCTGTAGCCAAAGGATCAAGCGTGCCCGCATGACCAACCTTAAGTTTCAAAGGTTTGAACGCATTGCGCAGTTTGCCTACCACGTCAAAACTGGTCCAGTTATAGGGCTTGTTTACCAATAACAGCTGGCCTTCGGTAAAGTCATTTATTGATTTCACTGATTATATTGTTGTGATTACACTGATTGTTTTATGTTGATTACACCGATATTATGATCTGCAAAAATAATCGGTGCAATCATGTTTCAATAATCGGTGAAATCATTATTTAAAAATATACGGTCTTTAATTTCCGGAATAATATTCTTTTCTCTTGCGGTATCAAAAAGCAGCTTTATTGCTTTTTTTCCTTCAGCGCCCAAATCAACAGAATATTTATTTACGTACAATTCAATATGTTTATACATCACCTCTTCACTCATCTCCTGCGCGTGGGAACGGATAAATTCCAGTCCCGATTTTGGGTTCGCAAAAGCAAATTCAACAGAGCGCCGCAAAATACGGTTTATTTTGTGCTGAACCTCCAATGGTAAATTTCGGTTTACAACAATTCCGCCAAGGGGGATGGCGCAACCGGTTTGTTTTTCCCAATAATCGCCAAGGTCAATAATTTTTTTTAAGCCTTTATCCTGGTAGGTAAACCGGTTTTCGTGGATGATCAGACCAATGTCAACACGCCCATCCAGCACGGCATCTTCAATATCCGAAAAAACCAGTTCAACCTTATTAGTAGCATTCGGGAACGCCAGGCCCAACAAAAAATTGGCAGTCGTATATTTGCCGGGAATACCGATTAGAGGATTTACGATTTCAGATTTACGATTTACGATTTTTCCTTTTTGTAAATCCGAAATCGAAATTTCGACATCCGAAATTAGAAGAGGTCCTACCCCAAACCCGAGCGCACTGCCTGCATCCAGCAAAACATATTTATTGGCTACATAAGCAAACGCATGGTAACTGAGTTTGGTAATATCCAATTCACTGCGCAGGGCTTTTTGGTTCAGGGTTTCTACATCATCATAAAACACTTCAAAGTCCAGGCCTTCGGTATCAATTTTATGATGAATCAGCGCATCAAAAATAAAGGTATCATTTGGACAGGGCGAAAAACCCAGGGATAGTTTCATATCTGGTTGATTGAGTTGATTAAGTTGGATTAGGTTGATTGAGTTGTACCTGGTTAACAAGTAGCGTACTACTCACCCAATCAACTTAATCAACCATTTACCCCACCTCAGGCGTACAGCTTTAAAAATTCAAGGGCAAAGGTATTCAGATTTTTTATAGCAAGCCCTATTTCCCAATGATCGCGGTTCCGTTTTTCAACATAATTTGACACTGCCCTGATTTGTATGCAGGGCACATTCATCTGGTGGCAGGCGTAAAAAAATGCTGCGCCTTCCATACTTTCCAATTGCGGGTGCAGCCTTTCGGTTACTTTTCTGATAGATGCTTCATTGCCATGTACGGTATTTACGGTAATAGCTGTCGCGGTTTTAAGGTTAAAGGTATTGAACAGGTTATACAGGTTTGAAAGCTTTGTGGATGGAAAATAAGTATCCTGGCCAAACCCCATTTTTTCGATGGATAAAAAGGTAGTATCATCCTCAGCGCCAAGTTCCGCAAAAGTATCTCCGGTTATTTCAATTACCTCGCCTAAGGCAATACCCTTGTCGAAACTGCCGGCAATGCCCAGATTAACAACAAGGTCATATTTATTTGCAACCAAATGCCTGCCCAGCGCGAAAGCCGTAGCCACCATGCCGACGCCGGTGACGAGTAGTTGGCAGTTCGTAGTTGGCAGTTGGCAGATGGGGCCATCAAAATCCGAAATCGAACATCCGAAATCCGAAATCAATGGCATAACTTCTTCCGCTGTAGCGGCAACAACCAATATCTTCATATTGCTTTTTTTATGACGCTAAGATAGAACATAAGCCCTGTTTTTGTTTTGTATATTTGCACCAATATTTGTTATGATGATATTTATTACGCGCAAAGAACATTTTAACGCTGCACACCGCATGTACCGTGAAGAATGGAGCGAAGAAAAAAATGCTGAAGTATTTGGCAAATGCGCCAATCCAAACTGGCATGGTCACAATTATAACCTGTTTGTAACCGTAAAGGGCGAGATTACTTATGAAACCGGTTACCTGATAAACCTGAAAGAATTAAAAATAATTATAAACGATCATGTAATTGAAAAACTGGATCATAAAAACATCAATATGGATGTTGATTTTATGACCGGGAAAATGGCATCAACAGAGATACTTTGCATTGAAATTTTTAACCAGCTAAAAGCACCTATTGAAGCATACCAGGGTGTTTTTTTACATTCGGTGAAATTATCCGAAACTGAAAACAATTCCGCCGAATATTTTGGCGGTTAAACCTCAAAAATGATTGACGAAAATTCTATCCCCGACCGTGATGAAGGCATCGACGGTTATGTGAAAATTGACAGGTACAACCCGGCGCTGATTGACAATTTATCTGCTCATTACAAGGATATTTTAAAGCAGATAGGCGAAAAACCGGAGCGTGAAGGTTTGTTAAAAACCCCCGAGCGCGTTGCCAAGGCTTTATTATACCTTACACATGGATATGATCTGGATGCCAGGGAAATTCTTAACTCTGCGATGTTTAGAGAAGACTACAGCCAAATGGTTATTGTGAAAGATATTGAAGTATATTCAATGTGCGAGCATCATATATTGCCGTTTTTTGGCAAAGCCCATGTGGCCTATATCCCTAACGGGCATGTGGTGGGACTAAGCAAAATACCAAGGGTTGTTGATGTTTTTGCCCGCCGGTTACAGGTGCAGGAGCGCCTCACCAACGAAATCCGCGATTGCATACAGGAAACTTTACAGCCATTGGGTGTTGGGATAGTTATTGAATGCCGTCACCTTTGCATGAGTATGCGCGGTGTGCAAAAACAAAATTCGGTGACCACCACATCGGCATTTACCGGGGAGTTTTTAAAAGAAAAAACACGTACTGAATTTTTGAATTTGATTTCGTCGAAATTGAGTTAGTTCATTGGTTCACTGGTTCAGTAGTTCATTAGTAAAAAGTTGGTTGCGTTATTTTAAATTTATTTAATTTGCACAGGTGCTTTAATCTACAATATAATGGATATTGCACCAATGAACAAATGAACCAGTGAACTAATAAACCACTATGAAAGCATATATATTCCCGGGGCAGGGCGCCCAGTTTGTTGGTATGGGTAAAGACCTGTATGAACAATCTGAAGAAGCCCGTAAACAATTTGAACAAGCCAACGAAATTCTTGGCTTTCGAATTACTGACATTATGTTTGACGGCACTGTTGAAGACCTTAAACAAACA
Source organism: Mucilaginibacter sp. UBA5151 (assembly GCA_002413785.1). Taxonomy (GTDB): domain Bacteria; phylum Bacteroidota; class Bacteroidia; order Sphingobacteriales; family Sphingobacteriaceae; genus Mucilaginibacter. Next base: position 51,141 of record DHXR01000084.1, read on the forward strand.
AACGTTACGCAGCCGGCTATTTTTTTACATTCGGTAATTTTAGCGAATGTATTGGGTGAAGAATTTAAGCCTGACATGGCTGCCGGCCACTCTTTGGGCGAGTTTTCGGCCCTGGTTGCCTGTAAAGCCTTATCTTTTGAAGACGGCCTGCGTTTGGTGGCCGCACGTGCCAATGCCATGCAAAAAGCCTGCGAAATTCAGCCCTCAACTATGGCGGCTATTATCGGACTTGATGATTTTACGGTTGAAGATGTCTGCCAACGCATCAGCGATATCGTAGTACCGGCCAATTATAACTGCCCGGGGCAGCTGGTTATTTCGGGCACTATTGCCGGGGTTGACAAAGCCTGTGAAGAGTTAAAGGCAGCCGGCGCCAAAAGGGCGCTGAAACTTAATGTCGGCGGCGCTTTCCACTCGCCTTTAATGGAAGCCGCCAGGGTTGAACTGGAGCATGCAATTGTACATACTGAAATAAAAGCGCCGGTTTGCCCCATCTATCAAAATATTGACGCCAGGCCTTATACCGACCCGGCGCTGATAAAGCATAATTTAATTGCGCAGCTTACCAGCCCTGTTCGCTGGACACAAACTGTAAAACATATACTGGAAGATGGCGCAACGTCATTTACGGAGGTGGGGCCTGGCAACGTATTGCAGGGGCTGGTTAAAAAAGTTGACCGCCATATACCGACCGAAAGCGCGGAGTTTAAGTCTTAAGTCCGAAGTCTTTAGTCTTAAGTTGGCAGTCAGAATCAAGAGTCAAGAATCAAGACCGGGACGGTACGACTCAAGACTACAGACTCAGAACTTCAGACTTCAAAACGTGGCGTTGTTTTTGCTCTGAATTGACATTAGTTAAATAATCAGTTGGGTACATCCGGAAAAATACGCGTAATGCTGCTGCTGTTAAGCGCCAGCCTGCTTTTTACAGCAATTATTGTCCAAAAAACTTATGCGCCTGAAAATAATCTTGATCAATCGGCGCAAACCCTTGAGCATAACCTGAACAAAAAAGAAAGGTATATAACTGATATACTATACCAAAAAAAAGGCTTTGACCAACTAAAAAAGCTTTCTTATAATCCTTTGGAAGGGTTAAAGATGATCCAGCATTTTACGACCGACAAAAATATTTGGTTTATTACCACAACAAATGGCCGGGTAAGTTTTTGGAGCGGTGTAAAAGTTATACCTGAACATCCTGATATTATAAAAGAGGGATATTCTTTCATAAAGCAACCCAATGGCTATTACGAGGCTATTAAAAGAAGTGAAGGTAAGTTCTCCGCGATTTTTTTTATTCCTGTAAAATTGGATTACGCCTTTGTAAACCAATACCTTCAAAACACATTTGCAGTTGATCTTCTTAAAGACAATAACATTCAAATAGCCGACTTTACTGATAAAAATATACATGACATACACAGCAGCAACGAAACCTATTTGTTTTCTGTTAAAGTAAAGTCAGGAGAAACAAACAGTACTTTTTTTTATTATGAATTGGCAATTTGGGTTTTAACGTTGATCAGTTTTTGTGTATTAGTGCATAATGTTTGTAATTATGTTTCCGAAAAGGGTTACCCGATCGTCTCATTATTTTTTTTAGCGGGTTTTATAGTTTTGGTCAGGTTTATCAATCTGCATTATGGATGGCCCGATTTTACTTATAGGCTCAAGGTTTTTGATCCTGTTTTTTATGCCTCAGGCAAAGCTGATCCTTCCTTAGGCGATCTGTGCATTAATATTTTATTTATCTGCTGGTTTGCCGTGTTTTTGTACACCCGGCGCTTCAGGTTTTTAAAGAAATCGCCGGGTAAAGTTGCCGGGTATTGTATATTTATCGGGGGCATAATAACCCTTATCATAAGTTCAACTTCTTTTGTAAATCTTTTCTATGGGCTCGTGCGCAACTCAAAAATAAGTTTTGATATAAGCAATGTACTTAATCTTTCTTTTTTTAGCTTATTAGGGGTTGCCATGTTGTGTTTTAGTTTTCTGATATTTTACCTCCTCACCGAGGTGTTTTTATCCGTAGCTATCAGGCTCGGCATCCCCAACACTCAAAAGGCCATTATATTTGCCGTAAGCATTGTTTTAGCTACCGCAATTTCGGCTTACTACCAGGGCTTTACGCTGTTTTATGTGCTTTGGGGCTTTCTTGTCGTTACCAGGGTTTACGCATACCGGTACAAAAACAGGCTGCTCGATTCCGGCTCTTTGGCCATCATAATTTTAGTATGTGCACTTATTTCCTCTATAAAGCTCAACTATTTTGAGTCGTTCAAAGAAGGGGAAACCCGAAAGGCTTTTATTCAGAAGCTGGAAGTCCCGGATGACGCAGGTGCTGACGTCATTTTTAAAAAGGTAGAACAGCAAATAATTACTGATCCCTCCATCATTCATTATTTTAAGAATAGCCTTTATAATAACGATTACGTAAGGACCCGCCTGCAAAAACTTTATTTTAATGGGTATTTGTCAAAATATGAATTTAAAGTATATGAATTTGATAGCCATGAGCAGCCGCTTTCAGCCGATAAAAGTTACGATCTGAATGTATTTAAGGATCTTGTTCTTTACAGCTCATACAAAGTTTCAGGCTATTTTTACCGCGGGAACGAGTCATTTGGGTTCCTTGATTATTTTGCCATCCTACCGGTAATGCAAAATAATTCAAGATTAGGTACGATAGTAATTGAGTTAAAATCAAAACCCTTACAGGTGGCCCCTTCTTTCCCCGGCTCGCTGATAGAAACCCGGGAAGGCCTTGAAGATGAATTTAAAGGCTATTCTTATGCTTTTTATATTGACAACAAATTGCTGACCCAAAACGGCAATTATGTTTATAACCTCGTTAACACCGATTTAAAAGGGCAGTTAAAAAAGTATATTATTAAAACCACAAAAAGCAGCGGCAACGAATGGTATTCGCGGTTCACCACATATAGTCATCTGATTTATAAACCGAGTGAGCGTAACCTTATTGTAGTTAGTAAGGAAGATGATGCCTTGCTTTTTGGGGTAACGTCCATGACTTTCTTTTTTGTAATATTCCTGTTGTTTAGTGTTGTCGTTATCATCTTACAATGGCTTTGGCTGAGGATGAAAATATTAACTATCAAAAACAACACGGTAAAGTGGAGTTTTAAAATAAACTTCGATCTGATATTATATAGAACAAGGATTCAATTTTCTATGGTATTTGCGGTAGTTGCTACTTTGATATTGGTGGGTATTATTACTTTTTTCTCTATAAGCACGCAGTATCAAACACAACAGGACAAGACCATCAGGGATAAGATAACAAAAATTGCAGCGGCGTTTGAAAACGGGCCGTATAATAAATATTTAACAAAAATAAATGAAAAAACCCAGGTAGATTTTAATGATTTTGCAAACACCTTCTCTGCGGACCTTACTCTGTTTGATCTGAAGGGCAATGTGCTGATCAGCACCCAGCCAAAAATCTATGAATACGGGTTACAGGCAGGCTGGATGAACGCAAAGGCGTTTATTAACCTGGATAAACTGCAAAAGTCGGAATTTGTTAACAATGAAATTATAGGCCGGCTTGATTATAAAGCCGCTTATATGCCATTACGCAATTCAAAATACGAAACTATTGCTTTCCTGCAGTTACCTTATTTTTCCAATGAGACGGATTATAAAGAGCGCATAGGGTCACTGCTGAATATCATGATCAATGTTTACGCTCTGGTTTTTATAGCTATCGGATTATTTGCTGTATTTATTGCAAGGCGAATTACATCGCCGCTGAATTTTATCCAGTATAGTTTGAGTAAAACCATGTATGGTAAAAAAAATGAACCGATTAGCTGGAACCGCAATGACGAAATTGGGGCGCTTGTAAAAGAATATAATAAGATGATATCGGTGCTTGAGGCCAGCGCACAAAAATTAGCACAGTCAGAAAGGGAAAGCGCCTGGCGCGAAATGGCAAAACAGGTTGCCCACGAAATTAAAAACCCGCTAACACCTTTAAAACTTGGGTTACAGTTACTGGATAAATCATGGAAAGATAAAGACCCTAAATTTGATCAGAAATTTGAAAAATTCAGTAAATCATTTGTAGAGCAAATTGAAAGCCTTTCATCTATTGCATCTGAATTTTCGGCCTTTGCAAAAATGCCCGAAACAAACCTTGAACGGATAAATATTTTTGATGTATTGGGCCAGGCTGTTACCATTTTTAAAGAAATGGATAACATACAAATTCTATACCAGTTACCCGAAACACCATTTTTTATAAACGCCGACCGCGATCAGCTGTTAAGGTGTTTTAATAACCTGTTAAAAAATGCCATTGAGGCAACGGCATCGCAAAAGCCTGGAGTAATTGAAATAAACTACATGGTTACAAGTAAAAACATTTTGCTCACAATAAAAGACAATGGAGAAGGCATACCGGAGAATTTGCGGGAAAAAATATTTGAGCCCAATTTTACTACCAAAAGTTCGGGCACAGGGCTTGGATTGGCTTTTGTAAAAAACGCTGTTGGAAATGCCGGAGGTAAGGTTTGGTTTGAGACTATTGTAGGTGGTGGAACCACTTTTTATTTTAGTTTGCCGGCAGCTGATCAGGCTTAGGCTATTCCCTTCGACGTTATTAGGTTAAGGAATTTAATATCGAACACCGGATGTTGAATATTGAAGTAACCTCCGGCGTTCGGCATTCAAAATTCATTATTCGATATTTCATTCTTTCTCTTAAACTTAATAGTATTGACAGTCTTCTTTATAGTTAATAAAAAGTCCCCCTACCAAGTGACAGGGGGACTTTTTTATATTAACTGAAAGCCCCGCGTTTTTTTATCAATCTCTTCCCATCAGGGGAAATTTATAGGACGGGTGTTTTTATTTCAGTTCAAAGCCTGATTTTCCCATAGTATATCCATCTGCATAAAGCAATACGGTATAAGTCCCTTTTTGGAAAGCAGCAGGGTTTAACCAATCGATGGTATAGGCGCTGCCGTCATCTTTAAAATCAATAGCTGTCTTATAAGTAAATTGAAGTTCCTGGCCGTCGGCATTAAAGGGGCCCGAATCGGATTCAGTGATCAGGTTGCCTGTCGGGTCGATAATACGAATAAAAATATCATGCATGCCTTTCTGGGCAACCGAATTACCGGCAACGGTAAAGTTTATCTTGATCTTTTTTGCAGGCGCGGCGCGCTTTGTGTCAACTTCTTTGCCGCTGCCTTTTATTTTATAGGCAACAATATCGGCAGCAGCTAATTTTATTGCTGAAGCTACCTTAACTTTTACACCCAGATCCTGGTTTTGTTTTACAAGGCCTGAATCTTTCTGATTTACTGTTTTAAGTGTAGTTTTTAAAGTATCCCTCTCTGAAGCTAAGGAAGTATTTTGTTTTTTCAGCTCTTCGATGTCAGCTGTATATTTAGTTACAAAATACCGCAGCTGTTTTACATTCTCCTGAGCCTGGGCAAGTTCGGCGACAGTTAATTTACCTTTTGACAGTTTTGTACGCAAGACTTTGATTTCAGCCTTTAGTGAATCTGTTCGCTCTGTCATTGCTGCAGACATTTTGGTTTTGTCGGTATTTACCGTTTCAATTTGGGCTTCCAGGCTATCCAGTTCGGTTTGCAGCCTGGTTTTTTCATCATTCTGATAAACAATTCTTGTATCAGACTTATTTTTTTGAAGGTATAAATAGACATCAGTGGCCAGCAAAGCCAATACTACAACTATGAGGAAGTAAATGACATTTGAATTGTTTTTTTTGGGTGTTTGCCCTGTTGGATTTTCCATAGCTTTAGTTTTTTAGTTTTTCCGTGTAGTTAAATATAAGTCGCATAAATTAATAAACTCAATATTGGGGCTGATATTACTAATATTTTCCCCAATTAGCATGATTTTTGAGTTTTATTATTGATTTACCCCCATTTTAGGTATATAAAACATGAAAATAACATTTCCACGTTTTATAAATTTAATTTATCAAACGGCTAAAATTAAACACAATAACAATAATTCGCAAAATAGAAAGTAAATATTATGTCTGATACTAAAACTGTTAAGCTATGAGTTTATATCTTTGCAACTAATAATTAATGATTTAATGTATATCTGTCGCCTGTTGATTTTCCTGACTTGTACTTTAGCTTTGTTTACAGAAACCAGGGCGCAGCCTAAATACGTTGCACCGGTTGCTGATAAACCTGCCCCCAAAAGAGAATTCAGGGGTGTTTGGATAGCTACGGTTGAAAATATTGACTGGCCGAGCAAACCCGGGCTTACATCTGATCAGCAACAACAGGAATTGATAAGCCGTTTAAACGCCCATCAGCAGGAAGGCATTAATGCCGTAATGCTGCAGGTAAGGCCCGCAGCGGATGCATTTTTTGGCAGGGCCGTTGAACCATGGTCAAAATGGCTGTCAGGTAAGCAAGGGCAGGCTCCTTTCCCGGCATACGACCCATTAGACTTTGCAATAGCCGAGGCCCATAAACGCGGTATGGAACTGCATGCCTGGTTTAACCCCTACCGGGCTACCAACGACGGCGACTTTGCCGCACTGAGCCCGCAGCATATTACCAGGCTTAAACCCGGATGGTTCTTTACATACGGCGGAATTAAATTGTTCAACCCGGGGATACCCGAAGTGCGCGAATATATTGTTAAAGTAATTTTAGATGTGGTAGATAACTATGACATTGATGGCGTACACATGGATGATTATTTTTACCCCTACCAAATTGACGGACAGCATATAAATGATGCAGAGGCCTTTAAAGAATATGGCGGTGGGTTTAATGACATCAGAGACTGGCGGAGAAACAATGTTGACCTGCTGATAAAAATGCTGGGCGACAGTATTCATAAACATAAACCGCACCTTAAATTTGGTATCAGCCCTTTTGGTATATGGGCAAATAAAAGCCAAAACGCGGATGGTTCCGAAACACACGGGGGCTCTTCCTATTATGAATTATTTGCCGATTCGCGCAAGTGGATAAAAGAAGGCTGGGTTGATTATATTAACCCGCAGCTTTACTGGCCGATTGACGACCGGTCGGCCCCGTTTAATAAATTGCTTGACTGGTGGAGCGATAATACCTTTAACCGGCATTTGTATATCGGCATGGCAGCCTACCGTATCAATGAGCGCAGGAAAGGTAAATTTAAGGACCCCGCCCAGATGGCCGCTCAGATCAAATACCTGCGCAATAATGCAAGAGTAGAAGGAAGCATTTATTTTAGCTCGAATTCGCTTTTAAACAACCGCCTCGGCTTTACCGATTCACTTAAGGAAACTTATTACCGGCATCCGTCATTGCCGCCGGTAATGCTCTGGCTGGATTCGATACCGCCAAACCCGCCTCAAAACTTCACAGAAACGGTGGTAAATAATAAGGTTGAATTAAAATGGGCAACACCTTTGCCGGCAAAAGATAAAGAGCCGGTGTATGGCTATGTTATTTACCGTTTTGACGGCGACGAGAAAGTAAACCTTGAAGACCCCAAGTACATCCTTCATATTAAATATGATGATGCAACATCTTTCAGGGATGAAACAGTACAAAAAGGTAAAACTTATCTCTACATAGTTACGGCATTAGACAGGTTGAAAAACGAGAGTGACCCATCGCCAACCATTGCCGCAATTTTGCATTAGTAAAGACTAAAAAAGCTTACGCACATTAAATGACGTAGCCCGGCGTACGGCCAGGCTACGTTACATCATAAACTTTTCTCCGGCACACGAGTGCGACTCCTCTTTTGGCCTGCGCTAACCGCGCGGGTTGGGGAGGCAAGGCAATCTCCAGTTATAGTAATCCGTAGCTGGAAGCTACGGACAGCGGGCATGAAGTAGGGCCTTTACATACGGAGCTTAATGTTGAGGAAAAAAAAGAGCCGCGAAACATTGGATCAAGAAAAAAAAGAAGTAAGGAATCGTCATAGTCATGAATTGCCAGTATTTTGCAAATGCGTCCTTAATTTCAACATTGACTCTGTTTGCCGGATTGTAAAGTCGTCGTGTACTCCGAATTCCAAAAAAATGCATTGCCAGTATGATTAACAAATAAGCAAGACATTGAAAAAAAGTCTCTATTGGCATCAAGAAGCTTATTTTAAAAAGCCCAGTATGAAGAACGGAAACTAAAATAATCAGAAATATATAATAAAAAATTACGTGTTTGCTAATCCAGTTTTTTTGATGCAACAACGAATAAAGTATTAAATCAGAGCAGCCGAAAAATAAGATGTAAAAAAATCGTAACAATACAATCATCATAAGTTCAAGTTATCTCCAAAGATAACTCATAATATTTAAAAATTGCGCAATCTGGAGTGGTGTAAAGCGTGCAAAGGCCAAAAGCCCAACGGCTATCCGTGACTTGTACTTGTGCCTGCCCAACAATGCCGGTATCTCAAATGCATACCGTTTGCTTGCATACGGGGCACTAGAAGCCTTTACCCTACAGTCCTTACACCTCATTGCCGAGTAGGCAAGGGGAGTTTCACCCCAAGCCTCTCACAGGTAGGGGCGAGGACTGGCGCACCGATCTACACTATTTGTTGTTAATAATTGTCTATTTATGTTTCCAGTACCCGCCCT
>DHXR01000076.1 GCA_002413785.1 Mucilaginibacter sp. UBA5151
AATGAAGCCATCAGCCAGCAGCGCCTACCTGTAAAAGCTCATTTTAACATTTTAGCCTGGACAGATAATCCGGCCAAATTAAAAGACCTTAAAAACAGGGTTAGTTCTTCTTTAGCGCAAATGGATGCGCAGCCGAAACAGGAAACAGATGGAGCGGCGCAAATATGGTGGGCGGGATTGCCAGGGAACGAGGCCAGCTTTCCGATGAATGACACCTTTGATACCTTTGTTGAACAAGCTACCTGTTTCCTGAATCTCGAAACAAACTATCAATCCAGTATTAGTCCATGCGGGATTCGGCTGGGTGACCGCTTATCGGGTAAGCCCGTTCATGTTGATATTAGCGATGCCCCCATGACCAAAGGGATAACCACAAACCGCAATAAATTTATTTTAGGTCCTTCGGGTAGCGGTAAATCTTTTTTTACCAATCACATGCTTCGTAGTTATTTTGAACAGGGCGCTCATGTAGTTATTGTAGATGTTGGACATAGCTATCAGGGTTTATGTGAATTTGTAGGTGGCTATTATTTTACCTATACTGAGAAAGACCCAATCAGCTTTAACCCATTTTATGTTCCCGAAGGTGATAACCTGGATACGGAAAAAAGAGAAAGTATAAAAGCCATGATCCTTGCCTTATGGAAGAAGGAGGACGAGGGTGTACAAAGGTCTGAATATGTAGCTATATCAGATGCTCTGTATCATTATTTTGAAAAGCTAAAAGTCCAAACAGACATATTCCCTTGCTTCGACAGCTTCTATGAATTTCTATCAAATGAGTTTTATGAAACAATGAAGCAATCTAAAGTGAAAGATATTCGTTTTGATATTGATAACATGCTATTTGTATTAAAACCATACTATAAAGGCGGCGAATATGCCTACCTGCTGAATGCAAAAGAGAATCTTGATTTATTGCAGAAGCGCTTTATTGTTTTTGAATTAGATAATATAAAAGACCACCCAATTTTATTTCCGGTTGTTACCCTGATAATTATGGAAACATTTGTTTCTAAGATGAGAAAGTTGAGTAAGGAGACCCGTAAAATGATATTAATTGAAGAGGCTTGGAAAGCGATTGCACGGGAAGGTATGGCAGAATATATCAAATACCTGTTCAAAACAGTCCGTAAATATTTTGGTGAAGCCATTGTGGTAACACAGGATATTGAAGATATTATAAGTTCACCGGTAGTTAAGCAAGCCATTATTAATAACAGCGATTGCAAAATACTACTTGACCAGCGAAAATATCAAAATGACTTTCCAAAAATTCAGCAGCTATTAGGGATTACTGATAAAGAAACCGCCTTAATCATGAGCATGAACAGGAACAATGACGAAAATTTGAAATATAAGGAAGTCTTTATTAGTCTTAATGGCCAGTTATCCAAGGTTTACCGAACAGAGGTTAGCCGGGAGGAATACTGGACTTATACAACGGAATCCTCTGAGAAAGCCAAAGTACATGCCTACGCTAAAAAGTATGGCAGTATGCAATTGGGTATAGCCGCCATTGTCAGAGAAGAATTAGAAAAAGCAGCATAAACTTAAATGAAAAATAAAATGAAATTTATTCAATTAAACGTTATTGTGTTCTTTATTTCTACCCTCGGATCTTGCGTAAGCAAAAGTCAGGAATTATCAGGAATGTATGTGACTCATTTTAAAAATGAATATAGCTCGGCTAATGATACATTGTTAATTTCAACTTACAGTTTAGCCGACAAAATTTACACAGTTGAATATAGTGCTGGCTTCCAAAAGATTAGAAACGGTGTCATCCAACCTAAAGAATTTAAAAAAACGCACTGGAAGGCTACCTGGAACAATGATAAAATGATTTTAGAGGAAACTGGATTGGGTCGTCAAATACAATTTATTTCTAACAAGCCTATCGTGCTTATTGGAGATATGGAATATCATAAGATCAAATAATAGGTTAATTATCATTTTAAAAAAAAGAGTTATCCGCATAGTTCGTGGATGATAACGGAGGTTCTTATGAAAAATTTAAAAGTAAAAGCAGGCTTAGGGTTAGTAATCATGCTTATGTTTTTGTCAGTAAATAAGGCCAATGGTCAGTTTGTAATAAGCGAAGTAATCAAGCTAACGGTTACTAAGATTATAAAAGCGATTGATCTGAAAGTTCAGCGTATGCAGAACAAAACAATATGGCTGCAAAATGCTCAAAAGGTGATTGAAAACCAGTTGTCTAAAACAAAACTGACCGAGATATCCACATGGTCCGACAAGCAGAAACAACTTTATAGTAATTATTATACAGAATTGTGGAAGATCAAATCAGCCATATCCTATTATCAGCGCATCAAGGATATTACTTTTAAACAAGCTTCCTTAGTCACAGAGTATCATCAGGCATGGGGTATGTTACGGCAGGACAGCCATTTTAACGCACAAGAATTGAATCACATGCAGCAGGTTTATTCCGGGATTTTGGATGCCAGCGTTAAAAATCTAAATGAGATATTATTGATGGTCAACCCTTACAAAACACAAATGACCGATGGACAGCGGCTGGAGATGATTAATCATGCCGGTGATCACCTGGATGAGAATTACAGTGACCTGCACCAGTTTAACAATCAGAATATCCAATTGAGCTTGCAACGTAGTAAAGACTTAGACGATACACATTCAATTAAAAAGCTATATGGAATCAATTGAACTGATCAATATTCAAGCGGTTGTAATCCGTCTGAAGACTAAAAAATTGCTTGCTTTTGCTTTAATGACTTTGGCTGCCTCTGCTTTCGCTGCTAAAGTTCAGGCGCAGACTTTTGCAGAATGGTTTGACCAAAAAAATACGCAAAAGAAGTATTTATTACAACAGATAGCTGCTTTTCAGGTGTATTCCGCCTATTTAAAGAAAGGTTATAGCATTGCTAACAATGGTTTAGGGTCAATTTCGGGTTCATTGAAATCGGAAAACAGTTCTCACAGCGATTATTACAATAGCTTAAAAACCGTTAACTCCGCTGTGAAAAACAACAAACAGGTGGGTGACATACTACAATGGCAAAAGGATATTCTTACCCTTATGAGTGCTTTAGATAAAACTGCTAACATAACGGATGAAGAAAAAAAGTACATCGTTCAAGTAAAAGCTGCTTTGTTTAAAGACTGCGACGAACAAATCACAGGGTTGCAGAATGTAATTACTGACGGCAAATTACAAATGAGTGATGCGGAAAGGTTAAGTCGTATTGGCAAAATACATAATACAATGCAGGATAATTACCGTTTTTCCGCAACATTTTCAAATCAGGTGAAAGTATATGCAGTACAAAGGGTACAGGAAAGAAACGATGCGGTAGCTGCAAAAAGTTTATATGGTATCCATTAAAAAAAGTTTGTCATGAGAAAGTATTTAAAACATATAGTTGGTATCCTAATCATATTCGTCTTGATTAGCAATGCAGTCAGGTGTTCTGCACAAGCCCAGGAAATGCAGCAATTGATTTTAAACATCGAAAAGTTGACCCAACTAAAAGGTATTCTGAAGGATATGAAAACAGGTTATCAAATCTATAAGGAAGGCTATGGGACAGTGTCATCTTTGTCTAAAGGAAACTTTGACTTGCACAGCGTTTACCTAAACGGGCTATTATCCATTAACCCAACAGTTAAGAATTACGGGCGGATAGCGGAAATTCTTTTACAGCAAGCCAGCCTGATCACTGAATATAAAAGTACTTACAGTAGCTTTAAACAAAGCAACACATTCAGCGCAAGCGAATTGAGTTACATGAGTGATATTTATGTGCAATTGGTTAAACAAAGCCTTGAAAACCTGGATGAACTTGCCAATGTATTAACGGCGGGAAAACTTAGAATGTCCGATCATGAACGGATGCAGGCGATTGACCGGATATACAACAGCAGTTCAAACAAGCTCCAGTTTCTCAGATACTTTAACAGGCAGGGCGTAGTCCTCAGTCTGCAGCGAAGTAAAGACCTCGGCGATACGCGAACGCTCAAACAACTTTATGGTATAAATAACTAATCCAAATTTTATGAAAAAGAAGGTTTATTTAACCGCAATAATTGCGGTATCGGGGATCGCTTTTCCTTTATTTTCCAAAGCAGCAGGGTTAGCCACCGATATTCAAGGCTTACAGGGAACGCTAAACGGTGTGTACAATGATATGCTGCCAATGTGCAGCCAGTTGATCGGAGTAGGAAGGGCTTTAGCTGGTTTTGGTGCATTGTGGTATATCGGTAGCCGTGTTTGGCGACAGCTTGCCTGTGCCGAACCAATAGACTTTTACCCTTTAATGCGCCCCTTTGCCTTGGGTCTGGCCATACTATTGTTTCCAACAGTCATTGCTGTTATCAATGGGATCATGCAACCAACGGTAAGCGCGACTGGTGGTATGGTGCAAAACTCAGATACCGCTATTGCAACCCTGCTGAAGGCAAAAGAAGCAGCAGTTGAAAAAACGGATACCTGGCAAATGTATGTAGGTGATAATGGCGAAGGTGATCGCGATAAGTGGTATAAATATACACATCCAGATGAAAAAAATGGAAGTGGCGAGGGTATGCTTGCAAGTGTAGGCAATGATATGAAGTTTGCCATGTCAAAAGCCTCATACAATTTTCGCAATACGGTTAAACAATGGATGTCGGAAGTTTTGCAAGTGCTTTATGAAGCTGCCGCTTTATGTATCAATACCATCCGAACGTTTTATTTAATTATACTCGCCATTTTGGGTCCGATTGTGTTCGGATTAGCGGTCTTTGATGGGTTTCAGCATACGCTCACGGTATGGCTGGCAAAATATATCAACGTTTTTCTTTGGCTGCCCATAGCTAATATTTTCGGTGCCATTATTGGTAAGGTGCAGGAAAATATGCTTAAACTGGACATTTCCCAGGTTCAAAACGCTGGTGATACTTTTTTTAGCGCAACAGATACGGCCTACCTTATTTTTTTAATTATTGGCATCATCGGCTATTTTACGGTGCCGAGTGTAGCCAATTATGTAGTCAATGCAGGTGGTGGCAACGGGCTACTGCAAAAGGTGAACAGTATCGTAAGCAGTTCCAGCCATTCCGTTGTTGGCGCGGCAAGTGCGGGTGGCGGTATGGCCGCTGATGCTTTTGGAAATCAAAAGGAAAACACCAGCCAGAGTATGGCATCGGGCGCCGTTTCAAAACCTTACTTCCAGGATAAAAATCAAAGTGGGAACAGGTATCAGGCCTCAAAAATTGATCCTCAAAAATCTTAATAAATAACTCACCTCTTAATCTCAATACGATGTTCGCACACCTCAAAAATATAGAAACAGCCTTCAAGCATATAAAGCTGTTTAGTTACCTGCTCATCGGGGCATGTACATTAATTTCTTGCTTTGCCCTGTTCAAAAGCTATCAGGCGGCAGATCTTGCCGGAAGCCACATCTACATATTAGCCAACGGGAAAGCGTTAGAGGCTTTTGCTGCAGACCGCAAAGATAATATCCCCGTAGAAGCAAGGGACCATATCAGGATGTTCCATCACTATTTCTTTACGCTTGACCCGGACGAAAAGGTTATCGATGCCAATATTGGCAAAGC
>DHXR01000067.1:0-890 GCA_002413785.1 Mucilaginibacter sp. UBA5151
AGATCATGCTCGTTGTTAGTCCCACTAAAACGCAAATGACAGATGAACAGCGTTTGGAATTGATTAATCATGCCAGTGATCACCTCGATGAAAATTATAACGATATGCACCAGTTCAATAATCAGGGTATTCAATTAAGTCTGCAACGGAGTAAGGATTTAAACGACACGCAATCAATTAAAAAACTTTATGGAATCAAATAAACGCTTGAAAATTCAGGCAGATGAGATCCGCCGGAAAAGTAAAAAATTACTTGCATTTGTGATGATGACCGTAGCCGCATCGGCTATTGCCACTACATTAAAGGCGCAAACCGTCGCCGAATGGTTTGACCAAAAGAAAACGCAGACAAAGTATTTGTTACAGCAAATTGCCGCTCTTCAGATTTATGCCGCCTACTACAAGCAAGGTAATAACATTGCACACAATGGCTTAAGTTCAATTTTTGGCTCACTCACCTCAGAAAATGGTTTACATACTACTTATTACAATAACCTAAAAAATGTTAATCCTGCCGTGAAAAATAATAAACAGGTAAGCGATATCATGCAATGGCAAAAAGATATTCTTACCCGCATGAGTAACCTGGATAAAACGGCCAACCTGAATGAAAACGAAAGACAATATATCGTGCAGGTAAAATCAGCCTTGTTTAAAGACTGTAATGGGCAAATTACTGAATTGCAAAATGTGGTTACTGATAACAAACTTCAAATGAGTGATGAGGAAAGATTAAAACACATCGGCGTAATTCATACTGCGATGCGGGATAATTACCGTTTTGCGTCATCATTTGCAGATCAGGTTAAAGTTTATGCTTTCCAACGGGTGCAGGAAAACAACAATATCATAACGGAGAAGAAGATTTACGGTATTCAATAATAGCAGTA
>DHXR01000067.1:1301-3085 GCA_002413785.1 Mucilaginibacter sp. UBA5151
AGTTTGGAGAATCTTGACGAATTGACTAATGTGTTAACAGCGGGCAAATTACGCATGTCTGATGATGAGCGCATGAGTGCGATAGACCGCATCTATGGCAGCAGTTCTGATAAGCTCCAGTTTCTCCGGCACTTTAACAGGCAAGGGGAGGTGCTCAGCCTTCAGCGAAGTAAAGACCTCGGCGATACGCGAACGCTCAAACAACTTTATGGTATAAATAACTAATCCAAATTTTATGAAAAAGAAGGTTTATTTAACCGCAATAATTGCGGTATCGGGGATCGCTTTTCCTTTATTTTCCAAAGCAGCAGGGTTAGCCACCGATATTCAAGGCTTGCAGGGAACCCTAAACGGTGTATACAATGATATGCTGCCAATGTGCAGCCAGTTGATCGGAGTAGGAAGGGCATTAGCTGGATTTGGTGCATTGTGGTATATCGGTAGCCGTGTTTGGCGACAGCTTGCCTGTGCCGAACCAATAGACTTTTACCCTTTAATGCGCCCCTTTGCCCTGGGTCTGGCCATATTATTGTTTCCAACAGTTATTGCTGTTATCAATGGGATCATGCAACCAACGGTAAGCGCGACCGGCGGTATGGTGCAAAATTCAGATACCGCTATTGCAACCTTATTAAAAGCAAAGGAAGCAGCAGTTGAAAAAACAGATACCTGGCAAATGTATGTAGGTGATAATGGTGATGGTGAC
The DNA here is from genome assembly GCA_002413785.1 of Mucilaginibacter sp. UBA5151. Lineage (GTDB taxonomy): Bacteria > Bacteroidota > Bacteroidia > Sphingobacteriales > Sphingobacteriaceae > Mucilaginibacter. The sequence continues at coordinate 2,008 of DHXR01000067.1, forward strand.
CGGGATAAATGGTACAAATATACTCATCCCAATGATCAAAGTGATAGCAAAGAAGGTATGTTGGGCAGCGTGGGCAATGACATGAAGTTTGCTATGTCAAAGGCTTCTTATAATTTCCGTAACACGATCAAACAATGGATGTCGGAAGTTTTGCAAGTGCTTTATGAAGCTGCCGCTTTATGTATCAATACCATCCGCACATTTTATTTGATCATACTCGCCATTTTGGGCCCGATTGTGTTCGGATTAGCCGTCTTTGATGGCTTTCAGCATACGCTCACGGTATGGCTGGCAAAATATATCAACGTTTTTCTTTGGCTACCCATAGCAAATATTTTCGGTGCCATTATTGGTAAGGTGCAGGAAAATATGCTCAAACTGGATATTTCACAGGTTCAAAATGCTGGTGATACTTTTTTTAGCGCAACAGATACGGCCTACCTTATTTTTTTAATTATTGGCATCATCGGTTATTTCACCGTACCAAGTGTAGCCAATTATGTAGTCAATGCAGGTGGTGGCAACGGGCTACTGCAAAAGGTGAACAGTATCGTAAGCAGTACCAGCCATTCCGTTGTTGGCGCGGCAAGCGCGGGTGGCGGTATGGCCGCTGATGCTTTTGGAAATCAAAAGGAAAACACCAGCCAGAGTATGGCATCGGGTGCCGTTTCAAAACCTTACTTCCAGGATAAAAATCAAAGTGGGAACAGGTATCAATCGTCAAAAATCGAACCTCAAAAATCTTAATAAATAACTCACCTCTTAATCTCAATACTATGTTCGCACACCTCAAAAATATAGAAACAGCTTTTAAGCATATAAAGCTGTTTAGTTACCTGCTCATCGGGGCATGTACAGTAATTTCTTGCTTTGCCCTGTTCAAAAGCTATCAGGCGGCAGACCTTGCCGGAAGGCATATTTATATACTGGCAAATGGGAAAGCATTGGAAGCTTTTGCAGCTGACCGTAAAGATAACATCCCTGTAGAGGCAAGGGATCATATCAGGATGTTCCATCACTATTTCTTTACGCTTGACCCGGACGAAAAGGTTATTGATGCCAATATTGGCAAAGCCCT
>DHXR01000034.1:0-88558 GCA_002413785.1 Mucilaginibacter sp. UBA5151
CTATTTAAGGGGTTTTCAGACCCATCCAAAGGGTAAGATGTGCGCCCACCTGGGCTCGAACCAGGGACCAAAAGATTATGAGGCTTTCGGGGTAACCAACTTACCTTGAGGCAAATCATCGTTTCTGATTGACAAAGGCCAATTTACGGGTTATTTTTGAAAGTTCAAAATTGGTCTGTAACACATCTGTAACACTTTTTTAAAAAGAATTTGGTCTTTTGGTCTATGTTAAAAAAGCATTCTTAATGCTCACTAAATTATTATTCTATTAACCAAAATCTATGGAATACTATCTTGTATTTTGCTATCAAACAAAATTGTTTTTTACTAACGAACAATTTTGTTTTTTGCTACCGAACGTTTTATCGATATTGATAAAGGCTATATCTTTGCTCTTAATCACTCCCACAGATTTGAGAAAATGGTAAAGTTGTCTGTAGTCCCGGCCTACGATTATTTATCAAAGTGCCGACCAATGAGGTACAGTAAATATTGGCACATTATAAGAATATGTATTGACTCTGGTTAGATATAATAAGTAATGTTAGCCATATATAATCACGCCCTTTCGTTAGGCAACTTGTAATTCTCTAATGTTTTATACAACTGATCCTTAATCTGCTTAACCAATATTCTTGGCCCTAATACCCTCATTTTGGCGCCAAACCCTAATAACTCACGTTCCAGTTCAAAATTCAATATTCAATATCACTTTAATGCTGAATATCTTTCCATCAGCTTCCTCACTTAATAACGTTTGGGTATGATGCAGCGGTTTGGTAATTACATAAGGCGCATTATCATTATCGATCCAAAATACAACTTGCAATCGCGTTGGCAGGGCGATTTGGTTACGCCGATACAATTGTTGTAATAGGTCGCTAAGTCGTATCGGCCTTATGCCTGATCGGCCTTTATGCCGTTATTAACCTTTCCGTTGAGTTAACGAAGATATCCTGGCTTACACATCTTATTGGCTATGGGCTTTTTAGTCACTACAGCTCTGTTGATCTTAACTTTTCTACTTTTTATTTCAAAAATCCTGGTTTACTTATACGCCATCCCGCACTATACGAGATCGTTTGTGCGAATTTATAATTCCTAATGCAACTGATCATTATTCAGCGTTCCCTGGTAAGCCGGTTTTAAACGGCTGCCTGGTGAATAACAAAGTTTGATTTGTTCCTGTACGAAAGTGCTGAAATCCGAAGCCATCGCATCTAGATCAGCAAAATGGCCGAGGGCAGATAGTTGCTGGACTAAGTCCGGGCGGGCGTTGCCTATGTCCGGTGAAAGGTTACCGAGTAGTTTTTTCATGAACGGCGATAGCAAATGGCGACTGTAAAGATAAAAGCAGAAATACCTTGAAAATGCCATGCGTTCGCTGTAAGTGGTATCGTCTAGGCCATCCGGGTTTTCTGTCAGCGTTTGTTTTAAGTAAAGGGGATATTTTTCCTTTGGAATGTGATAAATGACCCCCAGCCTGCTGTTATTGAGCGGAACCAGCGCTTTGGAAGTGCGCTCGAATAAAGTTGCCATTCCTGCGTTCAGCCAGTCGGGACAAGCGGGATAACTGGCATTTATGGCCAGGTGCATGAGTTCCTCATCAAGGTAGCCGGTTGAATTTTTATAACATACGATACTATAATTGTAAGGGTTGTTATAGGCATACTCCCCCGGGGTCCGCCGGTAGTCATCTTTGAGGAAAGCGAAATCGCGAAAGTCGAGGTCGAACAAATCATCCGGTTTGCGATCCGGGTGCTCCTCGCTGTATAGCTTGTACTGCGCCCTGGTGGCAGTTCTTGCTGGTATCAAAAAAATCACGATGAGCTGCGTCGGCCTTTTCAGGCCGAAGTTTTTCAGGTAATGGGCTAACGTTGTTTCCAGTTGTTGCAGGCGCACAGTCGGGCCGCCTTTTGCTGCGTAAAGTAAAAAGCTGCGCGAGGAGGAGGGTTCCAGCCAGCCTTGTTCGCCGTGGCTTTTAAAAAACGTGCCGTAACGCCGGGTTGCGCTGTCCTTTTCGGAACGCCGGTACGCGGGAAAATACAAACCGTTGTCAAATAAATTGCAGCTATTGGCCTGGTAAAGCTCCGTTTTGCTGCCCAGGAATTCATCCGCACCGGATACCGACATATTTAAACTGCCGTTTACCGAAGCGCGGATCCCGCCACGCTCTCCGGCTTTAGGCATCCCGATCTGCACGTTAATTGCCGGCGAGGCCTGGTCTTGCTGGCAGCTGGCTATACAGCTGTGCAGGAACCCGATATCCGAAGCGGTCAGTTGCCGGGTGTAAGTCAGGCAGGTATTGAAATAATCCAGGCTCTGGGTATTATGCAAAGCACAATTGAAGCGGCCGAGCAGGAAATAAATGCGGAAGTCACGGCAACCGCCCAGACAGGCCTTTTTTTGCAATCCGGTCAGCGCGGCAATGGCCTGTTCAATAACGGCCGCATCCCCATTTTCGATCTTGTCCTTATTGGCCCAGTAGTAATTAAATTGTTGTTCCGGGGTTTGCGCCTTTTGCTGGCCGTAGGCGGCAGAAATCAGGGCAAAGTAAAACGCAAGGGCATATCTTTTCATTTTATTGGTGTTTGTTCCCGAAAGTGGAGGGTATAGCAGGCTGGCTGCCCGTTCCTGTTTTCTTCGTCGTGTCGGCGGCCTGGCCGACTTCCGCTTGTATATAAGTGGGCCTATCGGTTAAAGTCAGCGGGTTTTTATTTATAATCGTCACCAGCATGATCGTCATGCCTATCACCGCCAGGGCTAAACCAGGCGAGGTCGACAGCAACTGAGAGCTCACCGACGGCCCTCCGCCCGTTCCACCTTTCACGCCCAATTTGAAGGGATATTCACGGAACTTACCGAAGATGAATATCGCGCCGAGGAAAGCCAGGATCATGCCGGATAACATCCCCAGGAACTTAATATACAACTGCGCTTCCAGGAGCATATTGCCATTATGGTAACGCAGCTGGATCGTTTCGTTCTCCAGCAGCACCAAGCTATTATAGGTGCTTTGGCTGACGTTTGCCGCGTTTTTAGCAAACTGGGCGCGCAAAACGGAATCCTGTAGTTTAGGCGAATTGTCGATGCTTTTGTGCACCTCTTCCAGCTGCTGAAGGGTAAGGGCTGAAAAGATGCCAAAGATCAGCAGCGTGGTTAAAATACCAATGCCGAACAGCCATTTTTGCCAGCTGGTGACCTGGGCCTGGGCGCCATCGATCATTTCCTGAGTGTATTTCTGATCCATAAATTCAATTGATGGCTAAAGATGGCGAATTTTTAAAAATATTCATCATAAATAGCTGAAAATATGTCGCTTAGTTTGCAATTTTCATATTTTGTCTTTAGCTTTAAATGGCAATCTAAACTTGTCACCATTTCATCATGAAACCATTTGAAATCGGCTTAACCTTAACAGGCAGCGTATCCGCCGGAGCCTATACCGCAGGCGTTATTGATTTCTTACTCGAAGCGCTTGATGCTTGGGAGCGGCAAAAGGCCCTCAACCGGGCGAATTTCGGCGATAATTACAGCAAGTGGGATGTTCCGTGGCATGACGTGATGATCACCGGCCTTTCCGGCGCTTCCGGCGGCGGTGTGACCTGCGGCCTGATGCTGAATTTCCTGGGCAGGAAACTGGATCCGGTTGCTGCTCCTCCCCTGACCAGCGCAGTGAATAATGACCTTTATGCCATCTGGGTACAGGAACTGGGGATCGGCCAGTTATCGGATATTACCGACCTGCAATCCGGAAATATCAAAAGCTTGCTGAACGGTGACGCCTTGCCTGACATCGCCGGACGCACATTGACGGTTAATAATTTCGGCAACACGCTCAGCCGAGGCTACATTGCTGAAAACTTGCGGGCCACCGTAACGGTCAGTAATTTACGGGGAATTCCTTATTGGCTGCGCACAAAGGGCATCGGCGCTACGCAGGTTATCTATTATAAAAATACGGACTACGTCAAGTTTGAATTAGCGCGGAATAATACCGCTGTCTATCCGGATACGACTCTTATTCCCTACAATACCGCTGCGGCCACTTTTAAATCCGGTTATCAGCAGCTGCATGACGCCTGCCTGGCCACCTGCGCCTTTCCGGCCGCTTTCCGGGTTCAGCCCATTACGCAAAACGAATCGGTTTATAAAAGCAGGGGTTATGTCGGCGAGCTGGCTATACCCGCCGGGTCAGACTATAGCTTCGTGTGCGGCGACGGCGGTATACTCAATACCGATCCCTTCGAACTTTTGCACCAGGATATGGTGCCGGAGGGACATCTGCAAAATCCGAGGAGTGGCGCGACCGTTGAACGGAGCATTATTATTGTTGCCCCCCTGGATACCGACTCGGTTTATTCAGCGCAGTACGATATAGGGCAGGATAGCTTATTGGAAACATTGCCCTCGGTGATCGGTGCGATCAGGAATGATGCCATGTTTAGCGATGAACAGATCGGCCTGGCACTGGAGGAAGACGTTTACAGCCGTTATATCATCGCGCCGGTCCGGTATGACCCGGTAACGGACCAACCGGTTACGCCTTCAATTACCGGGACAGCTGTAGGTACATTTGGCGCGTTTTTATCCGAAGATTTCCGCGCGCATGATTATTTCCTCGGTCGCCGGAATGCACAGCAGTTCTTTAAAAGCAGTTTCGCTATTCCCCTGAAAGAGATCGTCCAAAATCCGATTTTTATCCCGCTGGATATTGAAAACAATCAAGCTAGGTTCCGGGATTTCATCTTTACCGAAGACGGGATAGCCTATTTTTGTATCCTGCCGCTTTGCGGCGCCCCGGCGCAGGCGCTCTACAACCCGCCCTGGCCGGCCGGAAAGTACAATGCGCAGCAGATTCAGGACGACCTGGCGAAAAGGGCCGGGCGCCTCATTGATATTGTACTTAGCGATATCAAACTGAACTGGCTGTTAAAAATTCTAAAGTTCTTCGCCCTGAATAAGTTAAAGTCTACGCTGGTGGATTTTATTATGGGCAAAATCACCCGGAACCTTGGCGATAATCACCTCTAACCTTAAAACCAACTATATGAACGAGCAAAGTGCCGATGCGGCAATCCAACACGATGTCGAACAACAGGTCATCGATATCCATTGTCATCCTGCGCTGAAAACCTGGCTGTTTCCCTCCCACCATGTCTATGATGGGGTGATGCCGGTCGGGTACGACTTCAGCGAAAATTGTTTTGTCAACATTCCCAATATGCAATCCGGGAATGTCGGCGTGGGCGTCTCTGTTTATTATTTGCCCGAGAAAAAGATCAAAACGGAGCAGATGAAGAATGTGCTGATGACCTTAGGCATGGCGGCCATCAAACTGCTTTGTGACAGACTGCCTATTATTGTCGAGGATACTTCTTCGCCTTCAGCCTCTTTTGAACAGATCAAGAACTACATCGCCGTTTTTGAAAATGACATCGCCTATGCCGTTAACGAAATAGGCGGCCCCACCGGCAACGTGGCTATCGCTTACGGCTATGCCGACCTGCTGGAAAAGACCAGCGATGGCAAGACGGTATTTTTACACAGTATTGAGGGGGCGCATGCATTGGGCAACGCGCCGATCGACGCGGAGACGCTGCTCGCTAACCTGGAGGAATTGTTTGACCTGGGGGTCTGCCAGATCACGGTCGGGCACTTTTTTGAGAATATCCTCGTATCCTCTTCCGGTGGTATTCCCCCGGGACTGGCCGCCCAGCTGGGTTACGATCCGACCAAACAGGTGACCTATGCGAATGGCTACAATGGTGACCTGGCGATCCAGGCGATCGATAAGATGCTGGACCTTGGGATCCTCATTGACCTGGTGCATTGTCACGAGGGCGCCAAACAAATGATATTCGCACGAAATAATGCGAGGGGCGCTAATAAGCGGCCTTTGCTGTTCGCGCATACCGGCGTTCAGGAAGTCGCTTTAAAGCACAACCCCGGCATGATCCCGGCCTTCGCGGCCTATTTGCCCACCTGGGACGATATCCGGCAAATAAAGGATTGCAATGGCTTATGCGGCGTGATTTTTATGGATTACTGGCTAACCGGTGATGACGACCATTTGCCAGGCATTGCGGCGATTATTGAAACCATCATCAGCATACGCGACGCGCCGGACAGCGATGGGGTAAAAGGCACTTATGACCACATTGCCATTGGATCCGATATGGACGGTTTTACGACTATACCGGAGGACCTGGGCGGCGACCGGATGATGAAGGATTTGGTCAATGCTATTGCGGCTATCGACGGGATCACCTCCGACGATATCGATAAGATTTGTTTTGCAAACTATATGCGGGTATTGCAGGCCGGCTGGGGAAAAGCTTAATTGACCGATTTAAATGCTAAAGCAAACGAAACATGAGTACACTTTCTAACGGCTCAAAGGGAGCTGAAGTCAGGATATTACAGCGCGATTTATGCGTGCTGGGTTACCCGGTCACTATCGACGGCGATTTCGGGGACAACACTGCGGCGGCAGCGGGCCGGTTTCAAACAGACCAGGGCCTGGTTGCCGATAGTATAGTCGGGCTGGCGACCTGGGCCGTACTGGATAATCTAGTGCCGCAGGGTATGGATATTTCGCATCATAATGTCGGAATCGACTGGGTGAATTTATCGCCCCATGTCCAGTTTGCCTACTGCAAGGCCAGCCAGGGGGCGACATTTAAGGATAACAAGTTTCAGGGCTACCTGCAAATATTGCAGCAAAAGCATGTCATTCCGGGAGCTTATCACTTCCTGACCTTCCAGGCAGCGGCGATGGATCAGCTGGATAATTTTATGAATTGCGGTTTTGATTTTACAATTGCCTGCATCCAGCTTGCCGGCGACTTTTTGCAGCTGCTGGCAGCGAAAACCGGCCGCACGCCGATCGTCTACACGGCCAGGAGTTTTATGTCGGAATACCTGGACAATACGACGGCTTTCGAAGCTTACTCGCTTTGGATCGCTTCCTATCAAACCCAGCCGCCGGGCATGCCTTCCGGCTGGGCAAAGGAAACGATCTGGCAGTATTACGGCGCGCAGGATGGCGTCATCAATGATATGGACCTCGACCTTTTTAGGGGAAGCACTGACGATCTAAAATAATTCGCTTTGCTTTAGCGGTAATTTCCAGCCGGTGTTTCAGTCCGGCTGGATAGTTGTCCTTACAGTTATTCTTCAGCATCTGCCATCCCACCGCCAGGTCCGTCTGGGTCGGCTGCTTCATCTGCTGGCACTCCGCCTGCTGGTGCAGCCGTCGGTATTAATGGTGGCTTATTCTCGTTGATCTTTAAGCCCAAATAAGTTACACTGCTTACCGCAGTCAGGCTAACCAGCGTGGCATCCAAGGAAGGAAGATAGCCACAGGTTACGTCCGGGATTTGCGAGAGATAAAGGGTTACCGCTATCAGGGTCCAGACGACGTCTTGGAAACGGTGGATGTTAATGCCGTTCTGATCCGACATGATATCTTTGAAAAAGCCTTCAGAAGGGCCGATGAGGCCCTGCTGCTCTGGCGTTGCATTATTGTCAATGATGTTCCCGGCTGCTGCAGTGGCTGCGCTTATACCCATTAATCCAAGTAAGGTCTTATCAACTATGGGAATGGGAACCATATTGTATTTACACATTTCGAGGTAAATGTAGGAACAGCCGATTACGACGATCCATACCGCGAGCTGGCTGCGGGCAAGACTATATGGTTTGTCCACCTTGTTGATGTCGCCGCCGGGAACCATTTTTTTAGCTTGTATAGCAGCAGCTTTAAAGGCGGCGACGTCCATGACGGCATCTTTCAACAGATTTGACCAGATGGCGAATCCAAAGAATATGCCTAAAATGAGCACGATCAAAAAGCACCCAACATAAGGGGTAAAACCGCTTGCCGGCTGGCAAGTCGCTACCACGCTTTTTGGATCAACCGTTGGGGTGCTGGTGCTGCTCCCCTTTCCTGCCGACTTCGCCGGGGAATTGGCAGCCGCTCCGCTACCGACGACAGTCTGGTGGGTGGTATCCTTTTTTGTGGTATCCTTTCCGATGGGTTGTCCGCGTAGGCAAACCTGCAACAGGCAGCGAGTAAAAAGAGAACGAATAGTAATTTTTTCATGATAATAAGGGGTTATGGTTAAAAATTAGTGAATTTCCTACAAGATACCTCCGGACACGAGGCCGCTTACCACGCCGACCAAAGTGCCGACCGTGTCGCTGACCTTTTTTATAGCGTCCGAAACTACAGCTAACTTTTTTACTTCAGCGCCGATCTGCTGGGCAAAGGCCTGCAACTGCTTGTTCTGCGCGGAAAGCGCGTCTGCCCAGGCTTGTTCAGTTTGTTCGATAAGGTTATCGCTTACTTCTTGCAGGAAGTTATGCAAATTGTTCAGCGCCGTCTGCATATCATCTGTTATGCCCGGATCTGCAAGTGCGTCGGTAATAGCCGCCATTGCGGCGTTTGCCTGGTCAAGAATTGAGGTGGCTGAGGGGATAATAAATGAAAAAACCCTATAAATCAGCGATTTAGAGGGTTTTTAACTCTCTGAAAAGAGAGGTTTGTGCGCCCATCTGGGCTCGAACCAGTAGCCACAAAATTCAGGAGGAATGTCCTCCTGAATAAGCACTATTCTTTATTGTGGTCGTCTAAAACGGGAAGAGATCGAGTTAGTAATTTTTGTTGAAGGGCTTTCATGTCTTCTTTTATTTTGTTTTCTATAACCCTGGCATAGATTTGTGTCGTGGCAATTTTAGAATGCCCCAATAACTTACTTACAGTTTCAATCGGAACTCCATTTGTGAGCATGACGGTCGTTGCACAGGTATGTCTGGCGATATGGAACGTTATATTTTTAGCAATATCGCAGACATCGGCAATTTCTTTCAAATAACTATTTACCTTTTGATTTGAGATCACCGGAAATATTCTACCGTCGGCAAGTGACCTTTCATTATTTTCGTATTTTTTGAGTATTTTAATTGCTTTAGGTAATAGTGGTACATTAACAGGAATGGACGTTTTTTCCCGGAAAGTTCTGATCCACTTTTCTCCGTCACTTCCCAACACAATATTGACCGGGGTCAGGTTTATCATATCTACATAGCACAAACCTGTATAACAACTAAAAACAAACATATCTCGTACCATATCAAGCCGCCCGACAGTAAAATTCTTAATTTCTATTTTATTCAGTTCCAGTTCAGAAAGCTGCTCCCGGTTAACTTTATGAATTTTTATTTTATAAGCCACGAAAGGATCGATATCGATCCACCTTAAATTCAACGACAGATGGACCATTTTCTTCAACATTACCATATGTTTCATTACACCGTTATTTTTTAATGGTTTCTGGTGACCTTTTGGCTTATGGTTTCTAAGGTATACTTCGAAATCCTTAATAAACCTAAAATCCAGTTGATGAAGATATATGTCAGTTGAATTATATTTTTCCTCTAAAAACTTGATAAGGTAACGTTGGGTGACGAAATAATGCTTAAGTGTCTCTGGATTCAACTCCTCTTTTGCCGTTTCATTATGATAGCCAAACAGGGTGGTTAAAGTATAAACCTCGTCTTTTTCGCCGAGATAAAGACTTTTAATTGATTTTACCGTAATCATTTTACCTTTTAGCTGAAGATCTTTATAATGGTTACCTAAAACTAATCGCACATCATCCAGATATGCGTTAAGTTCTTTTGATTCATTTTTTGTACCCTTTGCGGCACCTTTTCCAAAATCCCATATACTAACCTCAATATTTTGTTTCAACGCGATAAAGCATTTTTCCTTATTGACGGTTACGCAAGCGTAAAGCGGGGCTTTACCATCTTTTTCTTTATCATTTTTGATCGTGAAATAAACGCGGAATGACTGTGATGTTTTCATAAAATAATTTTTTTTTTGATTATTAATTCATTACATCCTGTTTATAGTTCTTTTTCAGGTGTTCAAAAGGTGCTTGACTTTTGGTGCGTATGATCCCTAATTAATCTCGCTAATTAATTAAATTTCAATGCGTTATAGCACATTTGAACACCTAAGTTAAAAACTTAATTCAGGTAGTCAGTTAGGTGTTCAGAAGTTTGGCTTTCTTAAAGGTTGTTGAATGGGTAATTAACGAGAAAACCCTCTAAATAAGCTATTTAGAGGGTTTTAACACCTTGTCAAAGGTAGGTAAGTGGGAGTTACTGGGTTCGAACCAGTGACCCTCTGCTTGTAAGGCAGATGCTCTGAACCAGCTGAGCTAAACTCCCTTCGTTTTGGGATTGCAAATATAGGATGTATGGACTATTCTTCAAAAATAAATTTACATTTTTTTGAAAAAAATGGCCTTTTTACCGGGAATTAAATGTCAACCAATTTACAATCAATACTTTAAAATTTTATTTTTTTTAAATAGCAGCCGGTTCTTTTGTTAAAATCTGTTAAAAAAAAACAATTTCATTTCAAATTCAGAATCAATCTGTACTATTGTTGTAATAAATCGTTTAAAAACACGTATATCATTTAAACTATGAAACTACTAACCGCTTTTTTTGTCCTTAGTCTTTTTGCCAACGTTAGCTGGCTGGGCGATTTCAAGGAAGCCACTGCTGAGGCTTCCAAAACGCATAAACTGATACTGATTAGTTTTTCAGGGTCTGACTGGTGCGGGCCGTGCATAAGGGAAAGAAAAGAAATATTGGAAAATGCCACTTTTGAAAACTATGCCGCTGACCATCTTGTTTTGCTACGGGCCGATTTTCCCCGTCAAAAGAAAAACCAATTAAGCAAGGAACAAACCCAGCGTAATGAAGCCCTGGCTGATAAATATAACCCTGAAGGCAAATTCCCCTACACCCTGCTTGTTGATGAGCATGGCAAGGTATTAACAACCTGGGATGGCTTCCCTAATGTATCCCCGGAGAACTTTGTGCAGCAAATAGCATCATTTGCAAGTAACGGAAATTAAAACAGAAATTAAGACCATTTAATTAAGGTTGATTTGCTTTTACGGCCTGGCCATTACTAACAAACCAACCTTAATATTTTTATCAATTGAATTATCTGGCCCTACGTTAAAGTCCATTCGATTTAATTCAAAATGACCTTTGAACTCGTAACCGCCTTTTTCAGGTATTGCAGTGAAAGGAAAGGAGATGGTTTTTGTCACCCCTTTCATGGTAAGGCTGGCCAATAAAACATATCCGTTATTCCCTGTACCCTTTTTTATGCTTTGAGATTTAATTGTGATCAGCGGATATTTTTGCCGGTTAAAATACTTTTCTTTTTGCAGGTCATTATTCCGCATGCCAATCCCTGTATTAATGGTTTCAACCGCCACAGAAACATTAAATGAACATGCAGAAAGGTTATGGGGGTCAAAAACAATGGCCCCTTTCAGTCCTTTAAACGTCCCGGTTACGGTAGTTTTAAAAATAAGGTGGTTTACTACTTTGAACTGCACCAGCGAACCTTGTTCAACCGGCGAATAATGCTGTGCAAGGGCGCCAAAAAAGGGCGCTGAAATAAAAAGGGCGATCAACGTAAAATAGTATTTCATGTTCGCTTTATTAAGTGCTGAACATTTCATTTAATAAATTAAAAATCTGCCGCACTGATATTAAACCATTGCATTATCCAAATGTTTTCATTTATTTTTAACAGCATTAGTCTTTAGCACCTGTTTGTACAGATCAATTAACTCTGCCCTTATCGTATTCCCGTCAAATTGCTCTATTAAAGTTTCCGAAGTTTTAAGGGCTTCGTTGTAAAAGCTGTCATCACTGATCAATTTGCTTGTCAGTTCTATAAAGTCAGCATTATTTGCTGCCTTCAGATAGGGGGCTTTGTATAGCAGGGCATATTCCTTTAAATCGCGGTAAACAACCGGCATCCCACAGGCGGCGGCTTCAAGCGGTGCAAGCGGGCAATTCTCCTGGTACGAAGGGAATAAAAAAATATCCGCTGCCGCATATATTGCAGGCATATCCTTCAAATCAAACATCCCGGCAAAATGGATATGCTCCGAAGCATTTGCAATACTTTCATTTATCCTTTTTATCCCATCCGTCAATATGCCGAAGGGCCTGCCGCCAACCCACACAAATTTCACATTTGGCAGGGCTTCGCCAACGGCAATAAAATCTTCTACTCCTTTTCTGTCCAGTAGCTGCCCAACGCCCAATATTACTTTATCATGCTCATTTAAACCAAGCATTTCCCGCCCTCTCTTTCGGTTTTCGGGTGTCCGGATCCATTTCCCGGCAATAATTGGATTAAATATTTGCACAACGGGGGTTTTTACGCCTAATTCCCTTATAGCATCTTCAACCATGGGCGAAATGGCTATGAGCATATCAGCATAAGAAAAAGCCATTCGAAAATAGGATTTTGCCAGGGGATATAAAAGCTTCCACAACGGCAATGATCCCTTGATCGAATCGGGGATCACATGAACAGTATGAATCCGGCGGCCTTTATAATTTCTTCCCTTCCAAAAAAAATAGGGACCGTAAGTATGTGAATGAAGCAAATCACCTGTCCCCTCATCATTAACTACAACCTCTACATCATTTTTTGATCTTAATAATTCAACCAGTTCAATAAATGCAGTATCAACACCCTGCCCTTTTGCAACAAAAGCAGTTTCGGATATCATGTGTATTTTCATAACATGTCCTTTTTGTTTATCTGCAGCAACTTCGCCGCCGCCATCCCCGCTATCTTTAACTTTATTTTTTTGCATTTTTTTTATTATGACGGTATAAAACCCACAAAATTATTAATATTACTACTCCCAGGGCCCCAAATTTAACTTTGACAATTTCGGCTGCTACCTGGGTCCAGTAAGGGCCAAGCAATCTGCCTGTCACCACATAAGTGCAGCTAACCAATACAGCGGTTATCACTACCAGCGGCAGGTATTGTTTTGGTTTTATTTGTAATAAACCTGAAATAACTGAAACATAGCCCCGGATAAAGGGCGTTACCCTGCCTAAAAACACTGACCATAACCCTCCCTGTGAAACCCTTTCGGCGATTTTATTGATTTTTTCAGTTGAAATTGGCAGCCACTTTGGTTTATGACTTAAAATATACGCGCCGAAAAAGTAAAAAGTGAGATATAAAATAGTTGCCCCGATAATGTCGGCACTAATGGCAGACAACAGCACAAAAGGTAAAAACAAGGCGCCGGTAAAGGCAAGATACCCCGAGAACATGAGCACCAATTCATTTGGCAGCGGGTTCGGGACACCTATCTCCTGGAGAAAGATCAGGATGAAAATGGCGGTGTAGCCGTAATGGATAATAAATTGAGTTGCTTCAGGAGACATGAACTGAATTAGTCAAAACAGGCTCTGAAATACTGTTTGATATAGCATCAAACGGTATTTCAGAACCTGGACAATATTACATTAATATTAACAAAACATTATAGACAAGGTCATTTAATCCTTAACTATAGATTATGAAGTGTAAAATTGCATTGCAAATTTAAAACAAAATAACGGAATGTGCCCTTTTTTAAAAAGGCAATCTTTTTAACTTATATATCATCCCACCCTTAATCTCCCGCTCCCCCATTGATCATATCCGAAACTATCCCCTTGTTATCCTTTCTTTCAGCCAGGAATACCCCTGCAATGTGAACTGCAATAAAGCCCAATATCAAATACATGCAAAAACCATGCACGCTTTTTACCGACTGTCTGATCGCTTTAAACGGCGTCATGGCATCCTCAAAAGCAAGGAACAAACCGGTAACTACCATCATAGCCAGCAATACATAAAACACCGCATACAGACTCTTCACCGCAAGTTCATGCCGGCTCTCCTGCCTGTTTTGTTTTATTGTCTTAAATTGCACATAAGCGTTTTTTATCCTGCGGATAACCTTCTGATCGGCTAACTGAAAAAACTCAAGCAAGAGCCTGAACAGAAGTAACGCCGCCAAAAAGTACCCAAAATAAACGTGCACGTCCCACACCCGGTCGCTAAGGGCACCCGCTACCGACCTTGCCTGGTCATTGCTGATGCTGACGTTTGATTTTTGTAATTCATCTTTCAGGAATGAAGAAGTCGAATGATCGTCGGTTATAGTTGAATTGATGAGCACTGTGATTAGTGAGCCGCTGATTACAACGGCGTTTGCCCAATGCCAAAGACGTATAGGCGCCGAATATTTTTTCACTTTAAGGGAATGAACAACGTCCATCCTAACTGCTTCTTTATTTGTCATATTTTTTTTAAAATTAAGTCATTGTCCTATCCCGCCTATATAGGAGCCAGTGTAGGGACCGGGCCATCCATCAGGTCCGGAAAGCCGGGCTGAACTTTCTGAATAACAAATGTGGCTCTGCATTGTTCTGGCATATTTTATATATGCGGTCATATTTTTTCTAAAAATATAAACTTATTTTGTAGTAATTCTGTAGCAAAATCACTTTATTAACTATTTTAAATTAAGGTATGATTTATCTACAGAATTACTTCAATTTCAAATAGTATATTTGATAAAAAAACCTTTTGAAACTCCTGATTATAGAAGACGAGCAAGCGCTCCGCGATAATATTACCAACTATTTTAATGAAGATGGTAATATTTGTGAAAGTTGCAGTTGTTTAGCCGTTGCAATTACAAAGCTGTCCAACTACGATTATGATTGTGTTTTATTAGATATTGGCCTGCCTGACGGAGATGGCTTTGCCATTTTAGAATATCTTAAAACACAAATGAAAAACGAAGCCGTGCTCATCATATCGGCACGAAATTCGTTGGATAATAAGTTGAAAGGCCTTAATATTGGTGCAGACGACTACTTAACAAAACCATTCCACCTGGCCGAACTTAAAGCAAGGGTGGTTGCAATTTACAGGCGTAAAGCCTTTAACAGTAATAACAAACTGGTTTTTAATGAAATAGTTATTAATCTGCTCGGCAGGACCGTTGACGTAAACCAAACCCCCGTTATACTAACAAGAAAAGAATACGACATGCTGCTGTATTTTATTGCCAATAAAGGAAAAGTAATTTCAAAAAACGCAATTGCCGAACATTTATGGGGCGACGAGATGGATATGCATAATAATTTTGACTTCATCTATACCCACATCAAAAACCTGCGAAAAAAACTCCTGGACGCAAAATGCAATGATTACCTGAGCTCAATTTATGGAATTGGCTATAAATTTAAGGCAGAATGAAGCTATGGGCACATTACAATAAGGCGAGCACTATCATTACAATATCGGTATTGTTTGCGGGGGCATTGATTTATTTTTTTGCCATAAATTATATTGCACAACAGCAACTCAACCGGGATTTGACCGAAGAATTTGAAGAGGTTGAGGATTATGTAAAACTGAACGGGCAATTACCCAAACAGGTTGATTTTGATGAGGACCAAACAACCTTTACAAAAACCAGCCAAACGAGTTTAAAAACAAGGTATTTTGATGCCCCTTACTGTGATCCAAAAGAGAAAAAAACGGAAGCGGGCCGCGCTATAAGGAGTCTGATCTCGTTAAAAGGACAGCATTACATAACTACCATAACAATTTCAAGGAAAGGTACTGAATACCTGATACAGATAATCGGCGCTATTACCCTTGCGTTGATGGTGGGGTTATTAGTCATACTTTTTATTACCAACAGATACATTCTGAACGGGCTATGGCGGCCATTTTACGACACATTGAATGCAATAAAAACCTTCAATATATCCGACAGTAACCCCTTCCATCTTAAAAGCGACAAGGTTGATGAGTTTAACGAACTGAACAAAGTGGTTGAAACAATGTCGTTAAGAGTAAAAAATGATTATGTGAATTTAAAGCATTTTACCGAAAATGCTTCGCATGAAATGCTTACCCCTTTAGCTGTAATTACTGCCAAACTTGATACACTTATACAGGATGAAACCCTGAAGCCCGAACAATTTGAACAGATTAATGATATCTATTCGGCTGCGGGCAAGCTTTCGAGGCTTAACCAGTCGTTATTATTGCTGGTAAAGATTGAAAACAACCTGGTTGATGACGCTGAAGAATTAAATTTGGATGGGCTGATTAATCAGAAGACAAGGCAATTTAGTGAACTGGCACAGTCAAAAGATATTTTGGTTAGCGCGCGCCTGGAGGAAAAGCAAATCAAAGCCAGCAAGTATTTGATTGATATTCTGCTCAATAACCTGTTCAGCAATGCCATAAGGCATAACACCCAAAACGGGCGGCTCATAATTACCCAAACCGCAGATAAACTTGTATTTCAAAATACAGGAGCTGAAAAACCGCTGGATGCCGGAACATTATTTGAGCGTTTTCAAAAAGGCCAAAAATCTGAAGGTACCGGCCTCGGCTTAACCATCGTTAAAAATATCTGCAATTTATACCATTGGGACATCAGTTATTCATACGAGCTGCCCATGCACACATTTACGATAAGTTTTTAAAAAACTTCGTTTTAAATCAACCACTCACCCAATAAACCACTCACTAATTATTCAACCAATACGTAAACTTAAACACCAGCATCCGGGTTTTAACATTGAAGGGCCTGGGCAAATAGTTATCGGTATAAACAATAAAGAAATCGGAAGCCGGACGGTAACGGTATTGCAAACGGGTATTGATATTAAAGTTGCGGCCCTGCTGGTTATACTGAAAATAGCCCGTCATGAAAAATTTATTGGTTAAGGTTACATCAACTTTCGGCCCGATCAGCCAAAAGGTGTTCCGGTTCCAGGGTGCAGGCAGTTGCAATTCACTTACGGTTGTGCTCCACTGAATATTCACAAATGGCTGAAAACGGTAACCAACGTCGGTCGCCAGGCTTATTTTTTTTCCGTTATCGTAGTATCCGCCATAATCAAAAGTGAAATCGTATGTAAACACCTTTTGGGGTACCGAGAAATAAGAAAGCTCCAAATTGTCCCAATGGCTCTTATTACCGGTTTCAAGTGAATGGCCAACATAATTTGTAGGATCAAATGGGGACAGCAATTTCACATAGTCGTGCTCTACCAAACCCGTTAATGTACTCCTGTTCCTGAAAGTAACCAGGTACGACAGGAAACTGCGGTTATCAGTCGGATTAAAAGAGCCGTCGTAGTAATCCGTAAGGTTCAGTTGCGGGCCATGGCTAAGTACCGGGCCGCCGGCAGGGAAAAAAAGGTATGCAATAACCGGGTTTAACTTAAAATAACCATGCCGGGGTACATAACCCGCTCCGGCATTGTAGTTGCCGCCCACATATTCGTACTCCCCTCCCACTGTCCAGTATTTATTTGTAAACTGAAGGTTACCTGCATCGGTAAAATCATGCCCGTTTTTGCCAGGTGTAAATGATTTTAAAATAAGTTCTTTGCCTGTCCATGCATTTGAAGCCGAAGCCAGGTTAAACTCAACCCCCATATTGGCATTGTACCTCGAATTATCGGGCTGACTTGAGGCGGGTATATCCAGGTAATTAAAAGCCTGTTTATTTACAAAAAGGAAGCCAATATTGGAGCGGGCGAATACCTTTCGCTGCAGGGCAATCACTGTAAAATTTTGTGCCGGCAACGAGTCGTTACTTGCCGTTTGCATATCCATCACCCCGATGCGCCAGTTTTTATCGAGTTTACCGCTTAGCCTGAACCCGCCGATGATGTTTGACTTTAAGCCAATTGTGCGGGAAAAAAACGGGCGAATGGATGAATAGCCAAAATTTCCAAACTGATCGCCGTTCTCTAAAAAGAACTGCCTCGTTTCAGGATAAAAAAGTTCAAAACGGCTTAAATTAATAACCTGCTTATCAGCATCCACCTGCGAAAAATCGGGATTTACCGTAACATCAAGATTGAGCGCTGAAGAAAGCGCAATTTTTGCATCAACCCCGGCATTTGCTTTTACGGCAACACGCTTATTGTCAGTATAATCTTTACTGATACTGGTTAAGGCATAAGGGATAATTGAAATATTTGACCCCGGGTCAGGCGGCGGGGAATCCCATATCAAAGTGCCGGTATAAGCCAGCGATGCTGTAGGGAATTGCCTGGGCACGGGCGCCCAGCTCGATTTTTCGGTAGCTTTCAGGTCATTACGGCTAAAATTAATACCCCATTCGGATATGCCCTTCTTATATCGTATAGATTTGAAAGGGATGGCCGCCTCAAAAACGTATTTGTCAGGATAGTCCTTTACCGCCGAAACCCATTTATTGGTCCAGTTTAAGTCAACTTTTCCGCCTTCGTACATGGTGCCGTCCCATTCAGCCCCAGCGGCGTTTGACCCAAACGAATAGCCGCTGGTCTGGTCATTAAAGGTATCCATGAAGAAAATAAAATTGTCGTTTTTTTGAAAGCTGAAATCCCGCTTTAACGATTCCACCATGTTAGGGCCCGCAAGGGGTTTATAACAAATAGCCAGTATATAAATATTCTTCCCGTCATAAGCCATCCTTACTTCGGTGCAGGCATTGGCTTTGCTGGTATCCATCGGCAATACCATACAAAAATTCTCAGCGACTGCTGCGTCCTGCCATGCCTGTTCATCTGCTATCCCATCTATGGTAATTGGAGACGTAGCCGGGCGAATATGGTAATGATATCTGGCGTTACTTTTTTGCGCATCAAGGCGCAAAATGATCATGCAGCAAAAAAAAATCAATGTAATTCTCAATTTCAAATCCGGGCAGTTTTAGCTATTTTTAGTTTAAATTTTGGGGTTTTAGCTAGAACAAGGGCAATTTAATACACTTTTTCCTAATCATAGCCTCGTATCAATCTATTTACATATCGAATAAGCAACTTTATCTAAAATATCACTCATTTAACCACAAATTTGTTAGTAAATGCCATTTGTTGGTAAGTTTTCGTCAATAAATAATGTTTTTGGTGAAAAAAATATGTTAAATATTTGTTAAAAATTAGTCTGTTAACTCCATAGTTTTTATATTTGTGCAATTATTATTATCGGTATAACCAATTAGTTCTTTATGATAAATAATGAGGTCAGTTACTTAGAAAAGAGTGAGCGTCAGCTTCCTCTTTTTTTTGTTTAAGGGTGTTTTAATTATTTCAACACCTTATTTATCTCGTCCAGCAAATATCCTTTCAGGTCCGAATCATATTCCCAAAACATCGCACCTCCCATCTTTTGTTGTTTGACATATTTGCATTTTTTCTTTACCGACCATTCATCGTCAAACGTTATAAACTGCCGGGTTAAAGGGTTAAAAATATAATCGGCTTTCGCATGCCTGTCGCGATAGACTTTAAACCCCGGGATTTTTAAAACACTATCCTTAATGGTCGAATAACCATAGCCTCTTGTATATGTGGCCACGGAATCGCCCAGGCCCCTTGCGCCATCAACCAGGATGTTGGCTTTGCCATAAAAGGCTATCCCCATCACCAGCTTGCCGGCGGGAACACCTGCCGCCTTAAACACAGCTACTCCGTTATCGGCATTATTATGCGCCTTATATGATTTTGATTGATATAGACCGGTATGATGCGAGGCGATATGTTCCCGTGAATAATCGTATGTCATCAGATTAATATAATCCAGGTATTTTTGTACTTCTGCCATTTCGGTATTGTCAACAAAGGCTTTAAACGCCCCCACAGCTGTAGTTAAAAGGTATTTTTTACCAGTTTGCTTTTGCAGGTCATCCAATTGCCGGCGGAGTTCCTTAAACATAAGGGTATAGTTCCGTTTGTCTTCCGGACGGTAAATATTTCCTTTGTCACCAGGTTGACCCGGATATTCCCAATCGATATCAATACCATCCATGTCATATTTTTTTATGATACCGACGGCGCTTGCAGCAAAACCCTGCCTGGAAGTGTCAGACAATACTGCATCCGAGAATTTCCCGCTCCAGGTCCATCCGCCAATCGAAATTAAAATTTTCAGGGCGGGGTTTTGCTTTTTAAGCAGGTTTAAATGCCGGAAATTAATGGTATCCGTTGCCTCTTTGTGAAGCCAGGCCCGGTTATTTTTAATATCCACAAATGCATAATTGATATGCGTAAGTTTTCCGGCATCTATCAGTTCGGTTTTCACCAGCCCCCTGAAGCCGCCTATATAACCGATTATCACCTTGTTTGATTGCGCCTGAAGGTAGCCGGCGGGCAAAAATAAACACCAAAACATTCCCAATATAAATACAGGAAATTTGGCGTGCGATTGAATAAATACCTCAAATTGTTTTGTCAGCATATTATATTTTAAGTCTGAGCCTTCCTTTCTCAAGGAAACCGGTAATGATAATCACAATAAATGAAACCGCGAATGAGCGGATAACGCCGCCGGTACCGAAGTTTAAAAAATGGGGATAGTTGAAATCAGCAATATAAAAAACGGCAACAATTATATAGGGGATCAGGTAGCAGGTAAGGGTACTTGTACCGGCGGGTTTGATAATTTTAAACCAGTGTTTTTTCCCCTTTACATCAATCAGCCAAATCATTAACTCAAAAAACAGGATACCTATACCTGTGCATATAAAAACCCATGCGGGGGTTGAATGTATTTTTGAAATGCCTTCGGTGTAGGGGCGCACAAAAAACCCAAGTGCTATCAAAGCAATTCCAGCTATGGTAAATATCAGCCATACCCTGCTATAACTACCTTTGGCAATAAGCTTTGCATATAATAACGATACCAACGCCCCGAACATCATTAACGAAACTGACGCGCCGTCATTAATAACCCATATTGTATAATCAAACCACCCGGCGTGCATGCCAACGTTAATGCCAACCAGCAAAAGCATTGCAATAACCAATACGGTAAAATTGCCTCTTACCAGCAGATAAATACCTGCGCAAACCAGGTATGCCCATCCTATGATACCTAAAATACCCCACCACGATGGCGCTAAGCCTTTCGGTGCTGCCATAGTACCGCCTTTGTACAGCAATGCGAGAACAACAAGCGTGGCTACACCTATCCCTATAAGCGCGTATTTCTTAGCTTTCGCCAATGTTTCAGGATAATCGAGCCAGACCAGGAAAAAACTTAAGGTTAACAGGAGCTCCCATACGCCCAGAGGTAAAATGGCAGCAGCTGAATTATACTCTTCCATATTGGCATGAAAAAAGCCCATTGCTATCAGCGCAAATGAACGCAGCAAAATATAACCGGCGATTTTCCCAAAGGAATCGCCCTTGTCTAACCTCCTCCCTATGGCAAGGGGTATTGATAAACCTGCTATGAATAAAAACAAAGGGAAAATAGAATCGGCGAAATGCATACCGTCTTCATTGTCCTTCACATGATCAATCCAGGCCGGAACATCACGCACCCCACTGAGGTCGTTCACAAAAATCATAAAAAACATATTGATTGCGCGGAAAACATCGATAGAAAGCAGGCGCTTTGGTTGAAGCATAACAACACGATTAATCAGTTTAACAGTATCAGAATTTAAATATACTCGCTATTATTTGAATGTTCTTTTTTAAATTTTAAAAGAACAGGGTTTTTACAAACATTTTTTGATATTATTGAAAAACAAATCTGTTTAAAACTATCTTATCATTAACAGAGCGCTCATGGAAAAACTACCTGATATACACCCCGGCGAAATATTACTGGAGGAGTTTTTAATTCCCCTTAAAATCCCCCCCTACAGACTGGCTAAAGAAACCAACATCCCGCAAACCCGTATTTCCGAAATAATTAAAGGAAATCGCAGGGTTACTGCTGACACTGCATTGAGATTAAGCCAGTTCTTTGGTAATTCTGCAAAATTTTGGCTTGGCCTGCAGGATGAATTTGACCTGGAACTGGAATCAGATAAAAAACGGGAAGAACTGTACCATATTAAGCCCTTTGCCGCTGCTTAAAAATAACCGCAATAGCTGGGTTTTTGATTGGTTTAATAGTTACGCCTCTGTTGTTTGTGCGAACCAGGGTTGAAGAATCATGATTTTTTCCTCCATACCCTAAAAAAGAGCACAACAAGCAACAAAATTAAATAAATCAACGGCTCAGACAATACTCAACACCTCCTCCAGCACTTCATGCGAACGCACATGCCCAAAGCCTTCCGTATGGAGGGCATAATATTCCAATAATTTATGGACGAGGTAGCGGCGATTGTCGTTGCTTAGTTTTAATGTTGTGATGTTTTCAAAACTGCATTCCAGCAGGGCGGTAAAGTTTTGGGTATTTGGCGGCGAAAGGTATAAGGCATGATCTGGTTTATACTTTAAGAACACGCCATTTTTTAAATCGAAATAATCAGCTTCACCTGCAAGATAGCGGTCGGGGTAAAAACCCAGGTAACGCGTTAGCTGAATTAAAAACAACAGGTGAAAATTTGCCAGGCCATCGTCGCCCTGATGATCAAGCCATTCGATGGCGCTGAAAATAAATCCAAACAAATTTTCATCAGCCGATTGCAGTCTTACGGCTTTATACAAAACCTCGTTTAAAAATATAGCCAGGCTGCTTTTTATCACATCATACGGAATAGTTTGTAATTGCGGCGAGTTTTTAAGTTCCCTGATCCGCTGAATATTGCCGGTATTTTTATGATATACCACCATATCCAGCAAATGGAGCGGCTGGAGCATATTGCGTGAAATTTTTGCCTTTGGCTTTTTTGCACCGTTCACCAGGTAGGATTGCAGTCCGAACTTTTCAGTAAACACCTGTACTATCACACTGCTCTCGCCAAAGTCTGTGGTTTTAAAAACTATTCCGCGGGTTTTATGCAACATATTAAAAGAGCAACAACAGCTTTGGTAAAAAAATAATCAAGCCGGTAATTACAGCGAAAACAGCGGCAATCACAACGGCGCCCGCGCTCATGTCTTTAACCTTGCCGGCTTTTTCGTTAAAGTCCGGCGAAACCAGGTCGGTAAGCGTTTCAATGGCCGAATTAAATAGTTCGGCCGTAAGCACCAGCGAAATACAAAGCATAACCCATTGCCATTCGCCGGCTGAAATATGCAGGGCAAACCCTGTTATAACAGCTACAATGGTTGCGCCCAAATGTATCCTGAAGTTCAGCTGGGTGGCAGTGGCAAATGCAAGCCCTTTAAAAGCATAGCCGAAACTGCGGATTAGTTTTTTCATTTGTAAAACAAAAATTCAATTCTATAGGTTACAAATCTGCACATTTGAAAAACATTGTCACAATATCATTTTCATAAATACCATCGTAAATCTATTTTCGTAGTTTAGCCATTCTAATTAATGCCCTATAAAATAATGTTCTGGAAGAAACTTGCTGATCTCATTCTAAAAAATCGTTTAGCCATTCTGGCAATTATCGCCCTGTCAAGTGTTTTTATGGGCTACCAGGCCAGCAAAGTACGTATCACCTTTAATGGCGGAAAAGTACTGCCTGTTACCGATTCCGCATATATCAGGTATGCTCAGTTTAAAAAAATGTTCGGGCAGGATGCCAGTACAATGGTCATTGGTTTCAAATCATCCAGCATATTTGACAAGGATGTATTTAACGACTGGAACCAGATCGGCAGCCGGGTTCAGCATATCAAGGGTGTTAAAGCAGTTGTCTCTGTTGCAAACCTTTACAACCTGGAAAAGGATACCGTTGAACACCGCTTTGTACTAAAGCCAATGGTCGATCATCCGTTAAACACAAACAAGGCAGTTGACAGCATAAAACAGTTGATATTTTCCCTCCCTTTTTATAAAGGGCTTATTTTAAGCGATGACAAGCAATCCACCTTAATGGCCATTACCTTTGATGATAAAATTTTAAATACGCCCAAACGTGTCCCTATCATTAATGCCATATTAAAAGAAGGAAAAGAATTTGATCAAAAAAATCATATCCAGGTACATTATTCCGGTTTGCCGCTTATCCGTACTGTTGCCGCCGATTTAATGAAGCGGGAGTTTTCGCTGTTCCTGGGCTTGTCATTACTCATTACGGCATTCATCTTACTGGTTATTTTCAGGTCAGGCTATCCGGTTATTTTCCCGGTGATCATCGTATTGCTTGGAGTTACCTGGGCACTTGGCATATTGGTTTTAATGCACTTTGAAATTACCATACTCACGGGTATTATACCGGCGCTGGTGGTAATTATCGGCGTCCCTAACAGCATTTTTATTTTAAACAAGTACTACTACGAATTTGGTATAACGGGCAACAAATTGACGGCCTTGCATACTGTAATTGAAAAAGTTGGGATAACCACCTTTATTGCAAATGTTACTACAGCAATAGGCTTTGGCGTATTATATTTCACAAACAGCGAATTGTTAACACAATTTGGCCAGGTTGCTTCCATCAGCATTATGGTAACATTTGCCCTGAGCCTGGTGCTGGTGCCAATTATTTTCAGCTATTTACCTAACCCCAAGCCCAAACAAAGCGGCATTAAGGACCGTAAGCTGATGCAAATCGTATTAATAAAATTAGATCACCTGGTACATAACCATCGTAAAGCTATTTACATCATTACAGCGCTCCTGGTGGCAATTTGCCTGTACGGCCTGTCATTGATCAAAGTGAACGGTTACGTGGTGGACGATTTGCCGAAAAGCAGTAATACACTTAGCGACCTTCAATTTTTTGAAGCCAATTTTAAAGGGGTTTTGCCGCTGGAAGTGAGTATCGATACGAAACGCAAGAACGGCGTAATGAACCAGGCTGTAATCCGTAAAGTTGAAAAACTGGAGTCCCTCATCTCTTCCTACCCCGAGTTTAGCCGTTCGCTATCGCTGATCCAGGCTTTGAAATTTTCTACCCAGGCGTTTTACGGCGGCAATCGTAATTATTACCGCCTGCCCGAAGGGTTTGAACAGGGCTTTATATTAAGTTATGCGGGTAAATCGGGTAAAAACACCAATATACTGCATAATTATATCGACAGTACAAAACAGTTCACCAGGGCAAGTTTCGAGATGGTTGATGTTGGTTCAAGCAAAATGAATACTGTTTTAGCCAGTTTACAACCCCGTATCGATTCGATCTTTAACCCTGAAAAATACCATGTTGAATTAACAGGATCGAGCATCATTTTTATAAAGGGGGCCAATTATATGGTTAAAAACCTTTACGAAAGCCTCGCACTGGCCATATTTTTGATTGCAGGGGTTATGTGGATATTATTCAGGGGCCTGAGAATGATCGTTATTTCACTGTTGCCAAACCTTATCCCGCTGGTAATAACGGCCGGGATCATGGGCTTTTTCGGCATTCCGCTAAAACCCTCAACCATACTTATTTTTAGTATAGCCATGGGGATCTCATCCGACCAAACTATTTACTTTATCACCCGGTACAGGCATGAATTACGCGATACCAAAAAAAGTATTTCAAAAATCGTGTCAGACACCATCCGCGAAACGGGCATCAGCATGATTTATATTGCCATCGTACTTTTCTTTGGTTTTGGGATATTCTCCTTCTCCACTTTTGGCAGCGTTAAAGCATTGGGCATTTTATTATCGGTAACCTTATTGGTGGCTATGGTGAGCAACCTCACCTTATTGCCTGCATTTTTATTAAGTCTGGAACACAGAAAGAAAAAAGAGAAGGTAAAAAGTGAAAGCGTAAAAGCGAAAGCTTAATATTTTCATCCTTTACTTATTTAAGCAATTTTTTTATAGTAAGTTAAAACAGTTTCTACAAATTACAGGTTATAGCTTACACCATTAAGTTGTTACCATGTCAAACTTGTACTTTATTAATCTGGCTGCAATAACCATTGCATTGCCTTTCGCCGTACCCGCTAAAAAGTTTAAAACAGTAATCCTGCTTTGTTTGTTTTTTTTCTCCTCCACGCATTTGCTTGCCCAGGTTACGCCAACTGATACTATAAAACCGGGAAACGGGCCGGCCAAAGAACAATTAAAACAAATTAAGGCAGCAAAAAAAACAATTACCGACTCAACCGGTAACCAGCCTAAAAAAAGCCCGCTGATTGATACCACCATTCAAAATAAATACGGCGACCTACTGAACGATGATATAAAATTCAACAAAAAATATCCGCTTTGGAAACCAGCCGTTGAAGTTTTAGGGATTAACATTTTTGTATGGTCGGCAGACAGATTTATTTTAAATGCTGATTATTCGCACATAGGGCCTTCAACGTGGAAGTATAATATACAAAAAGGCTGGGAATGGGATTCGGACAGGTTCGGGATGAATTTTATTGCCCACCCCTATTCAGGCTCCATGACTTTTAACGCCGCACGTTCGCAGGGCTATAATTATTGGCAATCAGTCCCCTTCGCTGTTGGTGGCAGCCTGATGTGGGAATATTTTGGCGAAAACACACGCCCTTCCTATAATGATATTATCAATACCCCCATTAACGGGGCATTTCTTGGTGAAATATTTTACCGCATAAGTTCAAATATTTTGGATGACCGTACTACAGGTGGCAACAGGGTTTTTCGTGAAATAGCGGCGGGGCTGATAGATCCTGTGCGGGGACTTAACAGGCTGTTACAGGGGAAAACTTTCAGGAAAACCACAACAGAAGTTTACCAGAAAGAGCCGCTTAATATCACTTTATTTGCCGGTGTACATAAGATAAATGACGATAACAGTTCATTTTTCGGCAAAGGGCCTACTGACGCTATGATCAATCTGCAACTTGATTATGGAAACCCTTTTGAAGACCGCTACCGCAAACCATTTGACTTTTTTAGATTACGTACTGAACTTAGTTTTGGTTCAGGAAGAAAACTTTTAGACAACGTAATTGGTTATGGGATTTTATTTGGTGGCAATACCAATCTTGGTAAACTTTCAATGTTATATGGGGCATTTCAATATTATGATTATTTTGATAATAAAACTTATGAGTTAGGGGCTATTGGTTTTGGCGGCGGAGTATTTACGAAATACCCTATCAGTAAAAATATAATTCTTTATACCAATGCCCACCTGGCATTGGTGCCATTAGCTGGTAATAGTACCCGGTTTGGCCCGGATACCTCACAAGTAAGGGATTATACTTATAACGATGGCCTTGAAAGTAAAATTGAAAGTACCGTTAATTTCGGGAAATATGCCAGTGTATCCCTTGCTTATTATTATTACATACTGCATACTTATGTTGGACCCGCAGGTATGAACTATATCAATATTTTAAAACCAAGGGTTACAGTGCAGATCGCTAAGAATTTAAGTTTAGGATTTGAACATTTTATATATTTCGATGACCGCTATCTGAAGAACTTTTCGCCAATATATTCAATAAGAACAGAGCAGAAAATATACCTTCAGTGGTTCCTGGAAGATCCGCAGCGTAAAGGGCGATTTAACTAAAGGGGAATTAAAACATAAAGCCATAACATTTCGGAGCGTTTCTGTGTTTTATAACAACCGCCGGTTTAATTCCGAATCTATTAGTCCGCCAACAGGTTTACCCATCAGCCATTTTTGATGATCATTTTTTTGCCACTCGTTTTTATACGGAGCGATGCGGGAGCCATCGGCCACATAAATAATAGTCATCACCCCGCGCATTTTATCTAAATTATTGCCATACATTTTCCCGGAATTCGCTGATATTTTCCGGGGATAATTGTTTAAAATCATCCAAGGCCGGTAAAAGCAAAACCTGCCCGTTCATTGCACATTAAGTTTTAATACCAAAGAAAGCT
This sequence comes from Mucilaginibacter sp. UBA5151, assembly GCA_002413785.1. GTDB lineage: Bacteria > Bacteroidota > Bacteroidia > Sphingobacteriales > Sphingobacteriaceae > Mucilaginibacter. The sequence continues at coordinate 27,569 of DHXR01000034.1, forward strand.
ACACTTCGCTGCAAAAAAAAACGCCGGAAATGGTATTATTATGGTTTATTTTATCCCTAATTTTATGTTCACAAAAAAACGCATTAAGATATACTATGGTCAAGGCATCCTTTGAAGTGCTACAGCCGGTTCATGGGCAGTCATTTATTTTCAGGAAATTTGATAAGTCTGCTTTCGGGGCGCCCTATCACTTTCATCCCGAATATGAGCTGACCTGCATTTTGAAAGGTAACGGCAAACGCTATGCAGGCAGTCACATGGCCGATTTTACTGCCGGCGACCTTGTGTTTCTGGGCCCCAACCTGCCGCATTGCTGGAAACTCGACCTGGAAAAGGACGCGCAAACCGAAGCAAGCGCAATTGTTGTACAGTTTGATGGCGCTTTTTTAGGCGACGCTTTTTTTAACAAAAATGAGTTGCGCCAAATCAAAAAGCTCTTGCAACTGAGCGGCTGCGGCATTTACTTTAAATCAGCCACCAGGGCAGCTGTGAACCTCAAATTACTGGAGCTATGCGGGGAAAAAAATAATTTCAGGCTACTGACAGGGCTCCTTGAAATATTGCAACGTTTGGCGACATCAAATGAATATATTTTGTTTGACCGGAACAGGATAATTGCCAGGCGAACCCTGGCCGAACAGAAGCGGATAAACCCGGTACTGGCTTACCTGGTAGAAAATTTCAGGGAGCAGGTTTCCCTTGCTGAAGCAGCTGGAATTGCGAATATGACCACCAATGCATTTTGCAAGTATTTCAAAAAAATCACACGCAAAACTTTTATGGAAACCATTATTGAATATCGCCTCAATTATGCGATTCAGCAACTGGTTCAAACGGATAAACCAATCTCCGAAATCTCCTTCGATTGTGGTTTTGGCGATGTATCCCACTTTTATAAAACCTTTAAACAAAAAATGCAACTGAGTCCGCTCAATTACCGGAAAAAATTTATGTGGAGTTTGGATGAGGTGGAGAAAAACGCAATAGCCTCACTTTAAAAAAACTTTAGTAATTTGATAAAACCCCTGCTAATGCCTTAAATTATCATTATTTGGTCAATTTTTCTAATCATTAAAACATTAAGCAAATATTAAACGTTAGTAAATCATATAAATGCAACCCGCATTTATAATTGTGATAAGGTTTAGGTTGAAAGCCCCCAAGCAGCGAGTGCAAGGGGGCTTTTATTTGGGGCTGGAAAGTGTTTTAACATTGAACAGCACAACGCCGAACACCAAATATTGAATTTCGAATAATGAAGTACTGAATGGCAGTGAAAATTAGTTTTTACCACTATCTTTTTTCTTTCGGTCTTTCCCGACTTTCGGGCTAACTTAGCCCCCCAATGTCTGAGCTAAAAAAAGAACTCTACAAACAATGCCTTGATTATGTACAAAAGTGCATGGCGGCAGCACAATTGGGGATTGATGAAGCTGAAAAAGCATCCAAAGATGATACCAAAAGCAGCGCTGGCGATAAATATGAAACCGGGCGTGAGATGATGCAGCAGGAAACAAACCGCAATATTGCCCAATTGGTTGAAGCAAATAAATTAAAAATTTCTTTAAACAAAATAAACACGAACGTTGTTACTAACGAAGTTGGGCTTGGCAGCGTAGTTATTACAGGCAGCGGAAATTTTTATATCGCTATAAGTGCAGGTTTATTAAAGGTCAATAACGAAAATTATTACGCCATTTCCCCGGCGTCACCGGTCGGGATAGGGCTTAGAGGGAAAAAAACAGGCGATGAATTTAAGTTAAACGACAAGATATTCCTGATAATACAGGTGTTTTAAGTTATTTTTAAAATAAGTGAAAAGTATTTCCGATTTGTTACAGTAATCATAAAATATCTATTACTATATTTGACAATACTAAAAAGTGGCAGGCAAAAGTAAACCTGCCCGTTATAAATTCAATTTTGATGAACATATTCGTAGGAAGTCTTCCTTTTTCATTAGAGGAAGCCGATTTAAGAGAGCTTTTCGAAGCTTATGGTGAAGTAAGCACCGTTAAATTAATTAGCGACAGAGAAACCGGCAGAAGCAAAGGTTTTGGTTTTGTTGAAATGCCCGATGACGAGAGCGCTCAAAAAGCGATCACCGGTTTAAATGGCGCTGAGGTAAAAGGCAGGTCAATTGCGGTGAGCCAGGCAGAAGAAAAGAAACCAAACGATCGCAGAAGCGGCGGTGGCGGTGGTTATGGCGGCAATCGCGGTGGCGGTGGCGGCTATGGCGGCGGCGGTAACCGTGGCGGCGGTGGCGGTGGCTACAATAAAGATAGTAATCGCGGCGGCGGTGGTGGCGGTCGCTGGTAAAATAAATTAACAAGTAAAAAGCCTTACCGGATAGCAGGGCTTTTTACTTGTTGTATTTTAATAACCTATACCCCCAATTTTCAGGTGCTTTTAGCCCTTAAAAGGCTTTCAGCTGGTTTGCCTTATTTTTTGTTCTGGATTGTTGACGGATTGCATTTTTTTGTTTGAATGCACCGATTAGGGGAAGATTGTCCCTATTTTTGGCATAATCGTAAAAACAAAACAGGAAATCCTTCGCAATACTTATTTTCCCCTGTTGGCTATTTTCAATGGGGTTGGCAATGCTTTTAAACCTCAATCATCTGCTTTTTCCAATATTATCGCCTTTGTAAAAAAAACTCAAACAAAAAAAAGGGCGGGTTGTTATTATTAGGTTCGACTAATTTTAAAAAAAAAATTAACACTCATTTAAAATAGCATCAACCTAAATTTAATACAGATGAAAAGGTCTTTTTGTCTGATAATACAACCACTGCTTGCCGCTGTATTATCAATGCCATCCGCTATCGAAGCACAAACACTGTGCAACCCGCTGCCATTCCTGAACCTCAATACAGATCCTGCTTCTGCGGGACGGGGAAATACTAACCTTGCTACAGAGGGGGATGCAAACAGCGGATTTGCAAACCCTGCAAAATTACCCTGGCTGGTGAATGAAAATAATGAACCACAAACAATGTTTGCGGTTAATTACCGTACGTTTAACGGTGCATATCTGGCAAGCGCCATCATTACCCATGCGGACGCCTCTAATGAAGGCAATGACTTTTTTCTTGGGGCGCGATGGTTAAATGGCGGTTCGGCAACAGTTGCCAGTAACAATGGTAATGATTTAAGGGATTTTACCCTTGAAGGGGGCGCTACTAAAGTTATCGGCGGGAACTGGAGCACTGCCCTTGTCTTTAAAGTAATCCGGTCCAGTATTATACCCGGTTTGGCTTCGTCCGGAAATAATACCGTAACTGCAACTGCTAATGCACTTGCCGGTGATCTGTCTTTTTCATATAATGGCAAAGATGAAAGAAATCAAGGCCTTACCTTTGGCTTTGCCTTAAAAAATGTTGGTGTGCCGCTTTTTTACGATGATAAACATACCAAACTCTTTCTCCCGAGTGATATTGGGGCCGGCCTGGCATATACGGCGGTTTCCGGAAATAGCCGTCAATTTGTGATTGCTGTTGACATACATAAGTCGCTGGCGCCGCAAACACCCCATACCGCGGCAGAAATAGCACAATACCAGAAAATCTCTTATGGCATGTTTCAGTCCGGCAGTGCTTTTACGTATGGATTAGGGGCAGAATATAAATTACCATTTAGCAGTTCAACACAAAATGCCTTTACGATACGTGCAGGCTATATTATAGACAGTATGGATGCCTTGTATAGTGGTTTTACTGCCGGGGCCGGGCTCTGCATCAGTAACATCACCATCAATATGGCGTATTTTTGGGTCCCCAGTGTTTCTACCAGCCCTTATGGAAATACTTTTCAATTTGGTATAAGTAAAAGTATCCGTTAATTTTATCAGCTAATCTTTAACTTCAGATCCATTCCTGATCTCATCAGTAGCTTGCTTCGCAACTTTGTCCCCGGTCTTTAAATCACCGTAAACTTCCATCAGGTCGCCTGATTGAAAGCCTTTTTTCACATCTACCCATACAGCCCGGTGATTTACCACCTTTACTACAAATACCTTTTCTGTTGACATTACCACGGCCGTCTTAGGGACTATAAAAGCACTGTCGCGGGATGGCATGGGCACATTCACCTCTGCAAACGTATGCGGCAAAAGTTTTTTATCCTTATTAAAAACATCCATTTCCACACGTTCCGAACGCAATTTTTCGTCAAGCGCGCCTGCAATACGTTTTACCTGCGCGGTAAATTTTTGATTAGGCAAAGCCGCAACCGAAAAAGTCACCTGGTCTTTGGCATTCAGGCCGCCGGTATAAATTTCGGGTACCGAAACCACCAGGCGCAGCCGCTGCTGGTCCTGCAAAACAAATAAGGGATCGGTGCTTTTACCACCGGGCCCAACATAAGCACCAAGGTTTACATTACGTGAGGAGATCACCCCGTCAAACGGCGCCCTGATCTCCAGGTAATTCAGATTGGCAGCTACTTCCTTATAGGAAGATTTGGCAGCTTCCACATTGGCAAGGTCCGAATTCTTTTTTGCTTCGGCCTGTTCCAGGTCATTTTGGGAAACGGTACCGGGCGTTTTACTGGTGCTGTAAAGCCTGTCATAAGTGGCTTTGCTGGCAAAATACATGGCTTCCTGTTGTTTTATCCGTGACTGGGCCCCGGCCAGCTGTGAGTTGATTTCGGGTGCTTCAAGCGTCGCGAGTAATTGCCCCTTATGTACTTCCGATCCTATATCAACTAAAAGGGTTTTAACATAACTGTTTACCTTGGCATACAGATCAACCTGCTGATAAGGGATCAGTTCGCCGGGCACAGCAATAGTGGTGCTTAATTTCCCCTTTTGAACCGGCACCAGCACAACCGAAACTGCCTGAACAGTGTCCTGTTGTTTTGAGGCTTGCTGTTCATTCTTATCTGAATGACACGCACTCAGCAAACTTGCTGCAAAAGCTATAATACTTAGAAAGGTGATTGGATTATTTTTGAGGCTGTTCATGATGGTGCAATGGAATATAAAATTTACTTTCTTTATCTTCTGGGTCTAAGGAAACGGAATCGGTAGCAGCGTTGCCTTGTACCCAGGCAAAAACCAGCGGTAATATTAACAAAGCGGCAAATGTTGATGCAAATAACCCGCCTATTACCGCACGGCCTAAGGGGGAAGTCTGGTCGCCGCCTTCGCCTAAGCCCGAGGCCATGGGGATCATACCAACGATCATGGCTAAACTGGTCATCAATATTGGCCTTAAGCGCAGGGCCGCCGCTTCACGGGCCGATTTAAGCGCGTCACCATTGTGCTTGCGCAATTCTTCGGCATTGGTGATCAGCAATACGGCGTTTGAAATAGACACCCCTACCGACATGATCATCCCCATATACGACTGCAGGTTCAGCGTGGCCCCGGTTAATTTAACCAGCAGCAGTGAACCAAACAACACTGCGGGAACCGTTGACAATACCACAAATGACATTTTGAACGACTGAAAATTAGCGGCCAGCATAAGAAAAATAACGATAACTGCCACCAGCAAACCGCTCTGTAAACTGTCCAAAGTATCTGTCAATGTTTGGGTAAGTCCCCGTGTTGCAACCGTTAAGCCCCTTGGTAACTTCCCTAAAGACTGAATTGCCTTTTGAACATCGTCGTTTGCTGTGCCTAAATCTTTATTATTCAAATTAGCCGTAACGGTGAGCATTGGAATAGCGCCGATATCATCGTTTTCGCCATACGTGGTACCGGCTGTAACGTCGGCAACATCGCTTAAAACAGGCCTGGACTTGTCCGTCATTACCGGAATTTCGCGTACATCGTTTAAACTTGCCATTTGGTATTCAGGAACTTCCACCTGTACGGCATAACTCAAACCTGATTTTGTGTCAACCCACACATTTTTTTCGGTATATCGCGATGACGAGGTTGACGCAACCAATGAGCGTGATATCTCATTGATAGTAACCCCTAATTCTGCCGCACGTACTCTGTCGATATTTATGTTGATTGAAGGATATTTGAAAGATTGCCCAATCTGCACATCGCGCAGGTACTTAATCTGTTTTAATTTATCGAGAACTTTGAAAGCCCACTGAATATTCTGCTTTTTATTTTTGCTTATTATGGCGACTTCAATCGGGGTGGGCGAACCCTGGCTTAAAATTTTGTCGGTAAGTTCAATTGGTTCAAAAGAGAGTTGCACAGAAGGTTGCTCTTTTTTCATTTCATTGCGAAAACGTTCCTTTAAGTCGTCCAAATTTACTTTATAATCCTCCTTTAAATTCACCTGCATTACGGCTTCCTGGGGGCCGGCCATAAACAAATAGATCGGGCTGGTTGAAAACAGCCCTGGATGCGTCCCTACCAGTGCAGATGTAACCTCTATATTTTTTTGACCCACAAGTTTTGCCAGTATATGCAAAGCATTAATAGTTATTGCCTCGGTGCGCTCAAAGCGGGTGCCGTCGGGTGCGCGTAACCTTACCTGAAAGGTTCCTGAATTTACCTTTGGCAGCACATCGCGCCCGATGATGTTAAACATCAAAAAAGCAAGGCCCATTACTATAACCACGTAAAGGGAAACGATCCATTTGCGATTGGGCATCATCACGTCAAGCCAATGCAAAAAGCGCAGCCTGAACTTGTCAAAACGGCTTAGCTTTTTCCCCTGCATGTCCGTAGCGTTCTTTATCGCCAGTTCCTTTTGTTCCCAGGCGTCGCCTTCATCTTCCAGTGCAAAACCATCAGCATGGCTTTTATCCTCATGGTCATTTTTCATTACCCAATTGGCCATTACCGGCACAAAAGTTTGAGCCAGCAAGTATGAGGTAACCATAGAAAAGCCAATGGCCAGGGCCAGCGGCAGGAACAGGGCACCCGGAATCCCTTTCATGGTAAAGGCCGGAGCAAATACCGCCAGGATACAAAACAAAATAAGCAGTTTAGGAAAAGCTATTTCTTTACAGGCATCCCAGATAGCCAGGGCTTTTGGCTTGCCCATAGCAAAATGCTGATGTATATTCTCGATCGTTACCGTTGATTCATCAACCAGGATACCGATGGCAAGAGAAAGCCCGCTCAGCGTCATTATATTGATGGTTTGATGAAAAAGGTACAGGAAAAATATCCCTGATATAATACAGGTGGGTATAGTTAATATTACAATTAAGGCGCCGCGTTTATCGCCCAAAAACAACAGCACCATTAATCCGGTCAGCACCGCACCAATCGCACCTTCTTCAGCCAAACTCTTAACTGAATTGATCACATATACCGATTGGTCAAATACATACGAAAGTTTAACATCTTCGGGCAATAAAGCCTGGAACCGGGGTATGGCTTTCTTCAGGTTTTGCACTACGTCCCATGTAGAAGCATCGGCGGATTTGGTTATCGGCAGGTAAACAGAGCGTTTGCCGTTTACCAGGGCATAGCTTGACGTAATATCCGCCCCATCCTCAACGGTGGCTACATCATGCAAAAAAACTGTTTGTATCCCATTTTTATACAAGGGGATATTGCCAAAATCCTTTATTTGTTTAATGGATGTATTTGAAGGCGCCAGGTAATTATAATCGCCGATACGCACATTGCCCGCAGGGGTATTCTGGTTATTGTCGCGTAAAGCAACCACTATCTGGTCGGCAGTTAAATTATGTGAACGCAGTAATTGCGGGTCAATTTTAATAACCACGGTACGTACGTTCCCTCCGAAAGGCGCCGGGGCAACCAGGCCGGGAATTGAAGTAAATGATGAACGGATGTAAACATTTGCCATATCCAGCAACTCATTATTACTTCGTGTTGGGCTCGACAGCACTAACTGACCGACCGGTAATGTAGAGGCGTCAAAACGTAAAATAAAGGGCGGCTGCGAGCCGGGCGGAAAACCGGCCTGGGCCCTGTTGGTATAAGCCGTTACTTCGGCAGCAGCCTGGGCCATATTGGTACCTTCGTAAAAAGTAAGTTTTATAAGGGTTACGCCGCTTATATTTTTTGTTTCGATACTTTTAACGCCGGATACAAACAAAAGCAGGTTAACGTATTGTTTCCCAAAATAAGCCTCCATTTGGTCGGGGGTATAACCGCCATAAGGATGTGAAACATAAATCACAGGCAGATTAAGATCAGGAAAAATATCGATCTTTATATTCCTGACAGCGCTTATCCCAAAGAAAAACAATCCTGCCACTATAACTAAAATGGTAACCGGCCTTTGAAGGGCCCCTTTTATCAATCCCATTATCTGTCTGTCTCTAAAAGTTATTTATAAATATCCCAAAATCACCGGTTGCGGCGGCTTTGTACAGTAAGGCCTGCCAAACATTGTTCGCAGCAATATAATTATCCACCTCAGCACGGTTTAACACATACAGCGCCTGCGTAAAATCAACAATATTTGCAAGCCCGTTTTTATACAAAGTAAATTTCTGGTTGTAAGCATCCGTAGCGGCCCTCACCTCTTCGGGCACTTCGCGGTAATTTTTCAAAGCATTGCTGATTCTGGTTTCGGCAAGCGCTGCCTGATCACTCAACTGCCGACTCACCAGGTCGTATTCGTTTTTATATTGTTCCGATATGAATTTCTGGGAAGCTACCTGATAGTGCACCCTTAAAACATTGGTGATATTCCATGTTACGCCCAGGCCAAATAAATAATTAAAGCGGGTAGGGTCGGCGCCGCTGCCATAACTGCTGCTATAATCAGCCGGATTACTGCCGTAGCCAGAACCAAACCCGGAACCCCGGCCCTGGTAAACGCCAAATACGGTAAATGCCGGATAACTGAAGGTATTTAAGTATTTGGCCTGTTCATTGCTTACGTTTATCCGGTTTTGATAAAACTGTAACAGGGGATGACCAGCGAAGTTTATTTGTGCCCGCAGATCGGCATTAACCGGCGCTCTGGTTACGAAAGTACTGTCTAACGCAAAACTCTGCGGGGGAATGCCAAGGTAAATTGCCAGCTGGTTGCTTTGCTCCTGTTCTGTTTCCTGCACGTTGGTAAGCGCTATCCTGGCGTTCGATACTTCCGCATTGGCCTGAGAGGAATCAACCCCGGCATTTAAACCGTTCTTCACCCTCGCCACCACTACTTTTTGGAGGTCGATGGCCCGGTTAAGATTATCCTGCTGCGCCTTGCTTAGCTGCTGTGCAGCCAGCAGGTTTAAATATGTACCTGCAACACGGATCTCATGCTGAAACTGTTCCTGCACCAGGTCTGTTTCATCGCGTGACACCGCCGATTTTTGAACTTTTACCTTTTCAGAAGCCCGGCCGAATGCAAAAAAGTCCCAGCTAATGTTACTCAGGTAAAGCGAACCAAAACCTGCCCTCCAGTTTTGATTAGTTCCGATAGGCCCCGAAGAAGCCGCACTCAATCCGCTAAAACCGTAAAGCGGGCCAAACTGGGAGTTAACGGTGCCATAATCCTGCTGGGCCGACAGGCTCAGGTTAGGCAGATATTCTGTTTTTGTTTCTGTTAAATAGGCTTTTGAAGCATTTAACTGGCTGGTTTTCGCCTTAATGGTACCGTAATTGGAGAGGGCGATTTGTTCGGCATCTTTTAAACCTAATGTCTTTTGCTGACCATCGGCAGGAAGAACACCAAAAACACTTAAGCAAACTAAAAAGAGAAAATAGACAAATCTTTTTAACATATTGGGGATACTGAGATGCGCAAAATTAAAATTATGTTGTGTATAAATGACACATATTGAAGTATTATCACTGTTACGATTGAAAAATGGCATTTATGTGAAATAGTAATTTCGTTTAATATTACAATGGCAATATTGCTTCTGTTGTCTGCGTTCGTGTATGCAACAAATATAGCTGTATGCGGGACATAAAAGGGCGGGGGAGAATAATCATTTTGCCTAACCCAACCCTCTCCAAAGGAGAGGGCTTTAACTTCGCTCTTTTTAAAGTCCTCTCCTTTGGAGAGGATTATTTATAAGGATGTTTATTTTAAAGGCATAAATGAGGGCTACGCCGTTTAGGTGAGGCCAGCATGGCTAATACTGACCTCAAGCTATTTTCGTTATGTTTGTATCAATCTTCTAATTATGATCAGAGAAGCCATCATACAGAAATTGCTTTTTATAGTTCAAAAATGGCTTACATTAATTGTTATAATTTGCAATAGCTTTATTCTAAGTGCCCAGGCCCCTTTAAAACCATTCCCCCAACATGTAAAATATTTTACAGGCGCCATTAAACCCAGCCATATTTCGCAAACCCAACTGGATAACGCTGTGCGTGATTTTTATACGCTATGGAAAAAACGATTTATAAAAAATGTACCCGGCAAACCTGAAAGTTATGTTTGGTTTGAAAACACAGGCAAAAAACAATGTGTTTCAGAAGGTCAGGGATACGGTATGATCATCGTGGCGCTGATGGCAGGCTTTGATCCTTCTGCGAAAATCACTTATGATAAGCTGTTCCGCTATTACAAAGCCCATCCCGACCGGCGGAGTAAATATTTAATGGCCTGGGCGCAATATACAAACGGCAAAAGTTCCGACGAAACATCCGCAACTGACGGGGACATGGACATTGCTTACTCATTATTACTTGCCGATAAACAATGGGGAAGCAAAGGCCCGATAAATTACCTGCAGGCCGGCAGGGACATGATCGCTGATATTATGCAGCTTGAGATTAATCATAAAACATGGTCGGTTTTATTGTGCGATGGTGTGGAACATGACAGCAAGGATTATTTTGATATGCGGTCCTCTGATTTTATGCCTGCGCATTTTAAGGCATTTCAGCAGGCAACAAACGATGGCAGATGGAACAAAGTGATTGATGCAAATTATAAGCTTTTCAGCAGTTTGCAGGGAAATTACAGCCCGGATGCAGGGCTTATCCCTGATTTTATTTCCCATATCAATACAAAAGCAAAACCGGCCCGCCCGCATTTTCTTGAATCGGTTTACGACGGGGAATACAATTACAATGCCTGCCGCAATCCCTGGCGCATCGCTACCGACTATTTATTAACGGGTGATAAACGTTCAAAAAATATAGCAGATAAAATAAACCGCTGGATAAAGGAAACAACGAACAATGACCCCAATAACCTTTCTGCCGGTTATACCTTAGCCGGCCATGACATCAAAGGGCGGCATTTTGAAGCATTAAGCTTTATCGCCCCCTTTGCCGTATCGGCCATGGTTGACCGGAAAAACCAAGCCTGGTTAAACCGGGTTTGGGATTATACCGTAGCCTTTAAACTGAAAGATTTTGATTATTACGACAATACCATTAAGCTGCTGGATATGATCATTATATCGGGAAATTATTGGGAACCCCGATAAATAGCATATTAATGTTTTCTTTATGAAAACCATTATCATTTTTCGTCTAAAGATCCTTTATAATTTGTACTTTTGTATAAAAATATTGCCAAATGAAACCTTATCTCTCAACATTAATAATTATTGCATCTACTGCATTTTTTTGTAGTTGTAAAAAGGCTGAAAAACAATCACCGTCAAGGCCAATTTACCTGGTGAAACAACAAATAGTTGAATTTACTAACTACCCTATCGCCCAAAATGACACTACCCAATACAATTATGATAGTTATAACCGGTTGACGAACTACGGCTTAATTTACAAAGGCAAATATGAGCCGGAGTTTACATACTCCTATGATTCAAACGGCCGCGTTGCCGGTGTGATAGCGTATAATACGGTCACAGATACCGTTCTCAGCAGATTGGTTTTGACTTATGGGACCAATTCCTTTACAATGGATTCGCAAGATCCAAATGGGCAGCAAGGTCACTATTTGTATACGCTTAATAATAAGCAGCAGGCCGTAAGATATGATAGTAAAAACTACTATGTGCTATATACTTATGATACGAATGGCAATATTACATCGTATAAAGTTTATGCGCAACCAGGGCAGCCAACTGTATCTGAAGCGGGTATATTTTCATATGATAATAACAAAAATCCTTTTTTTGCTTTAAAAGGAAATTATGCGTTTGTGTTCGGGGTGTTTTCGAGGCCTAATGCTTGCATTAATAATCCTATCGGCAACTTGCAATACCAATATAACAGTGATGGGTACCCTACAAAAGTAACAGATCATGATCCTGCCCTTGGGGCCATAAATACCTATTATATTTACACTGTCAAATAATTATTACATCATCGGTAATTTAAATCAAACATTGCTTTGGCAGCCTCTTGTCCGCTCGTTAAAGCAGGTTCTACAATCCCCTTTCAGGGCTGTGGTACAAATACGCACCTGCAAATGATACACCCGGTAAATACATTCAGACTTACGAAGTTTTAAAAACTTCATAAGTCCTTCTTTTAAGTCCTTCTTCTACAACTACTTAACTGCCATTAAATCCCCTACCTCCCTGGCTGTCCGTATTAAATTCTCCCTGGTGTTTTTCATTGCGGTGGTTAAATCAGTTGGTTCATTATTGATAGCAACTAAAACATCAAAATATTGCTGCAGATCATCATCATGTTCAATTGGGACCTTTCCGGCTATACCTATTACCGGGATATTTAATTGTTTTGCCCTTAACGCTACGCCATAAGGGCCTTTGCCCTGGAGTGTCTGCCGGTCGATGCTCCCCTCCCCTGTTATCAGCAAGTCTGTTCCCTGTAGGGCCGTATCAAAATTTGTAAGGGATAAAAAATAATCGGTCCCGTTTACCAGTTTGGCATTTAGCCAGGCATGTAAGCCTGCGGCTGCGCCACCTGCTGTGCCGCTGTGTTTTATTTGCGCTATGTTTATCCCGGTTTGCTTCTCAGTTACCTTCGCAAAATTTTTTAAAAAGGCTTCCAGTAAGGGTATATCTTCAACCGTTGCACCTTTTTGCGGACCAAAAACAGCCGCCGCACCTTCCGGGCCGAGCAGCTTGTTGTCCACATCGCAAAGAATGACTACCTCGCAATCAAAAATTCTTTTATCAAGTGCAACATTGTCAATCCGGGCCACATTAACGAGATATTTTGGTTCCGCCTGCAAGCGACGGCCTTCAGCATCTAAAAAAACAATCCCAAGCGCACTTAAAATGCCGCAACCGCCGTCAACCGTAGCCGAACCTCCCATGGCAATGATAATCCTGCTGACCCCTTCATCCAAAGCGAACCTGATGAGTTCTCCTGTGCCGTAAGAAGATGCGTTCAAAGGGTCGGGCTCCTCCTTTTTTAACAGGCGGAGACCGGAGGCGTCAGCCATTTCTATTACCGCTGTTTTTCCGTTGTCTATCAGGCCAAACGAAGCCATTATCTTCCTGCCCAAAGGGTCGCGAACCTCTTTTTTGATGAATTTTCCTCCGCATGTTTCGGTGATCAATGCACCGGTGCCATCGCCGCCATCGGCAATCGGAAAACAGGCGGTGCTGCAATCCAGCCTGCTTAGTTTTAAGCCCTGTTGAATGGCCGCAGCAGCATCTGATGCCGAAAGACTATTTTTAAATGCGTTGGGGGCAATTAGTATTTTCATGTTATAATAACTTCGACAAAATATAAACCATTGTAATGGTGGTAAGCCCCATTAACAAAGTGGCCATTGAATACACCTTTAACATGGTTTTCATTTCGAGGCCAGAAAATTTGGCGATCACCCAAAAATAGGCGTCGTTTGCATGCGAGATCATCATGGAACCACCACCCATGGACAGCACACAAAGCAATTTACCATCGTCATTGTTTAAACCAAGGGCAGGCAACAAGGGCAGTACTATTGATGCGGCAGTTATAATAGCCACCGTGGAAGAACCCTGGGCTGTTTTTAAAACCGCGGTCAGCAAAAATGGAAAAAAGATACCCATGCTACCCAGGGCCAGCGATTGGCTAAAATGATCTCCAATTTTAGCAGCGGTTAATATGGCGCCAAATGCACCGCCCATACCAATTATAACCAAAATACCCCCGGCTTTTTCGGTCGCTTCGTGTAATATTTTACTTATTTCACTTTTCTTCCATGATCGTTTGCAATTAAATGCCAGGAATACGCCGATCATTAGGGCTATAACAGGATCGCCAATGGCAAATAAAATTGACCGCCAGCCGTGGTATTCAGCTGTGCCGGGCGTTAAAAATGATTTAAGGCCTATTAAAAGTATGGGGATGATCACCGGAAGACAAGCCTTTACCAGTGAAGGCAACTGTTCTGTTTGGTTCAATGCAATTTCATCATCAGCTATTTTATCGGCAACTTTTTTTCCGGCGTACCGTGCCCATAAATAACCAGCGAGCATTGCCGGGATAGCCACTGGCACCCCGAACAACAGCAGCCTGCCAAAATCTACCCCGATTGTACCAGCGGCAGCAGTAGCGCCCGGATGAGGCGGCACCAGGCAATGAACAGCATATAACCCCGTGGCAAGCGAAACTGACATAACGGCGATAGGGATCCCGGTACGCCTTGCCATCGACTTGTTTAGCCCGCTGAGTACAATAAAGCCCGAATCGCAGAATATGGGCAACCCTACGATAAACCCTGTAATACTCATGGCTAAAGGGGCATGCTTGTCGCCAAGCTTTTTTATCAGGAACGACGCCATAACCGCAGTACTTCCTGTATATTCCAGCAATAAGCCTAAGGTTGTACCCAATACTATTATTAATCCCAATGATTTCAATATGGTACCGAAGCCATCTTTTACTACAGAGAGTACGCCGCCAAGCGGTAAGCCTATGCCTAAACCCACCAATAAACAGGCGAAAAACAGAGCAAAAAAAGCCGGGACTTTATATTTCGCAGTCAATACCACAATGAGGGCTATACCTGCAAACAAAAAAGCAAGGATGTACGGGAAGGAATGGGCCATTCGGGAAATTTAATTAAATATTTATAAATGTATTAAGTTTATTGATCGATTGGAAAAAACAGGGAACAATAAACTATCAGATTGGTTATAAATCACGAGGTTTTAATATTTACCTTGCTGCCTGCATTCAGCCTTTCTGCGGATAGGTTGGTGATCATATTTACAGGTAAAAAACAGAATGAAACAGAAGGCAGCTTTAGTATTGTCCGGCGGCGGCGCCAGGGGGATAGCTCATATTGGTGTAATTGAAGAGTTAGAAAAACATGGATTTGAAATATCATCAGTTTCGGGTACATCAATGGGCGCAGTTGTTGGCGGGGTTTATGCTTTGGGAAAATTGGAGGAGTATAAAAACTGGCTCTTTACGCTTGATAAAATAAAAGTCTTCAATCTTCTTGATTTTACTTTCAATACACAAGGACTGGTTAAAGGCGACAAACTGTTTAATACCGTAAAAAAGTTTATCCATGATGAGGATATTGAAGGCTTACGCATACCTTATGCTGCTGTGGCTGCAGACATTATCAATAAAAAGGAAGTTGTTTTTACAGAAGGCAGCATATTTGACGCCGTAAGGGCGTCAATGTCGTTCCCAACCGTTTTTACCCCCGTGAAAACGAAAAATGGATTACTGGTAGATGGCGGCGTTATAAATAATATCCCTATTAACCATGTAAAAAGGATTCCAAACGATATATTGGTGGCGGTAAATGTAAATGCCAACATACAGGCAGATAAACCAATTGCGGCAAAAATTGAAACCGATGCTAAACAATCAGTATATCAAAAAAAGATCAGAGATTTTTACACGCAGTTGCATAGGATATACCCTTCGCATAATGAAGAAAAACTTGGTTATTTCAACCTGATCAATAAAACCATCGGCTTAATGTCGTATCACATCACCGAAATGCTGCTCGAAAAGCATGCCCCGGACATCCTGATTAATGTATCCCATGACGCCTGCGGCGCTTTTGATTTTTACAGGGCGGCGGAAATGGTAGAAATTGGCAGGCATGCTGCTGTTAAAAGCCTTGAGTCGTATAAGCCTGGTTCAAAACAAAAGCCCCGGTAAAAACCCAAGACGTTGACAGACTTAGTTTCAGAAACTTGTTGGTGACAACAGCAGCAAGGGCGGAAGTAAAATTACACATAGCTACCTAATTTTAATTACAATTGTTACCTTGCACATAAAACCTATAGTTGCAAAACCTTAGATCAATTTTTTTTGAATTATTTTCATGGCCAAACAAGTACCAAGCGAAGAATTAGAAAAGTTCAGAGAATATCTGAGGAGCAGTAGCAGCGAAAAATCGCGCCAGCATTATTTATACCCGCTTTTCAGTAAACTGTTTAAGGATAAGTTTAAAATTGAGGGTGATGCAAAGGGCGCTGATATTTATGTTGCAGGTCAGTTAATCGTAGAATCTAAAACAGACTTTTCGCAATGGCTCGAAGGATTTTACCAGGCATTGCATTACCACAAAAAGTTCGGACTTACTTATAATACCATTATTGTAGTAGCCCATAAGTTTGTGGCGATATGGAAATTAAATAAGCTGCCCGAATATGCAACTATATTAGCCCATAGGGCCGATGCCCAGCTGGCCCCGAGTACCGTTGGTAAAGAAAATGCCCGTAAAACACAGCATGCCAGCAAGGTCGAAATAAAAAACGCGGCATTTTATTGGTTAGAACCCAGGGACCTTGAGGGTGACATCTTTGCCGGGGCACGGAACCTCACCAATGAATCTTTCGAGATATTAAAGATACTCAACAATCTCGATTCCGACAGGCTGCAGGTTAATACACACAATTTTATCGATACAATCGAGTTGATGAAGCCGTTTTTTGCCAACCCGATTGACGCGGTACATGCCTTTTACGCCATAGTTCCTTATTGGGACATTTCATCTACCGTTGCCGAAAATGAAACCGGAAAAATGAGCGTTATTGGGTTTAAGGGCAACAGAATGAGTGAGATAGTTGTAATTGCCCCAAAACACGAAAAGGATTTTAAAAAATTCATTGAAACCCATTATGTGTTTACCAATGAGGGCAGCGGTTTAACCGTCGATTATTATTTTAGCCGTTTTGATGAGGTGATGGCGACAATCGACCCGGAGTATGTAAAACAGCATGGTATCTTTTTTACCGACCGCAATTTAAGCAAGTTCGCCTTGTGGTTTGCAAAACATCATTTCCCTGGCAATATAAACGAAGATTATATTGTGTTCGATCCTGCCGGTGGTTCCGGCAACCTTGTAAGCAGTTGGCGCGGGAAGCTAAAGCACAAAATAGTATCCGAATTGCAGCCCGATTTGCTGCGAACCATTGAGCGAAGGATGAACGCCGACCCCTTTCATATCGAATCGGGTTTTACCATCATACCAAAAACGTCCGAGAATAAAGGCTTAAATTTTATCGATCATCCGGCAGCCGATTACCTGGCCGAATTAAAAAAAGAATTAAAACTTAAAAATATAAACCTCGATAAGCCACTTGCTTTTCTGTTAAACCCGCCGTATAAAAATACCGACGAAAACCAGAACGTACGTGACAAAACCGAATCTCATTATCATATCGATCCCGCTATTTTGGCTTTAACGGGCGAAGATGCCGGAAAAGAGCGCTATCTCGCCTTCCTTGGCCAGATATTGGAAATGGCGAAGGTACAACACAGCGAAAATGCTGCATTAAGCCCGGTGGTGATGATATTTACCCCAACCTCGTGGCTCATTCCCCGGCCAACCTATACAGCGTTCAGGCAAATTTGGGACCAGCATTTTAAATACCATAGCGGTTTTATAGTAACCAGTAACGAATGGTTTAAACTCGACGGAAAATGGCCCCTTGCATTTACTATTTGGATGTATGAGCCCAATGAGGCTGGAAATGATAACTCCGTAATAGTTGCTGATTTAACCAACTTGAGCCGACCCGATTTAAACATTAATTGGAATCAAGAAGATGAAAAAGTAGAAGCTGATTTAAAAATTGTGTTGCGAGGTACACATGAAGTAAAACTTAATAATAACAACGGCAGTATCAAGGAATGGTCCGGACAAAAGATGTATGATTTTAAACGAGATACCACAAAAGCAGAAATAGAGTCAAAAACAATTTACGGAGGGCTTGCTTTAAAAGACGAAAGAAGAAGTAATAAAAAGACTTATGGTATTTCCAATTCCTCAATTATAGGATTCATGGATGATGCAACTCCTGTAAGAGTCAAAGCTGGGGATCAATATAGATTTATCGACTCAGAAAAAGCAATTTGGTTTAGATTAGATAATACAATAAAAGACATAAATAAAACAAAAGCCTTTAATGGCCCGCCTGATAAGTACGGTTATGCTGCTTTTGATACAAATTCCGCAAGAAAGATCATTTCTTGGTTCGCTATTACAAAAGCCTTAAACGGGGTTTACCCGGTTTGGGCCAACCAATACGATATATGGCCTCCTCAAATAAAAAGCAATTTGCAAGCATACTGGTATTCGCTCTGCTTCGCTTTTGTGCTTGCCGAAAACCGTTGTGTGGTTACAAAGTTCGAGGCAGATAACCCGGTAGCGGGCGCACCCGAAGTATATGTCGGCAATCCCCTTTGCCCGGCAAATAAAGAAAGCTTTTGGAGTGCTACGCTTGATGCCGAAGTTGTAAAAACACCCGACGCAGCATATTTATTGGTCGCCAAAATAAAAGAACTCTACCGCCATTGGAACATAAACTACTGCAAGGGTCAGTACATGACAAATGTGGGCCTGCAAAACGAACCCTATTTTAAATATTTTGATTATCCCGATTTTTTAACCCCGTATAGCGGCCTCATACAAATAAAAAAATACGCCGAACAGGAAGGGCTGGCAGACTTACAAGATATTTTCACAGAAATTACCAAACTCACAAAAAACGTAAAAAAGGAAATTTACAGGTTGTTAGTGGACGAGTTTAAATATTTTGAGTAAAAAAATATGCTAAAGAATGCTTTTCCATCCACCCAGGGTCACTCGCAGCGTACGCTCATCCTGGCGCGTGTGAAGCGCAAAGGCCAAAAGCGCAAAAACTACTCGTGACCTTAGACATATGCCTAAGTCACGAGTGCCCCACATCAAGTGCCAAACGCCGCATACTCGCTGCTAGATAAGGACGGCTCGTTGTAGAAGTTTTTTGAAGCTTCTTATAAATAATATGCTGGTATTATTTGTTTAAATTTGATCGTTTATTTTCAATTAATATTATAAATTTTCAATACCTTGAAATAAATCGCAATTATCTACTGATTAAATGAAACAGAAGCACGCACCTAAAAAGTTTAAGTTTAATAGCTTCCTTGAGATAGGATCACCAGATGCTGAAACTGACGTTTTATTACAAAAAGCATTTATTGAAAAGGATGCTCTACGTGCTTTACTTGACATGTCTAATCAGAGATCGATATTAATCGGTCGGACAGGAAGTGGAAAGTCAGCTATCTTGAAACATATAGAACTTACGCAAGAAAAAGTTTGCAGAATCGAACCGGAAGCGATGTCATTACGATTTCTTTCCAATTCTACCATGTTAGATTATTTTAGACAAATTGAGGTAAATCTAAGCTTCTTTTATAAAATATTATGGAAACATGTCTTCATTATTGAATTGTTAAGGTTGAATCTATCATATGATACACAGAAGAAAGAAAATTGGTTTATTACTGTTAAGGAAAAGTTATTGCTAAAAAAGAATAATCCAAGACGAATCAAAGCCTTGGATTATTTTGATAAATGGGGGAAAGAATTTTGGCTCGACACTGAAAAACGAGTGAAGGAAATTGAAAATGTAGTACATAATAGGTTTGAAGCAGAAGTTGGCGCTTCAATACCTGCTCTTAAGGCGAAATTAAATACAAATTCGGATAATAAGGATACTATTAAAACGGAAATTAAAAACAAAGCAGAACACGTCATAAGTGAAACTTTGGCAAATGATATACATGAAATTATTAATATTTTAAATGAGGAGATATTTATTGATAATCAACAAAAGCATTTTATTTTAATTGATGATTTAGACAAGGAATGGATTCCCTCATCTATTAGGTACGAATTAATAGGAGCCATGATAGAAGTGATTAAAGAGTTCCAAATATTTAGAGGGGTTAAAATCATTATTTCATTGCGGGATAATCTATATCAATTAATTTTTGCAGGGGCTAAGCATCAAGGAGGGCAAAGAGAAAAATTCAAACCCTTATATGTTCCATTAACTTGGACAAAAATCGAATTACAGGAGTTTCTTAATAGGCGATTATATTTAATCACAGAACATACTTTAGATATTAAAACCGCTTTTGATAAGAAATATGATAATTCGAGTGGCTTTGACTATATGTTGGAAAGAACATTTTATAGACCAAGAGATATTATCTCATACGTAAATCACCTAATAGAAAGTTCAGTCAATAAATCATACTTTTCTTACGATATTATAAAGAAAGCAGAAGTAGGATACTCAATAGATAGACTTCAAGCCATTGAAGATGAGTGGGGAGAAAACTATGGAGAAATAAATCAGATATTTAAATGGTTATACGGCAAATACAATGGGTTTAATTTAAAAAATATTAAGGAAGATGAATTTGCTTCTATTTTATTTGATGATAATACAAAACAAATTTTCAAAGGAGAGTTATTAGAAACTATTGTTAAATGGCAAAAGGATCAGATTAGATTTCCAGAGTTTCTTAAAAATATTGTCTTTTTATTATTTAATTTTGGTATTATCGGAATTAAAAAGGGACCAACCTTCCATGTTCAATTTTTTTATGATGTTGAAAGTACGCTTATTATAAATGATATAAATGATGAATGTAAAATATACGTTCATAAGGCATTTTACAGTTCACTTAAAATAATAACTAAAGAATTAGAACAAAATCAGTTTTAACGATTGTACAAATAATAGAGTTAATGCTATGAATTCATATTCCTCACAAAATTGGCTGAACATCCTCACCGCTACCGCAAGCGTCCCCGCTTTGTGGCCCGCATGCCTGGTAGCCGATATGCCATGCTTAGAGTGATTACTGATTAAGACATAGAAAACTTAAAATAAAGGGATAAATGCAAGGACGGCAGTGCATTGCGTTTACCTGGCATACGGGCCACAAGCAGGGTCGCTTGCGGCAGCAAGGGTTTTTGCCGCAGGAATTCGTGACGCCGCTTAACATATCGGTACTTGTTGGTGACAACACCCAACAAGGGCGTAACATTTTACCGTTTATACTAATTCTATTTGAGTTAACTCGTTGCCCAGGGCGCGGACGCCTTGCAATATTTTGTTTATCTGACTAACAGACGGTTTTTTTTGGCCATGTATATATTGTGATAACAAAGCCCTGTTCATACCAACACGCGCGGCTAATTGCCCTGCGTTTATGATGTTGTAATACTCAAAAAATTGACTCAAATCATGCTGTAAAACAATATCGCTGCCAGATACCTGTTTTTTGCCCCTGTCAAATAACAGCGCGTTGTATGCCTCTAAAACATTGTGTCTTAATTCTGTTATGTTATCGCCAAATGTTGCAGCGGTTCCCATGCCGGGGGCAACGTGAAATGCACTATATCCATCTTCTGTTTTTTCTACTGTGAATATTACTTTTTTCATCATCTTTAGTTTTTTAAATTGAGGTTATTTTAACCCGGCCTGTTTTAAAATTGCATTTTCCAATCCTTTTTTAACTTCTTTAGCGCCATGATAAGGGAAAATTATTGTTTCCGGGTTTGTATCATGCCGCAGTGTCAGATGGCTGCCGGTAGTACGTACTTCATACCATCCTGCTTTTTTGAGTTTTCTTAGTAACTCATTGCTTTTCATTTTGTGGTTATGTGATTGATTTGATATTGCTGTAAAGGTAACAATTATGCAACCATTCAAGCAAATAAAAAGTAACATTTTTGTAACTTAATCTATCTCCTGACTTTCGCTGCCGAAAGCGTCCCCTTGTGGTAAGCATGCCTGGTATCCAATATGCAAGGCAACGGTTAAAGAGATTGACTTTACCTGAAATAATGGAATAAGTACGTGGACGGCAGCGCATTGCGTTTACTTAGCATGCGGGCCACAAGCGGGGGCGCTTGCGGCAGCATTGGCGCATTGGCGTTTTTGTCTGGACCCGAATTTATCGGATTCAGGAATTTACCGGAATTCTAAAAATTCATTAATTCTATAAATTCGGGTTCAGACATCCCCCCTATTTCTCTCCGCTCCCGCAAGGGGTTTTATCATAAATTATAACTCAGCCTGAACCCCTGTAAAACTTTTGTAAAACGGCCAAAAGCGAAGCCATAATCCAGACGGACCACTGAGCGTTTTAAGCCAAAATAAACTTCTTTATAATCGGGCAGGATACCCTGGCTAAGATAGGACCCGCCAACAATCTCCTGTAGTTTCAGTTTATTGATCAACGGAATGTAGTCCACAAAAACACCGGTAAAGTTATGCTCAAAATGCACTTCAAAGTATGGTTTATCGGTGCTGTAGGTATAAAAATTCAAAAAATGGAAACTACCTAAAACAGCATCAAAGAAAAAGCTTTGGCCGCCACGGAACTGGTTATAGTCAGGGTAATACAAGCTTTTAGTATTTAAGAACATCCCTGCCGAAAAGTAATAAGCCGAATAGCCATAAATTCCCATTTTTAACCTTTCCTGGAAAACGTCAACACTCATGAAATCATAATTCACAGCTGAGCCCAGCCCCGGGACCCCTTTCCGGTAATTGACCCTGAGCCTTGGATTATAATTTGGTAAAATGAATTTACCCGCCGGGGTGATCGTATAATCCTGGTTAAAAGTAAAAGTAACTGATCCCCGGATGATAAGGGCCCGGTAATAGGGAAAGAGGGGGATGTTGGCATTAGGATCAAGCGGATTATTGGAGGTGAGTAAAACACTGTCTTTGTTAAACGTATGCAGGGTAGTATTAAATAATGACTTGTGGTCAGCATATTCTATCTGCCCGTTCAACAATATTCCATTGGCTACTTCTCCCATAGTGCCTGCCATTATAAACCTTGATTGATAAAGTTTCACATAATTTTGGCCTAAAAGTAAGGTGTTAAGGGAGTTGATAAACATGCTGAGCGTCCCATTATTGTTCAGATCAAGAAAATCTGAACCTATACGTCCGTAAACGGAAGCATGTTTGTAAGGATTATAAACATAATTAACAAACAAATTGGCATTTAATACCTTGTCCGAAAATCCATACCGGGCAGCAGGGATGATGGTGAGGCTGCGCAGGCTGTCGTAAATCGTGGTAAATTTAACCCTTAGGTTGATGCCCCATCCTTCAACCGTATTATAAAATACCATATTATTCGGCGGTGGAATGGACCAGAAAAAATTATTATTGTTATTATGCCACGTGTATCCGTTAAACAAATAAGGGAGCAACCGTAAGCGGTTTTTAGTGTTTAGCAGGGAATCTGTTATTGCCTTATCTTTTTTATCCCTTTCTGCCATATCGGCCAGGTGGTAAAACCTGTTTTCCTCTGGTGTAAGCGGCAAAGGCCGGTTTTGCACCCAAAATTGCTCATCTTTCTGATAATTATCTTTGTTACTGTAGGAGATCTCGTGATTGGGAAGGGGCTTTAAGGCGGTATCAGTGCGCGCATCCAGGTAAACCTGCAGAAATAACCCCGAATATTTAAAGCCCCAAAACTTGCTGTAAAAATTAAATTTTAAGGCCTGTGGAATCCAGTTGCCATTATTTAGGGGCACATATTGCTGACGGATATGCACAGAATCTATAAACTCCATCCGCGCATCAGGGGATAAACGGAGGTCGGCGCTATAAAGCAACCATTCTTTTTCAATAATATAAATCGTCCCGCTGAATAAATGTTTATCCTTGCGGATAGGCAGCACCTGTATCTCGTCGATCAGCCTGTTATTATCGGTAAACTGCCCCGTTAACCGATACCGGTAGTAAGAAAGCGCATGATCTGCTAAAGGTGATAGGAAAGCATGCTGATCAAGGTCATTCAGGTTCAGGGTATTTTTGTAAAAATCAACTTGTAACTCCTTGGCTTTGTTAAGATTAAAGAGGTACGGACTATTGTTAGTTGTTTTTGCCGCGATTGCCTGTTCGATGATAGGGTGTTTTGCGTCTGTTTGAAAGTCGGCCAGGGATTCAGAAAAATTGATGAGCCCTTTACGGTCAAGGTTAAGGTGGAACACAGATGCCGCGTCATTTTTAAGAAAATTTTTGGGCACAGCATTTAACCATTGCAGCACCTTGCTGTAAAGATGGCCGCTATAAGCCGGGCCCTGGTTCAAATTGATTTTTCGCCTTGCAATTACCCGGCGGATAATAGAATCCGCTGCATCCTGTAAGGGTTTTCCCCCGGCAATCCGGTATAATTGCAGATCATGATTAACATCATTGCCTTCAATATTGATGGTTTGAAACAAGGGTTGATAACCCGGCGCACGGAAACTGAAGGTGTAAATTCCGGGTTTTAAATTTAACAGGTAACGGCCCTGCTCATTTGTTAAGGACCCGGCTTGCACTTCGCTTATCCAAACCGATGCAAAAGCCAAAGAATTTCCCCGAAGGTCTGTTATTCTTCCATGAAAATTAACTGTTTGGCCAAAGGCCTTTAGATAAAAGAAAAATAGCAGTACTGAAATAAGGAAAACTCGCATCGGTTAAACAAAAAAAAAACAATCAGAAAGCATTTGTCAGCAATACTGATTGTCGGCTAAATGTTGATCCTGACACAAAGACAATTGAGTTGTTGCAAATGTTTGCAGATAAATCATTTTAAGTCTCCGCTACCGCATCGTCCCGCATGCCTGGTAGCCGATATGCCATGCGATGCTTAGGGTGATTACTGATTTAGACATAGCAAACTTAAAATAAAGGGATAAATACAAGGACGGCAGTGCATTGCGTTTACCTGGCATACGGGCCACAAAGCGGGGACGCTTGCGGCAGCAAAGGCCAGAAACGGCGTTTTGTCTGGACCCTAATTTACCGGGTTCAGGAATTTACCGGAATTCTGAAGATTCATTAATTCTATAAATTCGGGTTCAGATAATTTGATTCGCGCCTTGCAAATCTCCTCCAAATTTGCTATATTTGATAAAATCCAAAGGCACCCGGTTTTCAATCGGCAGGAGACGCAACAAAAGTTCAGTTGCAAAATATTTTCGCCGCAAAAAAATCCATTTTTCAATCGTTTTTTTTAGTTTCTTTGAAGAGCTTTTGTTTATTTATTTGATATACAGCATATTAAATAAAATATCGCCTGATGTTTTACGAGGAGCTAAACGCGTTTAGCTCCTCAAACGATAAAAATTACGAGGAGCTAAACGCATTTAGCTCCTCAAACCGAAAAAATTACGGGGAGCTAAACGCATTTAGCCCCTCAAATCGAAAATATTACGGGGAGCTAAACGCATTTAGCCCCTCGTAATCCCGGTTGGCAGGGCGGCGAAACCCCTCCGGGGGAGGAAATTTTTAAAGCCCTCTCCTTTGGAGAGGGTTGGGTGAGGCCTTTGCAGCGGTTTGGGTAAGGCCAAAAAAAAGCCCCGGGAAAAATTTCCGGGGCCTTTACTGACAGATTAAACATTGTGATATATCTATTCGCCGGCAGCATGTTCACTTACGCCTTCTTCGCGGAATAGTTTGGCGCTGAAGAAGTCGTTGTTCATGCGGCTGATATTGGTCATTTTTATTTCTTTCGGACATTCGGCCTCGCAGGCGCCGGTATTGGTGCAGCTGCCAAAGCCTTCGGCGTCCATTTGCGCTACCATGGCCTGTACGCGGCTGTAACGCTCGGGCTGGCCCTGAGGCAGCATACCCAGCTGCGATACCTTTGCCGAAACAAACAGCATAGCTGATGCATTTTTGCAGGCCGCCACGCAGGCGCCGCAACCAATGCAGGTAGCAGAGTTCATAGCCTCATCGGCAATTACTTTAGGGATGGGGATAATGTTGGCATCGGGCACGCCGCCGGTGTTTACCGAAACAAAGCCGCCGGCCTGCTGGATCCTGTCGAACGCCGAACGGTCAACCGCCAGGTCTTTTATAACCGGGAAAGCGGCTGCGCGCCAGGGCTCAATCACAATGATCTCGCCATCGTGGAAAGTACGCATGTGCAACTGGCAGGTTGTGATTGCATCTTTTGGTCCGTGCGGGTGCCCGTTGATATAGAGCGAGCACATCCCGCAAATACCTTCGCGGCAGTCGTGGTCAAAAAAGACAGGCTCTTCCCCTTTGTGGATGAGGCCTTCATTTACCACGTCCAGCATTTCAAGGAATGACATATCCGGCGAAATGCCTTCGGCCTTGTAAGTCACAAAAGCGCCTTTGGCATCCGGGTTCTTTTGACGCCATATTTTCAGCGTCAGGTTCATGTTTCCAGTACTCATAGTTATTGTATTAGAATCAAGAACCAAGAACCAAGAATCAAGAGGATGCAAGATATTAATTCTTGACTCTTGGTTCTTGACTCTTGACTCTTTACTTATTTATAGCTTCTTTGTGTTAAATGAACAAATTCAAAGTCCAGTACTTCTTTATTCAGTACTTCGGGCTGGTTATCGCCTTTGTACCCCCAGGCTGCCACGAAGGCAAAGTTATCGTCATCGCGTAAAGCCTCACCTTCCGGTGTTTGCGATTCAAGGCGGAAATGGCCGCCGCATGATTCTTTGCGCATCAGGGCGTCATCCACCATCAGTTCGGCCAGTTCCAGGAAATCGGCAACACGGCCTGCCCTTTCGAGCGCGTTGTTAACTTCATCGTTGGCGCCAACTACAAGGGCGTTTTTCCAGAAATCAGCCCTTAAAGCCTGTATCAGGCCTTTTCCTTTGGTTAAGCCTTCGCCGGTACGGGCCATGCCGCAATATTCCCACATAATGTGGCCAAGGTCGCGGTGGTACTCGTTAACTGTTTTTGTGCCTTTAAGGGCAAGCAGTTTATTGATACGGGTAATTACTTCCTGTTTTGTTTGTTCGAATGCGGGGTGGTTGCCGTCAACAGGTTTCGGACCTATGGTCGCCAGGTAATCACCTACGGTATAAGGGATCACAAAATAACCGTCGGCAAGTCCCTGCATCAGTGCGGAGGCGCCGAGGCGGTTTGCGCCGTGATCGCTGAAATTACATTCGCCCAGGGCGTACAGGCCGGGTATATTGGTGCTCAGGTTGTAGTCCACCCACAAGCCGCCCATAGTATAATGGACGGCCGGATATATTCTCATAGGCTGAGAGTAGGGATCTTCGTCGGTAATTTGATAATACATATCAAACAGGTTGCCGTATTTGGCTGATACAGCGTCTTTGCCCAAACGTTTGATAGCATCGGCAAAGTCAAGGAACACGGCAAAGCCCGAAGCGCCTACGCCCCGTCCGTCATCTACCATTTCCTTGGCGTTACGTGACGCCACGTCGCGGGGAACAAGGTTCCCGAATGAGGGATATTTTCTTTCTAAAAAGTAATCGCGGTCTTCCTCTTTTACCTGGCCGGCTTTGATTTGTCCTTTGCGCAATTGTTCGGCTGTTGCCACTGTTTTTGGCGCCCAAACCCTGCCGTCGTTACGCAGGGACTCCGACATCAGTGTCAGTTTCGACTGGTGGTCGCCCGATACCGGGATACAGGTTGGGTGAATTTGGGTATAGCATGGGTTAGCGAACAAAGCGCCGCGTTTATGGGCCCTCCACACAGCGGTAGCGTTTGAACCGATAGCATTGGTTGAAAGGTAAAACACGTTGCCATAACCGCCGGTACATAACAATACAGCATGGCCGGTATGGGTATCGATCTGCCCGGTGATCAGGTTACGGGTAATAATACCTTTCGCCTGCCCGTCGATGGTTACCACGTCCAGCATTTCGGAACGGGTGTACATTTTTACCTTGCCGAGGTGGATCTGGCGGTTGAGCGCAGAGTAAGCGCCTAATAGCAGCTGCTGTCCGGTTTGTCCCCTGGCGTAAAAGGTACGTGATACCTGTGAACCACCGAACGAACGGTTATCCAGCAGGCCGCCGTATTCGCGGGCAAAAGGCACGCCCTGGGCCACACATTGGTCAATAATGTTCACCGATACTTCGGCCAGGCGATAAACATTGCCTTCACGGGCACGGTAGTCGCCGCCTTTTATGGTATCATAAAACAGGCGGTAAATGCTGTCGCCATCGTTCTGGTAATTTTTGGCAGCGTTGATCCCGCCCTGTGCAGCAATAGAGTGTGCGCGGCGGGGACTGTCCTGGAAACAAAATGCCTTTACGTTGTAACCCAGTTCGGCCAGTGAAGCCGCAGCGGAAGCGCCTGCCAGGCCGGTGCCTACCACAATAACATCATATTTTCGCTTATTGGCCGGGTTAACCAGTTTTAAGTTAAATTTATGCTTGCTCCATTTTTCGGCTAATGGACCGGCGGGGATTTTAGCATCTAAAGTCATATCTTTTTTATTTACGATTTTAGAATTACGGTTTACGATTTAAGATTTTTGAATTCGTAAATCTGAAGTCGCAATTCGTAAATCATTTCAAGCTTTGTATAAAATAAACTACCGGCATTGCCGCGAAACCAAGCGGGATAATTACCCCGAAAAACCATGTGCCTATAAAATAAACTACCGGCGTGTATTTGCGGTGTACCCATCCCAGTGTGCGGAAAGCGCTCTGGAAACCATGTAATAAATGGAAAGCCACTGCGCCCATCGCTATTACATAAAATACTACATACCATGGTTGGGTAAAGCTGCTTGCCACACGTGCATGCAGGTCTTTTACCCGCACTATTTCAACATTGTTTTCGGTGGATGCCGAATTTTCAAAGTCAGCGGCAGGCGGGGTGTAGTCAGATACGGTGGTTTTGCCTGTTGCAAGGTCGGTGCGGTACTCTTTATAAGCTACACTGTTGGTGTATTTATAGTTGTACCAGAAATCGCTCATGTGTATCACGATAAACAAAAACAGGATAGACCCAAGCAGGCCCATGTTTTTTGAAGACCATGTTGCCGGCGCCTTGTTTGTAAATTCATAGCCTACAGGGCGCGCCTTGCGGTTATTTAAGGTGATAACAAGGGCATACACCGCGTGCACCAGGATAGCCAGGTACAACAGGTAGGCAATAACTTCAATCGGCGGGAAATGGGTAAGGAAGTTGGCATACAGGTTAAACCCGTAGCCGCCGTCGTCTTTAAACAACAGGAGGTTACCCCCAAGGTGCACGATCAGAAAAGTACACAAAAACAAGCCCGTTAAAGCCATGATCAGCTTCTTCCCCAACGATGAGTTAAAGGTTTGTTTAATTTCGCTCATTATAATTCAGATTTTTGTTAGGCAAAAGTATTTATTAAATGCCAAAACATATAAATGGAATCGGCTTATTAAGCAGTAAATAGCTATTTAGAAACAATCTAAAAACAAGACCTTGTTTTTTTGTTTTCAGATATAGACAATTATCCTATTATTGCCAGTACTTTATCATTGGCAATCGCAAAAATGCGGTCGGCTTTGTTGCTGCAGATAACTACCCTGCCGGTAAATTTCCCGAAAGAGGGCAAAACGGCAACGCCTCACCCAACCCTCTCCAAAGGAGAGGGCTTTAGCTGCGCCGTTTTTTAAAGTCTCTGCTTCATCCCTATTTCCCCTTGCCGCTTTCTAAAAACCCAATCACATCCTCCTCGGTCCCGGTAAACGGCCCCGGCGAATCCGTTTTAAGTCCCGCCATAGCGGCTGCAAACCCGCCTGATTCCTGTATGCCGTACCCCTTTATGCGCCGGTATAAATACCCCGCCATATAGGTATCCCCGCAGCCCGTCGCATCGGCAATAATTGGCGGCGGATAGGCCGGGATGGTATAAAAAACGCCGCCGCTGTAAATTAACGACCCCTTGCTGCCATTGGTTATCACCACCTCTTTTACACCCCATGAGGCAGCAAGCCTGGCGCCTTCCCTTACGTCTTTTTGCCCGGTCAAAGCCTCCAGTTCTGCTTCATCAGCTTTTAGTATGTCAACATATTGCAGGGCCTCTTTTTTGGCGGGCCAGTCGGTTGGGTAAACCTTGTGATTTTCTACTTTGCGCAGGTAGCCCTGTACATCCAGGCTTACCCGGCCTTTTGCGGCTAAGGTTTTTATCAGTTCCACCGAAATATCGTCGGCCAGTAAAGGTCCCAGATGGAAGGCCCGCGCATTTAGCCCTTCTATTTGGGCAATTGAAAAGGGGTCGGCCTTTGCCCAAACATTTTGCGTCCGTTCATCCTGGTTTTGGGCGTAGATGTTCTCAAAGAATACGGTATGGGCGCTGGGCTGCACATTTACTGTTATACCTTTGTCCTGCAGGTCATTTACATAATGCATTTCGGCAGGTGCAAGGGACGTGGCTAACTGGTACCCTATATCAAGCCGGCTCACCGCGCTGGAGAAATACCAGGCCGTGCCGCCTGCCATATACATTACCGCGCCGGTGGTAACTACTTTATCGGATGTGATGTGCCCGATGCAACAAATATCGTACATGGAATAATTTATCTAAGCGGCAATATAATGATTTGGTTTAAAAAGTCTTGAGTTCGCCTAAAAGGCGGAAGCTGTTTTCTCTTTTCCTTGCGGGCGGCATCATCCGGCGCCATCACATTGGCATGCACCCCATTTTCATGAAGGCTAAACGCTTTTAGGGCGTGAGAATTAAAAAAACCGCGCAGGCTAAACGCGTTTAGGGCGTGATAAAAAAATCCATTCTGAAGGCTAAACGCGTTTAGGGTGTGAGAAAAATTCCGATTCTGAAGGCTAAACGCATTTAGGGTGTGATAAAAATCCTCAATCTGAAGGCTAAACGCATTTAGCCTGTAAGGTAAAAACAGCCCATGTTTTATTTAACGCACTGTAAACCAAAACAATACTAAACAATATTTCAAAGAAACTCAAAAAAAAACTTGAAAAATGGATTTTTTGCGGCGAAAATATTTTGCAGCTGAACTTTTGTTGCGCCCCCTGCCGGTTGAAAACCGGACGCCTTTGGATTTTATCAAATATAGCAAATTTGGGGGAGGTTTGCAAGGGGGAAACCTTTTGTCTGAACCCGAATTTATAGAATTACCGGAATTTTTGCCGTTTAAAGCGAATGCTGAAAATTCTTAAATTCCAAAAATTCCGGTTCAGACAATTTTTCGCCCCGGCTGTTACATTATCATAGCAATAACCGTAATAGTATTCAACTCCCCTCTTGAGAGGGGGTGTGGCCGGAAGTGTTGTGGCGGGGTGTGTTAGCGGATATGCTCATTAACACACCCCTCCACCCCTCTCAAGAGGGGAACCGCACAGCCCTGGCTTTTATTTATACCTTTTTTATTGTTTGTCAATTACTGTACACATTAAATTTATACTTATGAAAACCATGCATTGTAATAAAAATACCAGCCTGCTGATTGCGGCTGTCTTGTTCCTGCTGATAACCGGTTGTAACCCGCTTGGTAACGACTCAAATAAATGCGGCCCATGCCCTATGTACATGATGATGGAACCAAATTTAAACTTCAGGGTGGTGGATAAAACAACCCGGCAGGACCTGTTTTTCGGGAGCGGTGCGCCTTATAAAATAAGTCAGCTGGTGATGCGGCATATTGTAAACGGCGTACCCGATACCGCTTTATTGCGGGTGGATACCATAGACCATGTTTTTAATGTTTTGGTACCGCCCAACCATACCATTGATACCGTAACCATGCAGATTGCCGGTTTACCCAAGGATGTTTTGCTTTTTGAAACAGCTACGGTGGGCAAGTGCTGCCCCCGCCTAATACTCAACTCGGTATTATACAACGGGGCCGTGGTATTTACTGCCGCCAACGGGCCGCAGGTGGCGGTGCTGGAGAAGTAGGGGGAAAATGTCTGAACCCGAATTTGTAGAATTAATGAATTTTCAGAATTCCGGTAAATTCCTGAATCCAGCAAATTAGGGTTCAGACAAAACGCCGTTGCGCCTTTGCTGCCGCTTGCGGGAGCGGAGGCCTTCACACCGACTAAAAATAGACGCATGCTTACTGGCGCGGTATTCCGGACATACAATGCATAATGTCCAACGTTAAAAAAAAGCAACTACCCCTTGCTTTTTCACTATAATTCAATAACTTAGCTTTAAAATAACCTAACCATCATGAGTAACCTTACAGCATACCTAAAAAAGCCTAACGACAACTTTCAGCTGTCCTACTTACAGATTCGCAGGTCGGTGGGTATCCTCGGCCTTTGCCTTCCCGTGGTGATGCGGCTTGGCACCTGGGTGTTCAGCAATTGCCCGTACTGGAAAGACTCCATCAGCGACTATTATTACACCATCATGGGCAACGTGTTTACGGGCATATTGTGCGGAGTGGCGCTTTTTCTTTATTCGTATAAAGGCTTTAACCGCTGGGACCGCATCAGCAGCAGTCTGGCGTGTGTATTTGCATTGGGCGTTGCGTTTTTCCCAATGAATGTGGATCGCAACTGCGTGGAATACACCCATTGCAATATCCTCTCTCGCGATGTTCAGTCATGGCGCAACTTTGTTCACTATGGCTCCGCAGCGCTGCTTTTTGGTACGCTGGCTTGTATGTCGTACTTTTTATTTACCAAAACGGACGAAACAAAAAAGCCCACCCCCCGAAAACTACAGCGAAACGTCATTTACCGCACCTGCGGCATTATCATGGTGGTTGCCATGCTTGCAACGGGCAGCCTGCTGGTGCCTGCCATTAAAGCTGCCTCTCCCATAAGCCATCCCACTTACTGGATGGAAACTATTATGCTTTTTGCATTCGGTTTTTCGTGGCTCGTAAAAGGGGAAACGCTGTTGAAGGATTTGCCTCCGGCAGGCCCGGGGAAAAAGACAAACAAAGAATTGAAGAGGCGGTAAAAGAAAATGCCTGGTACGTACTCTATGCCTCAACCGCCGAATGCGAGGCGTTTTAGGCTTATCTGGCGCAAGGCTTATCTGGCGCGTATGCAGCGTTCGGCACATGTGGTGGGGTATTCGTGACCGGGGCATATGCCTCTCAGGTCACGAGTAGCCTTTGCGCTTTTTGCCTTTGTGCCTCATACCCGCGCCAGAAGCAGGTGAATTCCCTCCCGGCTCAAAAACAATCCATGTTGTTGGTGACAACACCAACAACGGCGAAAGCGGGGTGATATCATAAAAGTGATAACTATCAATGTTTTATATTCTATTAATCATTTCTGGTTGAAACAAAAATTACTAAAATTGGTCTTTACATATAATATTCACCAACCAGGAAATGCCAGATAAAAGCCAGCAGCCGGTGTCGCTTTCAAACCCCTTAAAATGGATACAGGTTATCTTTTTCGGGGTGCTGATCCTTTATTTTGGTAAGGTTTTATTTGTCCCCTTGCTTTTTGGCCTTTTGGTCGCATTGGTCACCTTTCCAATTTGTAAAAAAATGGAAAAGAAAGGCCTGCCCCGAAGTATTTCAATTACGATTTTATTAACCGGTGTGATCATTCTTTTTGCTGCATTAGGCTGGTTATTGGGGATAGAAATAAACATTTTTTTAAAAGATTCCCCCTTAATCTCAAAACGTTTATCAGAACTTACGCCTGACATTGAAAACTGGATTGAAAACACTTTTCACCTGAGTCCGCCAGATCAATCTGTATGGCTGAAAAAATTAACGGCTAACCTTGATCAGGATATTACAGGTTTTTTAAAAAATGTATTTAATACCACCGTTTCTACACTGGTAATGTTAGTGATGATCCCGATTTATGCTGCTTTATTCCTCTACCATAGGGAAACATTTGTCCGTTTTATGTCGGTGATTGTCGGCGAAAATCATAAAAACCAGTTACAAATGGTATTAAACGAAAGTGTTATTTCTTATTTCAAATATATCAAAGGTAATTTCTACGTTTATTGCATAGTCGCTGCCCTTAATTGCATAGGATTATTTGCTTTGGGAATAAGAAATGCCCTGCTATATGGGATATTGACTTCCTTTATGATGGTAATACCTTACATAGGTATTTTTATCAGCGCAGCTATCCCCGTTTCCATCGCCCTGGTAACTAAAGATTCTGTTTGGTATCCTATTGGTGTTATTTTAATATTTGTGCTTATCCAATACCTGGAATCTAACGTCATTTTTCCATGGATTGTTGGTACGCAGCTAAATTTAAGTACATGGGCTACCTTGGTTGGCATTGTCGCAGCTACCCTTTTATGGGGTATTGCCGGCATGATATTGGTTTCACCATTTTTAGCCATACTCAAAATTATCACAGATCATGTGCCGGCCTGGAAACCGTTGAATATTTTGTTAAACAGATCAGAAGGCTACCAGGGTAAATAAGAAAATTCATTCACATAACCGGCAAGGTCTTAACAATTCGATCTGTGTTGGGGCTCCGCCCTTGTTGGTGTTGTCACCAACAAGTACCAATATGCCAAATGGAGTACAATGCAGGATCGTGAATTCCCGCCTCAAAAACAGTCCATGTTGTTGGAGACAACTCCAACAACGGCGAGTTCAGGATGACATGTTCTAAGATTAGCGGCGAGTGTCTCACCGTGATAGCCATTTTTGTCATTTCCCCTTACCCCCTGCTATTCAGGATTTCCTCAACCTTTCACGCCATTTGAATACCTCAAACCATATCACCGACAGCAGACCGATACCTATACTGACAGCCGATTGCGGCAAGTTTAAAGGGGCGAACCCGAAAAACTGCTGTAATGAGTTGATGTAAAATAACAACCCGGTAATAACTATGGTAATAGCGATAATCATCAGCACCAGGTTGTTCCTGTATTTTATGGTGGTGAATATGGAGTAATAAAAGGAACGGTTTACCAGGGTCAGCAATATATTTGCAGCAATCAGTGTACAAAAAACCATCGTGCGGGTAATGGCCTCATTAAAACCCTGGTGTACCGCATACTGATAAGCGCTTAAAGTACCGGCTGTTATCAGTAATCCCTGGATAATGCTTGTTGCCAGTTCTTTCCAATGAAAAAAGGTGCTGGTAAAGGGCCTTGGGCATTGGATCATTGTATTTTTTTCCATCGGTTCATTTTCGTAGATAATGGAACAGGTAGGCCCCATGATCAGTTCGAGGAAAATAATGTGGACCGGTGAAAATATATTGGGATATACCCAGCCCAATGCCAGCGGAAGAAATACCGTAAGAATGATAGGGATATGTATGGAGATAATGTACTGAATAGCTTTTTTAAGATTGGCATATATCCTCCGGCCCATAGCTACAGCGTCAACCATTTTCGACAAGTCATCTTTAACCAGTATCAGCGATGCCGCCTGTTTGGCTATTTCAGATCCTTTTTCCCCCATGGCTATCCCAATATGCGCTGCTTTTAGCGCAGGCCCGTCGTTTACCCCGTCCCCTGTCATGGCAACTATCTGCCCGTCTGCCTTAAAGGCGTTAATGATCCTGAGCTTGGCTTCGGGGAACATCCGGGTAAACACATTTGTTTTACGTACCGTTTCCTGCAATTCCGCATCATTTAGCCCCATCAGTTCATCGCCGCTGATACTGCTGTCATACCCTTTAAATCCCACCTGCATGGCTATAGCAGCAGTTGTGGCTGCATTATCGCCGGTAACAATTTTAACCGCGATGCCTGCTTTATAAAACCCGTTTAGCACGGCGGAGATATTTTTCTTTGGCGGATCGTAAAAAGCGACAAGCCCTTTAAATACAAATTTGAATTCATGCTGATGGAGCGGAAATTTGTCCCCTTCAAAAACAGTTTCGCCAACACCTAATACCCGGTAACCCTGGGTGGACAATGCCGCAACAGTTTTTTCGATGAGGTCCTTTTCATTTTTTTTAAGATTAGCAACATTCATTATGGCCTCCGGCGCTCCCTTTGCTGCAATAATCCGGCGCCCGGCGCCGTTACCGAATATATGGGTCATCATGGGAGGTTTGCCCCCCAGCGGATATTCGTGGACCATGTGGAGCAGGGGCCTTTCATCTGTCCCGAAGCTCTTGGAATAGGTGTTGTGTAAAGCTATTTCCATCGGGTCGAACGGAATAGGCTCACTTGCCCACATGGCCAGTTTTATAAGCTCCTTTTCGTGTTCATCAAATGCAGCTTCAGCATCCGAGATATGGCCCGACTTCAGCGCAAAAACTTTTGCCAGCACCATCTTATTTTCGGTGATCGTTCCTGTTTTATCGGTGCAGATCACCGTGGCGCTGCCCAGGGTTTCTACCGTTTTCATTTGCTTAACCACAATGCCCATTTTCATCAGCCGCCAGGCGCCCAGGGCCATAAAAGTGGTAAAGGCAACCGGTATTTCTTCCGGCAAAATACTCATCGCCAGCGTGAGCGCTTTCAGCAAACTATCCAATATATTGGCCGAATGGAAATAATTGATGCCCCATACAATCAGGAATACCACCAGGCCGGCCAGCACCATCTTTTTAACAAAATTACTTATCTGCAATTCCAGCGGTGTTTTTTCCTCCGGGATCGCTTCCAGGCTTTTTCCGATCTTTCCAAGCCGAGTTTCATTGCCGATGTCCGTTACCGTTGCAATGGCTAATCCGCCCGCAACCGTAGTGCCCAGATAGACAAAGCGGTCCTCCTGCTTTGCATCTTTGTACACCGGCATTGATTCACCTGTCAGGATGGATTCGTTAACCGAGAAATCGTTGGATTGAACAATTGTACCATCGGCCATAACTGCGGTGCCTTCGTCAACAATCATGCTGTCGCCAATTACCAGCTCTTCGCTCTTTATAATTTCAGCTTTGCCGTCCCTTATTACCTTACAGCCGGCCTGCGTGTAATCTTTAAGCTTTTCCAATGCGTTGCGGCTTCTCGAATCCTGGTACAGGGAAATGGTTGACACCAGTACAATTGCCGAAGCCAGGAAAATTCCGTCGCCGGTTTTACCGCTGATAAAATAAACAAGGGATGTTACCAGCAGCAACAATACCATGGGTTCTTTTGATAAGCTTTTTACCGCATCAAAAAAACCGTTTTCCTTTTTATATACCAGCCTGTTAACCCCGCTCGCTTCCCTTGCCTTCAATACCTGTTGCTGGCTCAGTCCCTGGATGTTGAACCTGTCGGTTGAATTATCGTAAAGAGACGCTTTCATAGATTTGTTTTTTTAAGTTGCATTCACTGAAAAATCGGTCAGCATCAGGATCGTCTTCATGGTTTCTTAGTGTTAAATGAATCTACAAAACTGATGATTTTATCACACAATATTAGTGACCGCAGTCATACTTACAAATATTTTTGATACAAACTGTTAATTGGTAAATATCAGATGGGGTCAATGGTATAATGTTACATTTAATAAAAGTTTATCAAACCATTTCCTGAAAAAAATATCTTCCCAAACAATCTTTATCTTTTATAACTTTACAGCCGATGTTACTGCCCAGATACCAGCACAAATTAATTGAAGCCGGCTGCGATGAAGCCGGTCGTGGCTGCCTGGCCGGACCCGTATTTGCTGCGGCTGTAATTTTGCCTGAGGATTTTGATCACGCTTTACTGAACGACTCGAAACAAGTGTCCGAACAAATAAGATACGAACTACGGATCGAGATTGAGCAAAGGGCCCTCGCTTATGCGGTTGCATCGGTTGATAATGTGGAGATAGACGCCATCAATATTTTAAATGCTTCTTTCCTGGCCATGCACCGGGCAATCGAAAAACTGACGGTAAAACCACAGTTTCTGATCATTGACGGCAACCGGTTCAACAAATATAAAAAGACGCCGCACCATTGTATAGTAGAGGGCGATGCAAAATATTTCAGCATTGCGGCGGCCTCTATCCTTGCCAAAACCTACCGGGATGATTACATGAAACAAATAGCCCTGGAACACCCGGAATACGACTGGCATAATAACAAAGGCTACGCCACCGTAAAACACCGCGAAACGGTTTTAAAAATAGGTTTTACGCCTTATCACCGCCGTACCTTCAGGGTTACTGATCCGCAGCTGGAGATGGAGTTGTAGGGGACAGTTTAAAACCTGTAGTTTTTTTGATTCTACAACGGATAGTATAATAGTAAGGGCGGGGATAACTTTTTTGCCGAATATCCGGATAGGGATAGGAAATTGCCTTAACGACATACTGCCCCGCCAGTTGGCGGGCTACTGGTTTGTAGAAATGGCATAAAATAACGTGTTCGGTGACTGGAAAATAAGGAAAAGAAGCGAATTCAAAGCACGGCCCGTGCGATTCCCCTCTTGAGAGGGGTGGAGGGGTGTGTTAACCGTTATATCCACTAACACACCCCCGCCACAACACATCCGGCCGCACCCCCTCTCAAGAGTGGAGTTGTATAACTTTTCCCCTAAAAAATCTTCAGGCTCAGCAACGTAACGTCATCAATAGGCTTTCCTTTTATCACCAGATTGATGTGGTCCATCAGCATCTGGTTGAAATTATCGGCAGTTAGGCTGCCATTTTCTTTTATAAATTCAATAAGACTCTCTTCACCCCAGTTTTTGCTATTCTGCTCATGATCCATTAAACCATCGGTATAATTTACAATTAAGCTACCGGGTTCAATATCTACTTCGCCCTGGTTCAAAAAGGGGAGTTCTTCAAAAACGCCGATCATGGTTGTGCCGAGCTTTAGGGTAATGGCCTCTCCCTGCGAATAAAGGACAGTGGCGTTATGACCGGCATTGATATAATTGAGCTTCCGCGTATTTTCGTTGTATTTGGCCAGGAAAAGCGTGATAAACCTTTCGCCTTTTGTATTATTAATAACAACTTTATTCAGCCGGTCGACAATATTGGTCAGGTCTTCCTCCACAGCCGACCAGGCATGCAAACTGGCCTGGAAATTGGCCATTAACAGGGCAGCCGATATTCCTTTGCCTGATACATCGGCCACGCACCATAAAAATTCATGGTCGTTCAGCCGGATAAAATCAAAGTAATCGCCGCCGATATTCTGGTGAGGGATATATCTTGCGCTCACTTCTACGCTTTTATCCTTATAAACTTTTAAGGGGATCAGCATGCTTTGCACCTCAACCGCCAGTTCCATTTCGCGCTGAAACCTCTCGGATTGCAGCCTTTCGCGAAACAGCTTTTTATTTTCAAGCGCAACCACAATCACATTGATTACCGTTTGAATAAAGTTAAGGTCGTTGTTCAGCAATTCGCCTGAGGTGTTGAAATCGCCAATCAAGGCAAAGGCGAGCGCTTTCCTTTTATGATAAATGGGAATAAAATAATCATAATTCTTAAGCAAGGGGTCTTCATGGTCAGCCAGGGGAGTGGGCCATTTGATCTTGTTTAATTTAAGACAGGCCTTTTGTAAAGCCCCATTATGCTCAATATCACCACCATATTTTGATAAAAGCGCATAACTGCCATTCTTTTCAATTAAAAACCGAAGTTTGCCAACCTGCAGGTAGCTTTTCAAAATAACCTGCAGCATCTGTATCAATACAGGCGTGCCGGTATCTTTATTAATAGCCTGGGTTACTTCAAGCAATGCGTTTAACTCTGTTTGCCTTTTAAGCAACAGTCGTATTAATTCATCTTCGGGCGAGATCTCGTCAATATTTTGCATCATCAATTAGAAAGACTGCCTAAAATAAATATTTTTTTTTTAAAAACGGGTACTTTGTGATTTTATATCAAAAGCATCCCTTAAACCAACAGTTACAAGGTTAAATGCATACACCAATAACATGATCGCCAGTCCGGGCATAATAGCAAGGAAGGCCGAATCCATCACAATATAGCCATAATGTTCTTTTATCATGCTGCCCCAGGTTGGCATCGGGGGCTGCGCCCCAAAACCCAAAAAGCTCAGCCCGGCTTCAAGTAATATAGCCGATGCAAAGTTTGAGGATGCCAGTACCAATATCGGGCCGATGATATTGGGCAAAATATGCCGGGTGATGATCCGGGTATTATTGAAACCGAGGGACCGGGCAGCTTCTACAAATTCCACTTGCTTTAAACTTAACACCTGGCCACGTACCAAACGCGCCACTTCAACCCACATGGACAGGCCTACCGCGATGAATATTTGCCATAAACCTTTTCCTAATGCAAATGATATGGCAATTACCAGCAGCAATGCCGGCAAGGACCAAAGAATATTCATCAGCCAGCTTAAAGCCGCATCGATCCATCCGCCAAAATAACCGGCGACAGCGCCAATAGTAACACCAAGGAGCATACTGATAATTACCGACATTAAGCCGACAGCCAGGGAGATGCGGCTGCCCAATATCAGCCTGCTTAACATATCACGGCCGTAAATATCGGTACCGAGCCAAAAGGTTTTGTGAAAAATTTGTTCGTTGTAAATTTTATCGCGAAAGTGTTTATAGGTTTCGTCTCTTGCTAAAAATGTCCTGCAATTATTTGGTGCAAAGCAAAAGGTTACGTTGCCATTTTTGTAAACAGTTTTTTGGCCGGTAATTACCTCGAAAATATTGTATGCCTTTTTCTCCGGTTTATCTTCGGCACCGATATATTCATCCACATAAACCGAATCTTTTACAAAACGGTACCCCGTAATGGGTATATCCCTGTAAAAGGATGGCTGCCCGAAAAGCATCTTCGTGAAAATATTAACCGTATCAACCGGTTCGGTTTTGCGGAGGCGCAGCATCATAAATTCCGACCCCGGTTTTTTTATGCTCAGTTGTATGGTCATGTTATTGGCCATCGGCGTTGAATCGGGCATGATCAGATACCCCAAAATAGCAATAACTATAGTTATGATGATAAAAACCAATACCGCAACGGCAATTTTATTGCGTTTAAATATTTTCCAGATGCGTTGCGAGGGGCTGGGTTCGTTCATTAGTTCATTAGTTCATTGGTGTACTTCATTGATTCAATCATTGGTCTGCCTCATTTAATACTAATGAACCAATGAGCTAATGAACCAATGAACAAGTCTACCTCACCATCCTCCCTTTCCAGTGGTATTTGCCTTTGTTGCCTAACAGGCCTATATATACAAAATAGATTACATATAAAGGGATGGAAATTGCGAGCAGCCAAAGTAATTTACGGCGTTTAAAAAATGTGGTAACCGGGAATAACAGGATCAGCTCCAGTACAAATATCAGCAAAAACTGTATTGCGAACACCTTAAAAAAGTAGGCGTTAAAAAATCCGGCAACAAAGTTAAATAACAGCGAAACGTTAAAAAGCCATAACCCA
Source organism: Mucilaginibacter sp. UBA5151 (assembly GCA_002413785.1). GTDB lineage: Bacteria > Bacteroidota > Bacteroidia > Sphingobacteriales > Sphingobacteriaceae > Mucilaginibacter. The sequence goes on from DHXR01000034.1 coordinate 68,548, forward strand.
ACCACCAGGGCAACTATTTTTTTGTCTTTGTATTTTACTGATTTTGAGGCCCAGCGACGGCGTTGCTGTAAAAATGCTTTCAAATCGGCTTTGCCATGGGTAAATACAATGGCATCGTACAATTTTAAAAAACCTATCTGCCCGGGGAAACGTTCGGCAACTTTTTGCAGCAGCAATTCATCATCGCCCGAGGCCAGGTCGTCAATGCCGTTAAATCCGCCCACCTCATAAAACACATCTTTACGGTAAGCCAGGTTGGCACCATTGCAGGTGGAGGCCCGGTTGTTGCCAATAAACGCACCGCCGGTAGCAATAAGCGAGTAAAACTCTAAACTCTGCATCCGCTCAAACAAAGATTTTTCCTCAAAATAGCTTACCGGCGATGAGATCATCACCGGCTTTTCCATTTCAAAATAGCCAACCACGGTGGCAAGCCACTTTTTCCCCATGCGGCAATCGGCATCGGTTGCTACCATCAGGTCGCCGCCCGATAATTTTATGGCCTCGGCAATAGCCTTTTTCTTGTAGGAATTTAAAGGCTTATCTTCATTCAGCTGCAAAAGCTGTACCCCCCTTTCGGCATAGCTGCTGATGATTGCCGGGGTGCGGTCGGTTGAGTGGTCGTCGACTATTATTATTTCGGTTAAATGTTTCGGATAATCCTGCGCTAAAATATCCTCAATGGTTAAATGTATCTTTTCTTCCTCGTTGCGGGCAGCAATAAGTACGGTTACTTTTGTTGTAAAGCCATCCGGCTTAATTTGAGGGTGTTTTAAAGCGCTCCATCCTTTTATAATGTAGATATTTACCAACAGGAACAAGCCTGTAAGCAAGAACGATAATATACTAAGCAGTGCGATCAAAGAATTTTAGTTTAAATACGAATACGGAGCCTAAAATAGCAGGAATAATCAGGTTAATGATATAAATTAGAGAAACAGCTACACCAACTGAAACAGATTGATCGGTAACATATTTAAAAAGGATGCCGGCGGTAAGGCCGCGTACGCCAATATCAAGTATATCTAACGATGGTATAGCCGATTGTATAAAGAAAAAAACAAACATCAGCAGCGTTATTTGCAATACAGGTAATTGTGGTATAAGTAAGTGTATAACAAGATAATACTGAAATGTGAAAACAAAAAACCGCGCTATGCAAAACCACATGATACTTAAAAGCTCAGCTGCTTTGTATTTACCCATGATATCAAAAAAACGATGGAATTTTTTGAGGAATTTAATCCTGTTAAGGAGCGATACCAGCCATTTTATATTGAAATAAAAAACAAGCATCAAACCCATAAACAGGAGCAACGCTACAGAAATAACCAGCTTGAGCCATGCATTAAGAGGGATAAAAGTATATAAAAACCAGATGGAGGCGCCCGATCCCAATACATTGGTGATAACATTTTGCCCGAATGAGCCTACAGCCATGGCGAATACGCCGTGAATCCGCTTCCTTATTGGTAAAAACATTACCCGGCCGCCGTATTCGCCAATCCGGTTAGGGGTAAATACCGCCCAGTTTAAACCGCAAAACACTGATTCGATAGCCTTCCAGACCGACATAGGCGCCAATACCCTTGTTAAATGCAACCATTTAAAAGCTTCGAGTACCCAGTTGATTATCATTAAAAGCACAACCACCGACATGATAATCAGTACCTTATCGTAATTGATATGGGAGACCAGGACATGAAAATCGTGGATATTTCTACTATTTTTTAATATCCGGTAGTAAATAAACCAGAAAGCAAGCCCTAATATGGCAAGTTTAAACAGGTACGACAGTAATTTTTTAGTCCGGGCGATCAAAAGCGGAATGTTTTTACAATGTTACGGGAATGATTTCGGATTTCGGATTTTCAATTTCGGATTTGTTTTAAATGTGGAATTATTTGATTTCGGATTTGCTTTTATTCCCAATCAGTTAATTCCGAAATTGAAAATCCGAAATCCGAAATTCTTCACCTCAGCCTTCGTTTTAAAAATTCAATGGTGTTAGCGTAAGCATCTTTCGTTGCATCGCTGTTATAGATCGGGTTGCTTGGGTTGGCGAACCCATGATCGGCATCGTACTGGTGCAGGTACAACTTTTTGCCTGCGGCCTTCATATCCGAAGCAAATTTGCCTACTACTTTTGGGTTGATCCATTGGTCCTTATTAGCGAAATTCCCTAATACATTGCAATGCAAAGTTTTCAGCTTGCTTATATCATGCTCGGGCATGCCATAATACATTACACAGGCCGCGGCCTGTTTGCCGGCCAGCAAACTGGTTTGCAAACTCCAGCCGCCACCAAAGCACCAGCCGATAGTTGCGATATGCGCCTTCGGGCCAATATATGCTATGGCGCCATTGATGATAGCAATCGCCCTGTCATCTTTTACAGCCTGCATGTATTTCCCGGCATCGTCGCGGTTAGTGGCAACTTTGCCGTCGTAGAGGTCGAGGTCGATCACATTGACATTACCCAGGGCTGTATAAATTTTCCCCGACTCCTGTTTTACAAAATCGTTTAGGCCCCACCATTCATGTATCACCAAAAGGTAATTGTTGGTTTGGTTTTTGGCCGGGAAAAGGTAGGCGTTGGCTTCTTTGCCATCGGCAGTTTTGTAGCTGATCGCTTTGCCTATGCTGCTTTGAAAATGCATTTTCAAAGGATTTTTATGCGCCATCCTGAAATCTTTGCTGGAAGCCAGCATAGCAAACTGCTGCGTGGCCGACGGGCTGCTGCAGCATACCGCTTTGCTTTGACTAAATGCGATTGCGCTGCAAAAAACAAGCAGGGTTAAGAGTAAAAACTTCTTCATTGTGATATATTTTGATTTAATTGTAAATTCCTATTAACAAATGGTTGAACAACCAATATTAGGATATTTTTGTTTCAAAATAATGATTTAATCTGTTTTTTGCTTAAATTTAACGCTGTGGAATACAATCCTTAATCCATATCACAATGATCAAAAAAATAATCTTTGCGCTTATCCTCCTGAGTTCCTTCACCCGAACATTTGCTCAGCATGAACGACTGGACCAAATTACTGATAGTATTACCAATGAGGGCAAAGCATTATACCGTTCTGAATGGGCATCATGGTACGGCACCGATATTTTTGTAGCGAAATGCCCGGACAAAAAACCTCTTTCGGGTGGGTATTTTTCTTACGAAACCAACGACGGGCTTACTAATATTTTCTTTTCCAAAGGAGATGACCCTGTTGTTATCGCTTCCATTTCGTTCGGAAAAGATTTTAATGCAAACAATTACAGGCTGGACACCATTCAAAGGAAGTTTACAGAAACCGAACACGATTATTATGCGATAAGGATGACTGCGCTAAAAAGAGCGCTAAGTGACACAACCTTCAAGCATTTTAATAATACCGGCATTAACGTCGTTCCATTAATTGAACAGGAAGTTAAAAAAGTTTATGTTCTGACCAGTCCACATGCAAATGGTGTAGTTATCTTTGGAAATGATTATTTAATAAATTTCGATAGCAAGAATGAGATTACATCGATCAAAACGCTGCATAAAAATATAATTCCAATTTATACAAAGGCTGACAGCGGTAAAACTGTGGCCGCTACAATGCATTCGCATTTACCGGAAACCGGGGATTTTATAACTGCGACTGATATTTGCACCCTGATGTTATATGAGAAATTTACAACCTGGAGTACCCATTATGTGCTTTCGAAAAATTATGTATCAATATGGGATTGCAAAAAGAACGACTTAATAATTCTTACAATGGAAGCATGGAAAAGGATAACGGATGATCAAAAAACGCGGCATCCAAATAAAGAATAACAATATCTGTCCGCATTGTCTTGAACCATGATTCATAGGATTTTAGGATGGCCTTGATTATTGCAATCAGGAAATCCTAAAATCAGGCGAATCCAGGGCAGACGCATTAAAATAATTGGTTACAGTCATGACTTCTAAGCAAATTCATAGGTGACTCCGATGGAGTCTCTCAGGTTTATTGCAAATTTTCTATAAACAGGTGGCTCCTCCGGAGCAATTTATTCTTTTAACTGATGGTTTTAACTCCCTTGGGAGTATCCTGTTTATAGAAAACCCTAAAACCGTGTGTTCAGGCTCCATAGGGGCCTCCTTTTAATGCGTCTGCCCTGAGCGAATCAAGGTTCAGATAATAATCCCAAAACTAAATCATACCTTTATCGCATGGACCCCGAATTTATCACCTATCAAAAATTTAACGATCCCGCTTTGGCAAATGACCTTGCTGAATTATTGGCCGGAAACCATATAGAATACCAGGTAGAGGAAGCAACCTCCGGCTTTGACGCTTCAATGGTTATGAGCAACGCACCTGTTGATTATGCGGTAAAAATACAAAGTGAGGACTTTGAAAAGGTAAACCAGCTGTTGAAAGAAAGTGAGCGCAGGGATGTTGAAGCAATAGGGAAGGATTATTACCTGTTTGCTTTTACCGATGATGAACTGATGGAAGTAGTTACCAAAGCAGATGAATGGAGCTCTTTTGACGTGGTTCTTGCCCGTAAACTGCTTGCCGAAAGAGGTAAAAGCATAAGCGACGAAGAAATATCGAAAATACATGAATCCCGGATTGTTGAGCTAAAAGAGCCCGAACCGCCGCAAGCACTTTGGATAATTGTTGGCTATATACTTGCCTTTGGTGGCGGCGTATTAGGTCTTTTTATTGGCTGGCACTTGTCAACGTACAAAAAAACACTGCCGGATGGTGAAAGGGTTTATGGATATACGGAAAATGACAGAAAGCATGGCAAAAGGATATTTTTTTTATCATTTATTGGTTTGGCGATAGCATTTGCCGTTAAATTGTCACCGGTGTTCGAAAGCAACTGACTTTTTTGATGAGGAAAGACTTCCGAAGTTTTGAAAACTTCGGAAGTCTGTTAGCTCTAACCAACATGTCATTGCGAGCAAAGCGTGGCAATCGCGAACTATGCATATTCGCCCGGCAAAGTTCGCGATTGCTTCGTCGTTCCTCCTCGCAATGACAATTTTTTATAAACTTTAACCCTCTACCCTAAAATCTCCTTTATATCCTCCACCGAAAGCGACTTAATAAAGCTCTCCTCTGTAGTGATGAGCGCGCGGGCTACGCTGAGTTTGCGTTGCTGCAGGGCCAGGATCTTTTCTTCAACGGAATCTTTGGTGATGAACTTATAGATGAACACGTTTTTGGTTTGACCAATGCGGTGCGTACGGTCGATGGCCTGCTGCTCAACAGCGGGGTTCCACCAGGGGTCGAGGATGAAAACGTAGTCGGCTTCGGTTAAATTGAGGCCCACGCCGCCGGCTTTTATTGAAATAAGGAACACCCTTGTTTTTTCATCTTCCTGGAACTGTTTTACCACATCGCCGCGGTTTTGGGTGCTGCCATCCAGATAGACATAAGGGATTTTTTCGTTATCGAAATATTCCCTGTAAATATTCAGTTGTTTTACAAACTGCGAAAATATCAGCACCTTATGCCCGCCTTCCAGCACGTTGGAAAGCGTATGTACCACGTTTTCAAACTTACCCGAATCGCCTTCATAATCGTCGTCGATCATAAGGGGATGATTGGCAATTTGCCGCAGTTTTATCAGGCCTTGTAACACATGGATCTGTTTTTGGGCAAAAGTGCCGTCTTCCAGGCTTTTCAGCAATTCGTTGCGATATTCTGATTTCACTTTTTCATAAACGGAAGACTGTTCCTCGCTCATCTGGCAGTAAAACAGGTTCTCGGTTTTCGGCGGGAGCTCCGGCGCCACCTGTTCCTTTGTGCGGCGTAATACAAAAGGCTTTATCATGGCCTGCAATTTACGGGCCTTTTCTTCGTCATGCTTCTTTTCAATCGGGACAACAAACTCATTCTGGAAATAATTCTGTATCCCAAGCAGGCCCGGGTTAATAAAGGTCATTTGTGTCCAAAGGTCGTTTACCGAATTTTCGACCGGCGTACCGCTCAGGATCAGTTTAAAGCGCGATTTTAATTCCCTTACCGCCTGGAATGATTTTGAAGACGCGTTTTTGATGTTCTGGCTCTCATCTAAAATCACATAATCAAAAAAGTAGGTGCACAGCATCTCAATATCTATGCGGCTGATGCCATAGGTGGTAATCACCACATCATAATTGGCAAATACCTCCGGCGTTCGGTAGCGCAGCGTACCGGTATGCACCATCATCTTTAGCTTAGGCGCGAACTTTTTAGCCTCATTGAGCCAGTTATAGATCAATGAGGTGGGCATAATGATCAGCGAGGTGGCTTTGCTGCATGTTGCTTCGGTATCTTCCTTATGTTTTTGCAGCAAGGCCAGGGTTTGTATGGTTTTACCCAAGCCCATGTCATCGGCCAGACAGCCACCAAAGCGGTATTCTTTTAAAAAATGGAACCAGTTATAGCCCGCCTTTTGATAGGGCCTTAAATGCCCGGAAAAGTGCAGCGGCATGGCAATGTCTTCCAGTTCCTCAAAATCTGTCAGCTTTTGCAGTTTGCGGTCCATGGTAACGCTGGCCATTTCGCCTTCGGCCAGATCGTTCAGCAGGCCTATATGCTGCCGCTTCAGTTTAAGGTGATTCCCGCCGTCGGCAAAATGCAGCAGGTTGCCGTATTGTGAAAACCATTTTTCGGGGATTACCGCTATCTCGCCAGAAGGCAGTACAAATTCCTTTATGTGATTAAGGATGTGATTTTTCAGCTGTATAAAGGGGATCTTGTACGACCCGAAATAAACAATGGCATTAATATCAAACCAATCGTTACTCTCTTTAACCTCCAGGTCTATTTTGCTGTTGCCGAATACATAGCGTTTTTTTCCGTGCTGGTCGGGTTGTTCAATTTCAAACCCTTCAGCGGCCAGTTCATCAAAATGCTGGTTTATCCACTCAAATATCGAAAACGAATGGTCGGCGTCTTCTTCGGGCAGGTCAACTTCCAGGTTTTTAAATAAAGATGAAGCCGTTTTTAACCCCATGGCCTCCAGCTGGTGAAATTTATTTTTCTCCCATAAAACAGACCTTTTTATACGGTGAAAAGTATAATTATCCCCATCGCGTTCCATACGTACCGAAATATGCCGTTCGTCGCCGTAGGAAAATAAATAGCCCGCGTATTTAAAACACAATTGCAGCTGCGAGGTACCTCCTTCTATATAAATGGGTTTTAAAACCGGGCGCGCATCATGCTTTTCGGTATTGATGGTAAAGCCTTCGGCATAAACATGGTGCTTTTCGATCAGCGGCGCAACGAATTTTTCGAAATATGATTGCTCCGAAGAGCGTGGAATGGCAATGTAGCGCTTGTTAAGAAAAGGGACCAGTTTTTTGCCTTCAATCTCCTTTTCAAAATAATAAAGGGTATCATCCAGCAGCATCCATGCGGGGTGGTTGCAAATGATCTCAGCATTTTTAAACATAAACTCAATGCGCATGCCCTGGTACTTGATTGTCGGAAAATACCTGATCTCCTCATCATCGCGCCTGAAATGGAACAGTACGGTGGCAACTTCAGTAGCCATTTGCAGTTTACGTGCAGCAGGGTAACCATCCTTACTCATCAGGTAAAGCTGTTTGTTTGCCAGCAGGCCTAAAGCCTCGCCCATGCGCTTTTCTATTTTTGGCCTGATAGTATCAAAAAGCTGTTCGTTAAATATTTTGGTAAAAAACTCAAAAGGCCTTATTTGTTTCTTATGGAACTTTTTAATAACATTCCCCTGCTCCATTTCTTCCAGTATCTTCACCAGTTTAATGTCGGTTTCATCAAGATAAGGCAAAAACTCTTTAGCTGTATTTGAAAATAAGCGCTGGTGGGTTAATGAGAATTCGCCGTTGGGATTAAGTTGAACAATGTGAGGCTCAATTACATACGACAAGTACTCGTGCCGGGCAATGGCATAAATTATCTGGCAGGGTTTTGTACTATCGACACGTAACATAGCTTCTTATAAAAAAAATTAATAGAAGCTACATCAACAAAAAATTCAAACGTAATCAGAATTTGGCTTAACCCGAAATGTTTTGTGTTAAATAATTGTTAACATCTTGGGATGTTCATTGGTTCACTTGTTCATTAGTTCATTGGTATTTATGTTTTAGTTATCCTTAACTTTATCAAAATGCAAATACCCATGCTGTAATATTTTCAAAAAAGTTAACTTAAACAATACTTAACCTTTGCCAGTTCCTTCAAATTACTAATTTTGTTGAAAACCAGCAGCCATTGAAGATCCTCATTTTAACACATCGTGTTCCATTTCCGCAAAACGGGGGTTACCCTATAGTGGTATGCAATACGGTAAGGGGCCTGGTAAACCTGGGGCACGAAGTTTCATTGGTTTCGCTTAACGCAAAAAAAAACTACCACCACGAATATAGTGAGGATGATAAAGAGCTGCTCTCCCAAATAAAATACAGGGCTTTTGACATTGACATAAATGTATCGGTATTTGATGTTTCCGTTAATCTGTTCAGCAAAACTTCCTTCAATATCAGCAAATATTTCAGTCACGAATTTGAAAGACTGTTAATACGGGAGCTGAAAAATACTACGTATGACATTATCCAGTTCGAAGGCTTATTTGTATCGCAGTACCTTGCAGCCGTAAGGAAAAACTCCGACGCCATACTGATCTATCGCGCCCACAATATTGAGAACCAGATATGGGAGCGGCTTGCACTGCAAAAAAACGATCCGTTTAAGAAATCATATCTTAAAATGCATGCCAAAAGGATAAAGAATTATGAGTTGGAGCAGCTCAATAATTTTGATGGCATAGCGGTATTTACAGAACAGGATAAAAGCACGCTGCTTGAATACGGAACAAAAATACCCATCGAAATATTGCCCCTGGGAATAAACCTCAATCATTACAAACCCGATTTCAGCAAAACCGAATTCCCGAGCCTTTTCTTTTTGGGCTCTTTAGACTGGCTCCCAAACCGTGAAGGCATTGAATGGTTCCTCGAAAATTTTCATAAGGAACTTACTGAAGGTGATTTGCGCGTACGTTTTTATGTAGCCGGTAATGATATCCCCGAGAGTTTTGACGACTATGAAGTGATGGGCAAAATTTTTATACAGGGCGAGGTTGACGATGCGCTGGAGTTTTTAAACAGCAAATCAATTATGATTGTGCCCTTATTATCAGGCGGGGGTATGCGCGTAAAAATTGTGGAGGGCATGGCTATGCAAAAATGCATCATATCAACCTCATTAGGGGCCGAGGGTATTAACTACGAAAACGGTACAAACATATTGATAGCCAATAACCAGGATGAATTTTACGAAGCAATAAAAACCTGCATTACCGATGAAGAGTTTTGCAAAACCATAGGCCTTAATGCCCGAAGGCTTATGGAAGAACAGCACGACGTAAATAAAGTCACAAAAAAACTGGTTGATTTTTACAAGGTGCTGTTCGTTTTTGCATGAAAAAAGTCCCGCATTTTGGGAAAATATGTTTTATATTTGTATAAAACATAAGCACTATCAATTAAAGGACATGGCAAAGCCGATAAAAGAAACGCCTATCCTTCGCGGCAAGGATGCGGTTAAATTCAACAAAGAGATGGAGAAATCCAAATCTGAAATAGTACCTATAGCTGTAAGGGAGAGAATGAAATCTAATTATTCCCAATTACAGGCTATTGCTAAATTTTAAATGAACCTTAGTGATTTTCAATTAATAAGGCTTAATACACGGGCAATGTATTTTGATTTACTCCCATTTGTAAATTAAAAATACCAAATCAAATAATTACCCCCATTACGTATATAGTTACAATTAATTTAATAGCACCCGCTAATTTACATTTCATGTCTCTGTGTACTTTGTGCCTTCTCTGTTTCTCCGTGTTTAAAACACATCTTAATTAAAAATTCCTGCAAATCTTTTAAATCCATAAATCGTGTTATTTTTGCACCCTATTAAAATAACATGAAGAATACCGCTTTAACCGATATCCATATAAAAGCAGGCGCCAAAATGGTTCCCTTCGCAGGCTATAACATGCCTGTGCAATATGCCGGCATCAATGCCGAACACGAAACTGTGCGCAACGGCGTTGGCGTTTTTGACGTAAGCCACATGGGCGAGTTTATTTTAAAAGGAGAACATGCGCTCGATCTTATCCAGCGGGTCACCAGTAACGATGCTGCAAAACTGTACGATGGTAAAGTTCAGTACTCCTGCCTGCCCAATAAAGATGGCGGTATCGTTGATGACCTTTTGGTTTATCGCATCGACGAAAAAACCTATATGCTGGTAGTTAATGCATCGAACATCGAAAAGGACTGGAACTGGATCTCCGGCTTTAACACTTTCGGTGTGGATATGAAAAATATATCGGACCGCACGTCGCTGCTTGCCATACAGGGGCCAAAAGCCGCCGAAGCGCTGCAAAGCCTGACTGATATTGACCTTGCTTCAATGGAGTACTATACCTTCAAAAAAGGAAAATTTGCCGGGGTCGATAATGTAGTAGTATCAGCAACGGGCTACACTGGCGCAGGTGGTTTCGAGATTTATTTTAATAACGAACATGCGGTACAAATATGGGATGCTATTTTTAAAGCAGGGGAACCATTCGGGATAAAACCTATTGGCCTGGGCGCCCGCGATACCCTGCGTCTTGAAATGGGCTTTTGCCTTTACGGGAATGATATTGACGATACCACGTCGCCATTGGAAGCGGGTTTAGGATGGGTAACTAAATTTAACAAAGAATTCACTAACTCAGCCGCATTACAGCAGCAAAAACAGGAAGGCGTAAAACGCAAACTTGTCGGCTTTGAAATGATTGACCGCGGTATCCCCCGCCATGACTACCCGATTGTTGACGCTGAAGGCAACAGCATCGGCAAAGTAACTTCAGGCACGCAATCCCCAACCCTTCAAAAAGCCATCGGCATGGGTTATGTAAAAACAGAATTTTCCAAAGAAGGCGCCGAAATTTATATCCTGATAAGGAATAATAAAATCAAAGCCAGGGTGGTTAAACCGCCGTTTAATAAATAGTTCATTGGTTCACTTGTTCATTAGTTCATTAGTACCTGTAAAGGTTGCTAATGAACTAATGAACTATACACCAATGAACTAATGAACCAATGAACCAATGAACCAACTAAACGTTTGCCTCTCCCCCGCCCTCATTCCGCTTTACCGGGTTGAGGATTATATTGTTGTAATTATTGATATTTTCAGGGCCACCTCCTCTATTTGTTACGGGATTGAAAACGGGGCCGAAGCGATTATCCCGGTATCGCAGGTGGAAGAATGTGCCGCCTACCGCGAAAAAGGGCTTGACTATTTATTGGCTGCCGAGCGCGATGGCAAAGTGGTGGAAGGTTTTGATTTCGGTAATTCGCCCTTCTCTTACACCAAAGAAAAAGTTGCCGGAAAAACCGTGGTATTAACTACCACCAATGGCACCCATGCCCTGCACCTTTCCCGCAACGCAAAACAAATAGTGATCGGTTCGTTTTTGAACCTTAGCGCGCTATGCAACTGGCTTAAAACGCAGGATGAAAACATCCTGCTGGTTTGCGCCGGCTGGAAAAACAATTTCAACCTGGAAGATACCCTTTTTGCCGGTGCAGTTGTTGAGCAGCTAAAGCAATTGGATTTCAAGCTTGATGATGGCGCTATTGCGGCCAATGACCTGTTCCAAATTGGCAAACAAGATATAAGCGAATACCTCAAAAAAACATCCCACAGCGAACGCCTGAAACAATTAGGCATTGAAAAAGATATCGAATTTTGTTTGCAGGTTGATTTAACAACAGCCATCCCGGTTTTGGATGGGGACAGGTTGGTGAAGTTTACATAAAAGCATTACATTGAGCGGTCTGAACCATAATTTACAGGATTTTAAGATTACCGTGATTCTTATCAATTTTAAATAGCCAGGGAAATCCCTAAATCACGTAAATCATGGTTCAGACAGCGGAGATGACAAATTCACCTCAATTTCTCATTACCCTGGTGCCTGTCCGCGTCCCTGATGCTTTTCTTCTTTAAATTCTTTTCCAGCGCATCGGTAAGGTCAACACCGGTTTGGTTAGCCAGGCATATAAGCACAAAAAGCACATCAGCCATTTCATCAGCCAGGTTAACTTCCAAATCCGATTTTTTAAAGGATTGCTCTCCGTATTGCCTTGCCATAATACGGGCCACCTCACCTACTTCTTCCATTAAAATGGCTGTATTGGTTAATTCATTAAAATAACGGATACCTGTAGTATTTATCCAGTTGTCAATTGTTTTTTGAGCTTCTTGTATAGTCATGATTATAAAGTTATTATAAAAATGTCATTTCGACGAGGAACGAGGAGAAAACTTATACACCATGTTAAACGAACTATTCATAGCGGACTTTGCATAGCTGGCTAAGCATTACGTATAGGTTTTCCCGCTATCGCTACCCATGACATGTTCTAAAATTAACATAGGGTGTCACGGTGAGGCACTCGAAATGACATGATTTTTGGTTTTTTTGTATTGAAAGTTAATGTTTGTCCTTGTCCTTCGTATCCATAATAATAGTAACCGGCCCGTCATTTACGAGGCTTATCTTCATATCTGCGCCAAAAATGCCTGCCGCTATTTTTTTTCCGGTTATCGTTTCCAATACTTTGATCATTTGCTCATAAAGCGGAATCGCCTTATCCGGTTTTGCCGCCCTGATAAAAGACGGTCGGTTCCCCTTTTTTGTTTGGGCGAATAAAGTAAACTGTGAGATCAGCAAAATACCGCCGTCAACATCCGCAAGGGCCTTGTTCATCAGGCCGTTCTCGTCGCCAAAAACCCGCAGGTTTGCTATTTTTTGCGCCAGCCAATGCAGGTCGTCTTCTGTATCTGCATCCTCAATGCCCAGCAATACCAAAAAGCCGGCATTGATCGATCCGGTTATCAAACCATCGACCGTGCATCTTGCCTCGGAAACACGTTGTATTACGGCCCTCATTTTGCTTTGTTAACTATGTTAATTAAGTGAGTTGTTGATTAAGTTAAAATCCAAACATAGTCATCTCAATCTATAAATTGACTAACGAATTTTAAATTTAATTACGATTTCATGCCTAATTCATTAAGTTCGCAAATTATTTTATTTTCAGAATGACAACAAGAAGAGGCTTTACAACTACCATACTGCATGCTGACCGTTTAGGTAAACCGGAACATGGCGCACTGCATAAACCCATACATACTTCGGTAACTTTTGGTTATGATGATGTGCAGGACCTGGTAGATATTTTTCAGAATAAGAAAAAAGGATATGCCTATTCACGCCAGGGAAACCCAACCGTATCCGCGCTCGAAAACAAAGTAACGCTGATGGAGCACGGAATGGCAACTATTGCTTTTTCTACCGGGATGGCCGCTATCTCATCCACCATAATGGCCCTCATAAAAAAGGGGGACCATGTTATTGCCAGTTCTTATTTGTTTGGCAATACCCGCAGCGTTTTTCAGACTTTTATGGATATGGGGCTTGATTTCACTTTCGTGGATGCCACCTCCATAGATAATGTCCGCAATGAAATAAGGGACAATACCAAAATGGTTTTTGTGGAAACCATTGCCAACCCCGCCACTCAAATTGTTGACCTGGAACAGATCGGCGACCTTTGCGAAGAAAAAGGCATTATTTACATGGTTGATAATACCATGACCTCGCCCTATATTTTTAAGCCGGTAAGCGTAAAAGCCAGTCTGGTGATCACCTCGCTGACCAAATACATCGGTGGTCATGGCAATGCCCTTGGGGGCAGTGTTACCGATACCGGTTTGTTTAACTGGGCAAACTATGCCAATATTTTCGAAGGTTTTAAAAGCCAGGTTAAACCCGAAGTATTGGGAATGACCCAGATACGCAAAAAAGGATTGCGTGACGCAGGCGGCACCCTTTCGCCGGAAGCGGCACATTCTATTTCGGTAGGATCGGAAACTTTAGCGTTGCGTATGGAGCGCGCCTGTACCAATGCCTATTCGCTGGCTACTTTTTTTGAAGGTCACCCGAAGATCAAAAAAGTGTATTACCCCGGCCTGAAATCGCATCCGCAGCACCATATTGCTAAAAAACTATTCCTGAAATTCGGCGGACTGATGAGTATTGAACTGGATGAAAGCATTGATTGCTTTGCATTTTTAAATAAACTGAAACTGGTAGTAAAATCAAGCAACCTTGGCGATACCCGCACCCTGGCCATCCCCGTGGCCCATACCATATTTAACGAACTCGGCCCGGTAAAAAGAGCCGAAATGGGGATACCTGATTCTATGATCCGGCTATCAATAGGTATTGAGGATATTGATGATCTGCTGCATGATTTTAAGGTGGCGCTGGGGTAGAAAGATCTACCAAGCGTATAATATGCAAGCGTGCTTTATTCCATAACTGTTTTGGCATGTTCAGCCTAAGCTGCTCCAGGTCATTGTTAATTTTAGCGACTTCATCTTTATTCACCTTTCCATGTCCTTTTTTTAAGTCCCAATACTTTGGGTCAATCCATTAACGAATCGCTAAACGGTACCTTTTAAAAAAAGCAGATGATTAAAGCGCTGCGATTTTTTTAATTTTTGTGTTTTTTAGTTGGGATGATGAACAGTGGTATAGAAGTGTGATTTAACACATTTTCCGTTACACTTCCCATGACTATTTTTTCTAACCATTTCCGGCTGTGAGAGCCCATAACAATAATATCTGCTTGCAGGTCTTTTGCAGTCTTTAATATAGATTCAGCAAAATCACCTTCTTTTACCTGGGTTTGAATGGTTTTATCACCAAGGTGTTGTTTTGATTTATCAAGAAAATGTTGAGATGCTCTTTTCAGTCCATCAACACTATCTAATGCCAATGGACCCATACCCATGTAACCGGTAAACCCCATTATCGGAGAATATTCTGTTGAAGAATAATACACCGGATCTGATATTACATGCAGCAATGTAACTTCAGCACCCATAGCTTTAGCTAATGAAAACCCTACTTCTGCTACTTTTTGTGCGGTAGGATCATAATCCAGCGCAATCAATACTTTTTTCATCTTATTTGTTTTCATGTTCGTTGTATGTTCGCCTGCAACCCATAATTCAGCTTTATTGGGTGTGGCTATAATCTTAAATATATTGTTTGTCAGCTATTTAGCTCATTTTTCAGCAAATTTGATCAGCTCCTCATTAAACTTATGAGTTTCCTCCAGAAACAAGCTATGACCGCTATTTTCAAAAGCAACAATATGTGAGTTTGAAATTCCGGCTTTCATCTGTTCCGCCAGATCAAAAGAACATATTTTATCTTTTTTGCCATGCATAATCAACGTCGGAACTGTTATTTTCACCAGATCACTCCTCAGGTCTGTATCACGCAAGGCGATTAAACATTGAGCTGTTGCGTATGAAGAAGCGCTTAAACAGATCCCATTCAACCAACTGCCGATCCCTTCATTCAATGCGGTTTCAGTGGCAGAGAATATTTTAGCGAAATCAGATAAAAGCTTTGGCCGATCCTTATAGTTCAATGCAATTAAGTTATCAACCGCACTTTTTGGAAGATTGTATGGAAAATCTTTTCTTTGCGTCCAAATCGGGGCTGCTGCGCCGAACAAAGCCAGCTTAGAAACATGAGCTCCATTATATACTGACACATAACGAATCGCAATGGCTCCGCCCATGGAAAAGCCACCTAAGATAGCATCTTTTATATCTAGTTTACTTAAAATCTTTTTTATATCCGACGCATGTACATCGTAATTATACGCTGTATAAGGTTTATCAGATTTGCCAAAACCTCTTAACGTAATACCAATTACCCGGAAATTTTTATTTATCAAATCGTTATATTGGTATTCATACATTTCATCGCTTAACGGCCAACCGGGTATTAACACAACAGGCCTGCCCTCGCCAGCATCTGTAATATGAAGGTGTACATTGGGTTCTACTTCAATATATTCTGCTCTGCCCATTCCGGATTTTGTTTCATCAAATAATTTTTCCATTTTTTTTTAAATTATTGTTGTTATTTAAATCTTCAAATCTATTGACATCAACCTCCAAGGGTGACATCCTGATCATTGTACCAATTCAGCGCTTTATAAAAATGATCGGGCTTAAAATTCGGCCAATGGTCATCCAACACATAGAAATCCGAATAAATAGATTGCACTGGAAGGAAACCACTTAAACGTCTTCTGCCACCCCACCGTATAATCAGATCTACTCTTGAAACATCAAAAGATCTAATATGACTCGTGATATTTTTCTGAGTAGGGTCAGCTAATTTCAAATAGTTTAAATCCCACTCCCAACCATAATTAACTAAAAAATTAACTTTAATTCCTCCTTTACCAAAGATCTGCCTTGTTGTATATTTGTACAATTCTTTTGGGAACATAGGAGATTCAAAATCACCAATAACCAATAATTCTGCGTCTTCCATAGATAATATATTTACTGCATTTACGCAGGCGCTAGTGAAGGCTTTTCTTTGTTTTGTCTGTCTTTTCGTGTTATCAGTAGTAAACCCGTAATACGTTAATTCCTTAATGCCGGCCTCTTTGCATAATTTAAAAAGTATTAAGCCCGGATCTATACCATATTCATAACCTTTTTCTTTTGTCATTTTATTGGCTTCCGCCCATCTTCTGTTTCCATCAGGAATTATTCCAATATGTTTCGGTACTCTCATCACTATCGCTTTATGAAAATTGTTACTAATTATGAAAATTTTAATCTGTTATTTGTTTTTTCGCAGACAGAAAAGGTTTTGAGTAATATATAATTAATAATGTATAATTTATAATTCGATAGAGATATTTATTAATCATCACACTATTTTTTCTATTTCATTCTTTAAGTTCTTCAATCATTCTTTTGCAAAAAGCAGGAAGATCTTTCGGACTTCTACTCGTAATGAGCTTGTTGTCCACTACAACTTCCTCATCTTTCCAATCAACTCCCGCATTGATTAAATCTGTTTTAATTGATTTATACGATGTCATTTGTTTCCCTTTTAATAATCCGGTTTCAATTAATATAGAACCGGCATGGCAAATAGCAGCAATAGGTTTCCCTTGTTCGAAAAATTCAGATACAAATTTTACGACCGATTCATCCGTTCGTAAAGAATCGGTATTCATCACACCACCCGGCAATACCAACATGTCATAATTAGTTGATAGCGCCTTGTCAATAGTAACGTCTACTTTAAATTCATCACCCCATTTTGTTTCTTTCCAACCCTTTATTTTTCCTTCTTTTAATGATATTACATCTACTAAATTCCCTTCGTTTTTGAGAGCTTTTATTGGCTTCTTAAATTCCGATTGTTCAAAACCATCTGTAGCCATGACAGCTACTCTTTTCTTATTTAATTGTTTTTCCATAATGTTATAAATATATATTTTTGATTATTTTGTAAGTTGACGGCGATTCAGCTTATTCCAGCGCAAATTTGATCAGCTCTTCATTAAACTTTTGAGTGTTTTACCACGCTGGTTTTAGTATCACTTTCGTCCATCCTTTGTCACGTGCATCAAAATGCTTGTAAGCTTCCGGAGCATCGCCCAATGTTTTTTCTTTAATAAAGCTCATTTTTCATTTTTACCTGTTTATAAATTACTTTTCTATTTACCCTGCTACCTGTCGGTCAGCGTCTTCAGGAAGGCGACGATGGCTTCCTCCTCCGTGGTTGTCAGATGAAGATTGCCCACCTCGCTGGTCATGCTGGCCGCATACTCGGGTGCGGGCCAGCCGGCTCCGGCTACATCGCGCGTGTTGTAGAAGTGGACGATATCCTGGAGGCTTTTGAAGTAACCATTGTGGCCATAAGCCTTTACGAAGCTGGTGTTCGGTCGCTTGTCAACATTGCGAAGTGAAGGCACCTTAAATTTTCCGAGTTCCGGTTCGTAAACCGATGCAGCGAAGCCGGCGCTCTTCAGATACCCGCCAAGTCCCATATCAACCCAGGACGCACCCAGAGGATTGAACGTAAGTTCCGAATAGAAAGGGTTTTTTGAATTTTTAGGCACTCCGATGTTGAGGTATGTGAAGTCGGTAAACAGCGCTCTGCCAATAGCAGGATCAGCGGTACTCGTGTGGCAGTTGGCACACTTTGCCTTGCCATTGAACAGCGATAGTCCAAGCGTCTCCTGTGCGGTTAACCCGTTGCCCGTCTCAAAGTACGTGTCGAACCGCGAGTTGAACGGACCTACCGCTTCGGACCTCTCATATTCGGCAATCGAGCGGCCGATCATCTGGTACGCCTTCTCGGTGTCGTCGAAAGCGTGCAAGCCCCATACGTCCATGAACAGGATCGCATATTTCGATTGCTTCACCTTGGCCACTACCACCCCGGCACTCGCGTTGTTTTGCTCCAACGGGTTCAGGAATGGACCTATAGCCTGCTCGGCCAGCGGATCTCCGAGCGTCAGGCCAGTGGCGCGGCCATCCCAGAACATGCCGCCAGTCCAACCGTTTGTAGCATCGGGATGCAAGTTGGGGCTATCGCCGCCATACGCTATTGATGGTGGTTTTCTATTGCCAAACCGACCATTGACGGCACCCTCATACACTGCGCCATTCAAATCGATCGTCGCATCGGGTCCGGTCCATCCGACTTGCGATGCATGACAACCGGCGCAGGCCAAACCTGCCGGTTCTGAAAGATTGGCATCGAAGAACAACTGCTTGCCGAGCCACTCCTTGTCCGTGAAACTGGCAGGTCGAAGATTATCGCCTGGCGATTTGGATGTCTTCCTGCACGCCGATACGGCGATAAAAATTAGCACGAACAGCGCGATTACCCAACCTTTACCCGCATTTGTAATATGAAGGCGTACATTGGATTCTACTTTAATGCATTCAGCTCCGGACGATCCGGCTTTTGTTTCATCAGGTAATTTTTCCATTGTTTTAAATTTTAAATTAATATTGTCATAGAATAATTTACTTCACATCCCCGGATTTTTAAAGCATTTTCATATCTTTTGGCTACTTCTTCCCAGTTTGCGACGTTCCATAATGCCTCTATATAATCTGGTATTTTTGTTCTGATATTTCAAATAATAAGCATGTTCACATATACCAATTGTAATGAATCAGCTTGCCGGACTTTCCGTTTGATTAACCAGATAGTTCTCCATGCCCATTTGCTCAATCTGTGCACGTTGTATTTCTGCCCAATCAACATGGCCTTCTTCCATTTTAAGTATCTTAATCAGCAGGTCAACAGTACCCTGGTCATCAACCTCATGGGCTAGTTTGATTGCGGCATTATAAGCGCGTACAGCTTCAAGTTCATCTTTATCGTCGTTACTGATCATTTCAGAAACAGTTTTACCAATCTTTATGGTATTAAGTTTGGATACTGTTGGCGAACTATCAAAAAAAATGATTCGCTCGATAAGCCATTCGGCATGGTGCATTTCATCCATTGCCCGTTTTCTGATAGCCATGTGAAGTTTACTGTAACCCCAGTTTTCGCACATTTCAGAATGCACCATGTACTGGTTTATGGCAGTCAGTTCATCTGCCAGAAGCGAATTCAAGACTGTAAGTAATTTTTCATTGCCTTTCATAATTTCTCTTTTTTATCTATATGAATTAATGAATTTTAAACATTTTGATGGCTTATTTTGTTTGAATTTTAATTTTCTAACCGAAGTATGGTAAACACTTTCTTTTCCATATCAGCCAGTTCTTTTTCGGATAGTTGTTCCCGGTTTACCTTCTGTATCTTCAATTTATAAGCCGCAAAAGGGTCATTATTGATCCATTGCAGTTTCATCGCCAGGTTGACCATTTTTTTGAGCCGGATGATGTGTTTCATTACGCCATTGTTATTGATCTGCTTTTGGTGATAGGATAGGTAACGGGAACTTTGGCTTTCTTGAAGGTTGTTGAGGGGAGAATAAATGAAAAAACCCTCTAAATCAGCGATTTAGAGGGTTTTTAATCCTCTCCAAAGAGAGGTTTGTGCGCCCACCTGGGCTCG
>DHXR01000034.1:88716-119745 GCA_002413785.1 Mucilaginibacter sp. UBA5151
ACCAGGGACCAAAAGATTATGAGTCTTCTACTCTAACCGACTGAGCTATAGGCGCAGGGCAATGATCAAAATAAGATCATCTTTGCTGAACAAAATTAAGCTAAAAAGCTGTCACTTGTTCAGGCTGCAAATGTAGAAATTTTAAATTTATACTGAAATGAATTTTGAAATTTTTAATAATTTGACTTCAATTAAAGCATCCCGGCCAAATAATCGGCCCAGCCTTTTGATAATTCATACTGAATTGTACATATTTGCCGCAAATTAATTCTCCAATGCAAAACATCAAAAACATCATCTTTGACTATGGCAATGTAATTTTCAGCCTTGATTTTTTGAAGAGCCAGCAGGCCTGGCAGGCCCTGGGCATTGATAACGCCAGTGATTTTTACAGTCATAAAATACAGGACCCAATATTTACCGATTTTGAAAGAGGCGATATAAGCGCCGAAGATTTCAGGAAACATATCAGGAAAATCACCGGAGATGCCCAACTGGCCGACCATCAGATCGACTATGCATGGAACAGCCTGCTGGTGGGTGTGCCCGAAGGAAACCATGAGTTATTACTCAGCCTTAAACCCCGGTACCACACTTTTTTGCTGAGCAATATCAACCAGATCCATTATGATTTTATTATGGATTACCTTAAAATTGAATTTGGTTTTGATGGCAACAGCCACCTGTTCGAAAAAACATATTATTCACATCTTGTCGGCAAACGTAAACCCGACGCAGCTATTTTTGAGCAGGTATTAAATGAAAACAACCTCAACCCGGCCGAAACCCTTTTTATTGACGATAGTCCCCAGCACATAGCCACCGCCCAAAAACTGGGCATACAAACCTACCTGATGGCTGCTCCGGATAGCATCCAGGCGCTTTTTAACCGAGGTGAAAGGTGAAGGGCAAAAGGCGAAAGGTAAAAGGCAAAAAAAATGCGCACCTTTCACCTTTCACCTTTCGCCTTTAACCTTCTTCTCTTAATTTCCTTCACAATCAAATTCAGCTCACGGCTCATTTGTCCTGCTATGGCGGTGTTTTCCTGGGCCCTTCTGAACAGGTAAGGTAAAACAGCTTTGATTGGCCCATAAGGCACGTATTTAGCCACGTTGTATTTCGCATCAGCGAGGTTAAAGCTCAGGTTATCGCTCATCCCCAGCAGTTGAGAAAAATACACATGCGGGTTTTTATGGTCGATCCCTTTTTTATCCAATAACCCGGCAAGATACCGGCAGCTTTCTTCATTATGTGTGCCCGATACAAAGGCAATGGTTTCAATGTGGTCGGTGCAAAAATTTTCGGCTTCATCATAATCGGCATCAGTCTCCTTTTTGCTGTTATGAATTGGTGAGGGGTAACCTTTTTCTGCTGCACGCAGGCGTTCAGTTTCCATATACGCACCCCTTACAAGTTTAGCGCCTAAAATAAAACCCTCTTTAACCGCTATGGCATGATCGCTTTTTAATGAGGCAAGTTTATCATTCCGGTATAATTGATAGGTATGGTAAACAATAGGTTTTTTGCTGTTAAAACGCCGCATCATATTTAAAACCAGTTCGTCGATGGTGTTTTGTATCCAGGTTTGTTCTGCGTCTATCATCACCGTTATTCCCAGAGAATGGGCCTTTTCGCAAATTGCCAGTACCCTGGCCTGTATCCTTTGCCATTCTTCCTCTTCAGCGGTAGTAAGCTCCACACCCGCATCAAGTTTTTCCATCAGCGAAAAACGTGAAACCCCCGTCATTTTAAATACTGTAAGCGGGATAGCCTTGTTTACCGACGCCTGCTCAATAGTGCGCATAATTTCATCGCGGGTATTATCAAAAACAAGCGCATCATCTTCACCCTCAACAGCATAATCCAGGATGGTACCTACCCCCCCGTCATAAAGATTTTTAATGGCCGCATCGCAACCAGATATGGTTTCGCCGCCGCAAAAGTGTTTAAAAATGGTAGCCCTGATAATGCTTTTTATCGGAAGGCCGATTTTCATAGCGAAATTGGTCACCGGAGGGCCAATCTTAACTAAAAAGTTTACATTAATTACCCTGAATAGCCAGTAAGCACGTTTCAGGTCGAAGTCGGAAGAATGGCGGAACGCGATCTCTGTGTTTTCAAAAGAAAGATGGTCAGTTTGGTTCATAGTTCACAGTTAATAGTTCATAGAAGAATGTTTGATAGCTGAATGCTGCCTTTCCATCAACTATGAACAATGAACTATGAACATGCAAAGCGACGCAAAATTATAAAATAACAATTACCATATCTCATTATTCCGCGAATAGTTTATTTTTGCCCACCCATGATAGAATTTAAGGTAACAGGCGACTATATCCCCATGATACAACTGCTAAAGGCGGCTAACCTGGTGCAAACCGGCGGCGAAGCGCAAATAGTTGTAACAGAGGGCGAGGTAAAATACAACGGCCATATTGATTACCGCAAACGCCTTAAAGTGAGAAGCGGTGATACTGTTGAATTCAGGGGTGAAACTATCAGGATTATTTGATTTATGAAGACGATACAGAGCGACAATTATCCAATTTTTTTTGAAAACAGCATTGCTGAACTGGTTAAATTTATAAAGCAGGGAAACTATTCCCGTTTTTTTATTTTGACAGATGAAAATACCGAAAAGTATTGCCTGCCTGCGATAAAAAACGAATTGGGCGATATGGATAATTACGACCTGATTGAAATACCCGCCGGTGAAGAAAATAAAGACATTGATTTTTGCATAGGCATTTGGCGTATGCTGATAGATTTTGAAGCCGACCGCAAAAGTTTAATGGTAAACCTGGGTGGCGGCGTGATCAGCGATATGGGCGGCTTTGCCGCTTCTACCTTTAAACGCGGTATTGATTTTGTGCACGTGCCTACTACCCTGCTCTCCCAGGTAGATGCGTCTGTAGGCGGCAAAACAGGCATTGATATCAACAGCATAAAAAACATCATCGGCACGTTTACCCCGCCGAAAGCGGTGTTTATTAATTATGAATTTTTAAAAACACTGCCTGAGCGCCAAATACTTTCGGGCCTGGCCGAGATGCTGAAACATGGCCTGATCATGGATGCCGATTATTGGAAAGCCCTTAAAAGCAGCGACCTTAGCTATCCTTCGGAAGAACTGATTTACAGGTCCATCGAAATAAAGAACAAAGTGGTTATTGAAGATCCCACCGAAAAAGGCATACGCAAAGCGCTTAATTTTGGTCATACCACGGGGCATGCCATCGAAACCAATTCGCTGCTCAATGACGGAAGGCCTTTAACTCATGGAGAAGCCATAGCTATCGGCATGATCTGCGAAGCCTATCTTTCCTATAAAAAAACCGGCCTTAGCAGTGATGAACTTGCCGAAATTGTTGCCGTTATCAATAGCCTTTACCCCAAATACCCGCTCAAAGAAGCCAGCTACCCCGATCTGTTAGCCATTATGCTGAAAGATAAAAAGAACCAGAACGGCAAAATCAACTGTACCCTGCTTACCAGCATAGGCCAATGCATCCTGGATAATATTTGTACCGATGCCGAACTGTGCGAAAGTTTGTCGTACTATGCCGGGTTGTAAGGTAGTTTAGGCTGGTAGGAAATTATCGGTTCATCATTAATAATCAACCCAATCATCCCAAAAAATCGGTGTAATCACTGTAAAAATCGGTGTAATCCCCACAAAAAAAAAGCCACCTGCCTCAAACAGATAGCTTTCCATGTATATATAGAACTTTTCGAAAAGTCGCCTTAGATACCAGTCATTTCATCCTCTTTGCCTGCTAACGGGAAATTGACCTTTTTTTCTGTGAAACGGGCAGCAGAAAAATTACTGTTATTTACACTGGATGCGTAATTATGATTTAAATTAAACTCGTTGGCCGAACCACTCAGATCGGCTTTAGCATGGTCGTTCACAGTAACATTAGCGCTAACAGCATCAAAATTCAATTTTGCAGAAGCATTATTGTGCAGGTCAACATCAAATTCAATTTTGGATATGTCACCGAATGTTCTAACCTCTGCATTGTCATAAGCAGCGATAGAACTAAGCTCGTTGGCTGTTACCCAAACTACCAGTTTTTCGGCAGTGTATGAGGTAATCCGAAGCACGCCGTTAGAACTCTGAATCAGGGCACTTTCAGAATAATATTTGTTATACACTTTTACCTGGTCGGCCGGACCGTCAGAAATAAATAGCTCAACATTTCCGTGAACTTCAATTTTATTGATGGCACTGATGCCGGTTAAAGTTGTTACAACAGCACTATTTGAGGTGGATGCATAGCTTGATTTTGCGATTCCTAATACAACAACAAACATTGTGATTATGGAGCGTATTTTTGTTTTCATTTTTTTATTGTTTTGATTATCAATTATTTCTATTCTTTCAATTTTTAAATACAACCATAAGACGAATCTGATTTGAAAAGGTTACACAAATTTGTAAGAAATAGATGAACGCCCTGATTTCATCGGCAAAGGTGGGCTTTTCATCGGCGAACTTTTTTCATCTTAGTGTAATAATAACACTAAGTTTCTTTTTGGCGGTAAACCAAATATAATTTTGTTTAAGAGAATAACGGCTAATGAAACAACGGCGTCAAAATGACCATTGCGAAATGTAAACAAGGCATTAAGGTGAAAGGAAATATTTAATTCTTTGAGGTAAAAAGTCCGAAAGCCGGGAAAGTCCGAAAGTCCGAAAGATGAAGCGTCTTTTATTCAGAGATTGGTTAAAATAATTTCTGCAAATCAGGTTGCCGGACCCAACCGCAGCGTCTTTCGGACTTTCCCGACTTTCGGACTTCCCCAACTCAGCAGGGCAAACGCATTCAAAAGAGACTCAAATGAAGGTAAAGGTGTTGCTGAATTAGTTGATAAGACCCCTTGGGGCATACGCGTCAACCTAACAATACGCTGTATTAAGAGAGAGTGTTTGAGCGATTAATTTCACTTATCTTTTTCTTTTTTGGGAAGATTGGTTTTGGCTTGTTTTACACGTTTTAATACGAAGCTATTCCTATCTTCTATCAGCCACTCCATTTCTTCGCCTTTTTCTAACAGACATGCATCGGCAACCGCTGCCGGGAAATTCACATAAAACGATTTGGTGCCCCCCCGTTCGACTTTTTGAACTTTTACCTTATATCCCATTTTTTTTGATTAGTTTACATAGTATATATACTATGTAAATATATGTAGTTTCATCCATTAATCAAAAAAAGACATTATGAAAAAGAGCGATTTTTTAGCGTTACTAAATGCCATGAACATTGATGCTAATCAAATAGAAAAAATAGCAACGGATACCGGATTTCAGATGCGTAAAGGTCTTGTAGAGCCTGCTGATATTTTATATGCTATTTGTTGCCAATCCATACATGGAACGGTTAGTTTCAATGATTTGGCGGCAAAAATTGATGCCGAAACTACTGTTTCTGTAAGCAGACAGGCAATTGCAAAGAAGACGGGCAAAGAATCATGTATAGATTTTTTAAAGAAAATACTGGCGCTTGTTATTATAAGCAGAATCGGTAAAGAAGAAATCGATTCATTGCGGCAAGCCGGTAAATTTAAACGTGTCTTAGTGCAGGACAGCACAATTATTGGGTTACCCATTAGATTGTTTGGCTTTTTTTCCGGTGTCTCAAATGCCCACACAAGTGTTTGCAACGCCCGTATCCAGTGTGTCTACGATTTAATAACTGAAAGCTTTATTTGTTTTACCATCGACCCTTATACTAAAAATGACATAAAAGCCGCCCCTGAATTAAGTGTAGAAAAGGACGACCTTGTTATTCGGGACAGAGGGTATCTGACTATGAAGGAAGTTGAAAGGCATTTAACATCAGAGGCGGACTGCATATACAGGTATCAAAGCAATATGATCCTTTTAGACAGCCAAACAAGAGAAAGAATTAACCTGCTTGCGGAATTACAATCAAAAAAACAACTTGATTTTCAGGTTATTTTAAATAATGAAAGCGGTACAAAAATCAGGATCGTTGCCTTGCCTGTAAGTGAGGAAATTGCAAACAAGCGCAGGATGAAAGCAAAAAAGGAGGCTAAAAAAGAACCTGGCAAAGATTGCCTGGCCCTGATGTCCTGGTCTATTTTTATTACTACCATTTCCAAACAGGATGCAGATTATAACTTTCTTTTCAGAGTATATAGCCTTAGGTGGCGAATTGAAATAATATTTAAATCATGGAAAAGCAATATGGAGTTTTCTAAAATTCATAATGTTTCCAAAAAACAATTATCCCTTATCCTTTATGCGCGGTTCATCATGATAATAATTTACATCCAGTATATTTTTTCGCCTGCCAGAATGATCATAAAAAAACAACTGAAAAAAGAACTGAGTATGATAAAAGTAGTCCGTTATCTAATAAAAAACACCTCCAAAATAATACAAATCGCTAAAGCAATAGAAAATTACAAGGACAAGCTATGCTATCATCTAATTGCTTTAGCCAGATATTGCTCTTATGATAAAAGAGTCAGAGCCAATTTTGAACAAGAATTCGATGCAGCGTTCTTACCTTAGGTTGACGCGTATGCCCGTAGGGGTCAAATATTGATAGAAATACAGACCAACCCGACATTGTGTGCCGCAGGTACCTAATCTCCGCCATGTAGTAGCGCTAATGCCGCTTTGTTCGTTACGTACCGCACGCTAAATCCTTTTTAATATTATCTACCAATATTTCGCACCTATGGCGCTTTTTTTAATATTTCGGCTTGATTCATTGCAACACTGTAGGGTCTTCTTTGGAGCGCTATCAGAATTGAAATATTTCAATGCGTTTGCCGTGCCTCAGTCAGGCGATCACCAGCTTCCCGCCTGAAAATTTTATTTTACCCGCGTCCAGCAATTGCCTTACGGCATCAATCTTTTCTTTTTCGGTACCGATCATGGTTGAGGTAACCAGGGAGCCAATATCCATCGGCGTTGACGCCAGCAGTTGCACAAGTTCGTTGGTGATATCGTCAAAAATCTCCGAAGCATTTTTTTGCCTTTTTTCATCAAGACATACATCGCAAACGCCACATTTTTCTGCATTAAGCTCATCAAAATAGGAAAGCAACATCTGGCTGCGGCATTTTTTGTGGGTGGCGTAGGCAAATACCGCTTCCATCTTTCTGCGGTAAGTCTCTTTCCGCTCGTCAATAGCTTTTTTATTGATGTAAAGGGCGTTGGCCTGCTGCCGGGGTTTTAAATAAGTAACCTGCGGATGGTCAGTTTGCTGATGGTAGCTTAAAATTTTAAATCCCTGCAATTGTTTTAAACCGTCGATAACCTGCTGAACATTCATGTGGGTACGCCGGGCCAGTTCAAATTCCCTTAAACGCACGTAGTTTTCAAATGAGCCGCCGTAGGATCGCAACAAGGTTTTGATAAACGGGTCCCACCCCGGGTTTTGGATCTGGAAGTTATACAAAGTTTCGTTCTGTACCTCAAACCTGAAACGCGAGGGCAAAAACACACTTTCGTTAAACGACAGGTATTCATCCTGTTCTAAAAATTTCAGGGCATTAAGTGTTTTTATAACATCCAGTTTAAAACGACTGCAAAAGTCGCCGAGGTCGAGGTCAAAACTCAGCCCTTCTCCAGCCTCGTAGGCAAGCTGGTAATAATTTGCCAGGTAATGATAAACCTGTTTTATCTCGGCAACGGATGGAAAACTAAGCTCAAATTTCTTCTCCTGCTTATACCTGTCCGCCTGGTTGCATAGTAAAACTGCGTAAGCTTTTTGCTCATCGCGCCCTCCCCTGCCGGCTTCCTGGTAATAAGCTTCAAGGCTTTCGGGCGGATCTTTATGGATCACAAAACGTACATCGGGCTTATCAATGCCCATACCAAACGCATTGGTGGCCACAATAATGCGGTTGCGGTTGTTCTTCCAGTTATCCTGTTTTTGGGAGCGCAGGCCCGCTTCCAGGCCCGCATGGTAATAATCGGCCTTGATGCCATTGTCATTGTAAAACTTTGCTATTTCGGCAGTTTCCTTGCGGCTGCGTACATATACTATGCCACTGCCTTTAACACCTTTGGCAATATCCAGCAGCTTACGGAGCTTATTTTCATCGTTTTGCACCACATAGCTAATATTTTTCCGCTCAAAGCTTTTTTGAAAAATATTAGGCTGCTTAAACCCTAATTTTTGCTGTATATCTTCCCTTACTTCGGCGGTTGCCGTCGCGGTAAGCGCAAGCACCGGCACATCCGGGTGCAGTTCACGCAAATCAGCAATGTGCAGGTATGGCGGCCTGAAATCATAACCCCATTGCGAAATGCAATGCGCTTCATCAACGGCTATCAAATTCACTTTCATGTATTTGATGCGTTCGCGCACCAGTTCAGACAGTAAACGCTCGGGCGAGAGGTATAAAAATTTAACCGGGTTATAAATACAGTGATCCAGCGCAATATCGATTTCGCTTTTGCTCATGCCCGATACAATGGACACCGCTTCAATCCCTTTTGCTTTCAGGTTTTCAACCTGGTCTTTCATTAAAGCGATCAGCGGGGAAACTACGATGCAAATCCCTTCCTTTGCCATCGCCGGCACCTGGAAACAAACCGATTTACCCCCGCCGGTTGGCAGCAGGGCAAGCGTATCATGACCAGACAAAACAGCGTCAATGATCTCCTCCTGCACCGGGCGGAAGGCATCATGATTCCAATACTGTTTGAGGATTTGGTGGATGGTCATTGTTTAATTTCGAATTTGGTAAAGATAATCTCCAAATTGAAATTCCTGCATCGAAATTAATACTTCATACATAATTAATCAGTAAATTTGTTAAAATCGAGATCGATTACGCAAACAATGACCATCCGCTAAAAATTGCATCAATATATTGATAATAGCGATGAAAAACCACAAAAGTGCTGTTTGCCCTTGCAAAAGAATATAATGAAGAGACAACTTTGAATATGAATTTTCGGATGAAGATATTTTTTCCCGTTTTTTTCCTGCCAAAACAAAAGCCCCGGTAAAAACCAGGGCCCTGCTAACTTTTGTTTTACTTCGTAAGTCTTTGGATCATTATTTCGGGAGGTTATCTGATTAAATACTGATGTAAAATAAAAGTAACCAAATTGGTTACTTTATGTATATTTGTAAAAGTGAAAAAACAGAATGAACATATATAACCGCAGTTCGCTGACTTCATTTTATGAAAAACATCCAGACTGTAAAGAGACATTAGAAAAGTGGTACCATGATTTAAGCTCAAAAAAATGGAAGAAGCCCGGAGACGTAACAAGAGATTTTAACACTGTAAGAACCATTAAAAATAGCAGGGCCATTTTTGCCATCAATCATAATGAATACAGGCTAATTGCCGAAATTAATTACCAGAAAGGGTGGGCATTTATTAAGTTTATCGGAACACATGCTGAATATGACATGGTGGATTCAGAAACAATCGACCTGTTTAAAGCCCAAAAGAATAAATAATTGAAAAACACATTTAGCTATGCAACTCAAAATACTTAAAACAAAAAAAGATTACCTGAAATCGTTGGAAAGATTTGAAGAAATTTTTCAGGCAAAACCTGGTTCTGATGAAAGTGATGAGGCAGATGTCATTGCGCTATTAATAAAAGAATATGAAGATAAACATTATGTCATTAATGCGCCCAATCCGATTGATGCCATAAAATACAGAATGGAACAACAGGGATTAACCAATAAAGACCTGGCTCAAATACTCGGTTTTAAAAGCAGGGTAAGCGACATATTTAAAAAGAACCGTAAATTAAACCTGGGTATGGTGCGCAAACTTTATGATGAATTGCATATCCCTTTAGAAACATTAGTTAAGGAATATTAAAAGGAACCCCGCCCCTCAAACTTCGTTTTGATCTTCTTAAGCTTTTTCCTTCCAAAGAAAAAGCCCCGGTAAAAACCAGGGCCTTGCTAAAGAAAATATTCAGATCAATTTGCTTTTTATTTTGTGGTTAAGCTTATTACCTGCTTATCAATATTCCATCCTTCCACCAGCACTGTTGGTTTTGCGCTGCCCAATTTTGCAAGCGGGGCGCTTACCGATACCGTTATACTTTCGTGCGGGGCAAGCGTGAAGTAATTGCCGGTCCAATAGCTCGGCATTACTTCTTCACCATTTTTCATCAGCTGCGGGCGGACAAAAAATGCAAGCTTATCCGTGTTATTACTGAATTGCAGGGTCCATTTATCTTCGCTCAACCCTTTTTCGGCTTTCAATACCTTAACCTGCACATTTGTCCCGGTCATTGTATTAAACCCTGTGAAATCATTATCCGGCGACAGCCAGTAAACATTGTGCGATACTGTTTCCCCTGTTGCGTTGGTTAAATTCAATATCACAAAACTAACCCCTTTGGTTGCGGCTAACAGTTCTTTTAATTTAATAACTTCCTGTGCTCCTGTTTCCGCAAGGCCGCTATAGTTTACCCTGAACGACCTGATCAATTTGCTGTTGATATCATAGACATCGGCTTTAGCTGCCAGGCTTCCTATTGCGCGGTGCATACGGTTAATAACCGCAACGGTAGAATCATCCTGATTAAACTGGATATGCAAGGGTTCACAGGCATTTTGCATGGCATAGTAACCGGCATTCGGCTCCAGGTACCAGTCGTATATCTGCCATACCACGCTTGGCAGCGCGGCATTTAATTTCCACAGCATAACGCCGCCTGTTTCATTCAGCTTATGACCATCGGCTTCAAATATACCCTGGTAACCTACTGCGTTCATCAACTGCATCTTGTCCGAAAATTCCACCATTGTAGCGGGCTGTCCGTATCTTTTTACCATTTCGCTGTTATACAAATCATACCGGGCGGCGCCTGTGCAGGCATCATGGTAACCCCAGCTGTTATTAAGCGGGAAAGGCAGTTTGGTATCCCAAACCAGGTTGGGGATAGTTTTTACAAGCGTAGTATATGGCGGTTGCGATGGGATACCGGTTTCATCCTTAAATACCCAATCACCACCCACATCGGCTTTTTTATAATATACTTTCGGGTCTTCCCATTGGTAAGGACCGCCGCTGTAAACACCCGACGGCATATCATCGGGATAAGAGCCTTTCCATCCCGCAGGCAATTTGGCATAACCTGATGAACTTGGTATAAACGGCCTTGTGCCGTCAAGGTTGATCACATTATCGCGCATGGCATCATACAATTCTTTGCGGGCATGGCCTTCGTTACCGCCGGTCCAAACCAGCAGGCTTGGGTGGTTGCGGATACGGTAAATGGTGCTCACCACATTTTTCACAAATAAATTACCTTCGAGCGGCCAGTTGGGCGAGCCTTTAAATTCGCCCTGAGTATCGCCGGTAACCCAAAAGTCCGACCATACCATTTCGCCGTACCTGTCAGCAGCATTCCAGAAGTCATCCGGCGGGGTAACTCCACCGCCCCAAATCCTTACCAGGTTCACATTGGCATTGCGGCACAGGTGCATTTCATAATCATAACGCGCCGAATCGCGGTTAACCATCATATCAGGTACCCAGGCGCCGCCCATCAGGTGCACGCGTTTGCCGTTAACATAAAAATCGCGGCGGGCAAAGCCGTTTACCATTGTTGCCTGTGAACTAACCGTGCGGATGCCAAACACAAAGGAAGTATCGTCAGCAATCCCGCTGCCATCAGCATATTGCAGGCGGATCCGGTACAAATTGGCCCGGCCATAACCATTTGGCCACCATAAATGTGGCTGGTGGATAAGCAATTGGTTTACTTTATCTGCATTCAGGTCAACTACTGAAGCTCCGTTTGCAGAAATTTTAACATTTTGGGTAAATTGAAGAGGGATACCGGCAAAGTTCTCTGGCTTTATACTTACGATAAGCTTGCCATTTTGGGCAGCTTCGCCATGATTGGATAACGTGAAACTCAACGATAATTTCGCAACACTGGTATCAGGCAAATTGGGCAAATCAGTCACCAGTTTAGGCCTGCCGATAGTTACTGCACCCGTGGTACGCAGGTAAACCGGCTGCCAAATCCCTATATTACGGTCGCGTACAGGCGGCATCCAGTCCCAGCCAACCGAACAAAGCATGGTTACGTTTTTGCCGATATCCCCCGTAGGCCCGCCATTTTCATAAAAGGGGCCTAAAGCCTGCAATTGCTCTTTTGCAGGATAACCCGGGTAATCCAAAGGGTATATCTTTACTGCAAGGGCATTTTCGCCGCTTACAATGGCGTTGGTCACATCTAAATTATGTTCGGCAAACATTCCGGCCATTTGGGTTGAATCGGCTATTTGCCTGCCATTTACCCATACCGCAGCACGGTAGTTTATTCCTTTAAAAATCAATTGGAAGTGTTTCCCTTTATCGCCTGCGGGCACTTTAAAAGTAGTGCGGTACCAATAAGGTTTCTTCCACGGGTTCCGATCATTCGGCAAATAGCTGTACTGCTCCAGGTTATTTTCTTTATTAAACTGATCCGATGCATCAGGGATCAGCATATTGTTTAATCCCTGGTATGGGTCGGGATAAATATGATTGGCCACCAAACCTGTAAGCACTGTTGATGGTACTTTAACCGGGAACCAGTAAACCGGCGAGTGATATTGAACTGATGACAACTCAATGCCTGTGGCATTGATCAGTGAAGAAGATTGAAGATCGAAATTTGTCAGTCTAACCTGCTTAACAGCCCCATTTTGAGCTTGCAGACGGGTTGATAAAAAAGAAGCGACTAAAAAGCTTAGTGCAAAGAGGAATATATATTTTTTCATTGACAATTATTTTTTTTAAAGGGCAACAGAAGCCAAAAACCTTTCTCAACTGAAATTTGTTGCCGCAACAACAAAAGGCTTAAAGTTTATTATTTGGGGTAAATTTAAACACTAAAGCCAAGGGTAAATTGTACTAATTTAGCCTTTTATTATACTATTTTGAAGAAAATGCAGAAAGTGAGTGGTGAGTTTGATAGTGAATAGCGGTATAGATCATTATTGATCTTTCACTACTCACTACTCACTTACTCACTACTCACCATCCTATTTCTTAAATTTATTCTCCAGCACGATAAATGGCAGATTTTTCGACCAGAAAGGCTTTATCCCCGGCTGAAATTCAAAACCTGTTGAATAATTGCCCAATATGACATCAGGCCGTCCATCATTATTATAATCGCTTACTTCCATAGTCATCCACCGGCCATATTTGCTGACAGGAATAGCATGCGGTTTAAAGTTAAAAGGGCTAACCTGTTTAAAATAAATTACGCTTTCTTCCGGAGTATTTTTCAAATCGGCAAAAAAAGCGCTGGTGATAATATCAAGGTCCCCATGGCCGTCAAAATCAGCAGCTATTGCCTTGGTGCAGCCGTTTATTGGATAAAACCATTGTTGCTTAAAGTTCCAGTCGCCCATATTTTTAAATATATACAAACCATGATAAGGTTTCAATATGCGCGAGTCGTTAAAATTATAGCCACAGGTGTAAATCAGATCCGGTTTCCCGTCGTGATCTATATCAGCCAGCTGAAAGCTTGTTGATCCGTTTACCGGCGGAAACTGCATCAGGTTTTTTGAAGTAAAGCCGCCATTTTGGTCATTTAAAAACATCCATAAACCCTCATTACCGCTTCCAAACAAAACCATCAAATCGGGCCAGCCATCATTATTAAAATCCCCAACTACTGCCTGAACTGCACCGGGCTGTTCTGTTATGGTAGTTTGACTATAAGAATGGTCCTTGTTTTGTTTAAACAAATAAACGCCGCCTTTTAAATGTCCCTGCCCCAATATTACAAGGTCAGACAAACCATCTTTATTAAAATCCCTCTCAACGGTTTGCACCGGCCGCGCAAGTTCACTGGCAATGACTGTTTTATTTGTTATATTATTCTTTGAATCTAAATTAACCCGGATCACTTTCCCATTCGGAAAATCAATTGACTTAAACTCACCGATGCATGAGAATATGGCATTATTAGTACCCGCTGCATCCTTTTTAAAAACAGCGTTAACAGCAGTTGAAGGCAGAGCAGATATTGTGCCCATTTTTAAGTTACTATCCCATTCGGTTAAATTATTAGAAACTGCATCAGATGTATATATTTTATGGGTATCAGGATCAACAGCGGCTAAAGTTGTAAAGCATGGGTAATTAACAGGGGCCGGCGTTTTCAGCGTAAACCCGGCCCAGTCATTAGCCAAGGGGACCGGTTTTTTGGCAGAAGATAATGAATCAGGCGCTAATTTCCGGTAATAGGATACGATAGTTTGCCACTCATTAAACGACAATCCGGCAGTATCTTTTTCACCTTTAAAATAGCCGCCCAAATAGGCCGTTAAACCAAAATAGTGCGACATTAAAGGCAAGGTATGATGTTTCCACACATCTTTAGTAAGTGCATTAACCGGAACTAATGCATGGCATTTGGTGCAATTTATTTGAACAAGGTTTTTCCCGTCAACCAAAGTGTCGCCTGTTAATGTGTAGGATGGATTATTTCCACCTTTACAGCCATTAAGCAGCATACTGCCCGATAATAATCCCATCAATAAAATGGAGTAAAATGTAACGATATAAGTTTTCTTAAAGTTCATAACAAATTTTAATTGATTTTTTTGTTTTAATTTAATTAAGCGGTTCATTTCTGGTATGACCGTTGCTATCCGTTATGTTAACCGACACCATTGTTTTATCAATATTCATAAACCTGCCGGATTGCGACAGGAATGAAGTACCATTATAAAATTCCTGTTTGCTTATGCTGCCGTTCTTGTATTTTATGATGGCGTACATATCCAAAGGCTGAAGTTTTATGGTTTTGACAGACCTTTTCAGTTCAAATATTTTCATAACATCCATATTTTGGCTGGCCGCGAGCAAATAGCCGCCTTTCGCCCCTCTCAATTTAACAAGCGCTTTGCCATCACCGGGTATATAAAGCCCGCTCTGCTGCAGGGTAAGCGGTTTAAAGTTACCTTTCCCATCCCCTTTTAACAACAAACCGTTAAATGCATCATATCGCCCTGTACCAACCTCGGTCCCATAATCATTCCCGCTGATTGCCACATCAAGGTTTCCGTCACCATCAAAGTCGTCAACCACCATTCCGTCGAGCTGCGATATTTGGGCCTCAAGCGGCAATGGCGCCATGGTAAATTTTCCATTCCCCATGTTTTTTATATAACATGATTGCATCATATTGGCCTTTAACCTTATTGCCCCTTTTCTCATTTCGGGTGTGATTACCGAATCCATAGTAGCAACCGCATAAGATTTATAATTCTGGAATTTTTTCCGCATGCTTATCATTTGCTTAATTATATCGTCGCGTGTGTTAGCCGGGAACTCCTTAAGTTCACCATCCTGGTCTTTCAGGAAAAGGGATGGAAATGCATCAAAAGTACCCCTGTTATCAAAGTCTTTCGCAGTAATATAAACCGGGTATTTGTCAGTTCCTTTATAAAAAGTATTCAACCCAACGTTGCCCACTATGTAATCGGTCCTGCCATTATGTTCAAAGTCGCCGGCGGCAATGGTGTTCCACCAGCCAAATTTATCACTGATACCTGTACCATCCGTAACATTTTTAAATACACCATGGTCATTTTTCAGAAAGGTCACCGGCATCCATTCGCCTGTAAGTATCAAATCGGGCCATCCGTCATTATCAAAATCAGTGAAAACGGCATCACAAACCATTCCTATGTTTTTCAGGTCCTTTGCTGCTGTTGGCGTAACGTCAGTAAATTTTATATGTCCATCCTTGCTGTCATTACGTAAGATCATACTCGAAACAGGTTTCGGATAATTCCAGGGCTCCACACGCCCCGATACAAATAAGTCGAGCTTACCGTCTTTATTATAGTCAATGGCTTTCACGCATAATTTACTGGTGAAATTTTGTGGCAGGGCCCCTGCGGCCTCGGTAAAATTACCTTTGCCGTCATTAATATACAACCTGTCCTGGTAAAAAGGAGAGCCGGGGGCGTTCTCATATCCACCGCTGGCTACATATAAATCAAGGTGTCCATCGCCATTGGCGTCAAACAATAATAGTCCTTCATCCTTAAAATGCCCCCCCGGATTAGTTGCCCCTTTTGGCAACAGGTCACGTTGTATAAACTTTCCGTCAGGCTGCTGTAAAAGCAGTTGTGCCGGAAATTGGGATGTGCCGCCAATTACCATGTCATCATAGCCATTGCCATCAACATCGCCAACAGCTATTGCGGGCGAATAGGCAGATAATTTATGCGGAATCAGCTTTTGGTAGTTAAAGTCGGCAAGGTCAGGTTCCTGGTTTTTGTAGTTAACGCCTACTGACCGGGTTACCTCTTTAAATAAAGATTGCGTGTTTATTTTGGGCTGCTCAAATGTATAATTCTCCTTTGCATCATTAATATTTACTTTCAGCAACTGGTTTGCTTTTATATTTTTCAAGGTTTGTTTTTTGCCATTTTGCCACCGGACCACAACCGAATCAAGCAAAGAATCTTTCCCGAGGCCAAAATGAGCTATGTTTTGTATGGTGGATAAATATCCCCTGAAAGGCGTATTTTCATATACCTGGTGTTTGCTATGGTTATAATAAATATCTGCCCAGGCCCCTATACCATCCCTGTTTTGAGGGCCGCCGGCAAACTTAATATGCAAATAATGGCTATTTTCTTTATCCTTTTCCCTGGCTGTATTTTTATAGATCAGCACTTCGTCATTAATATTATTAATCACAAGGTCCATATCCCCGTCATTGTCAAGGTCGGCGTAAGCTGCGCCATTTGAAAATGTGGGAACATTAAGGCCCCAGTCTTTTGTTACGTCAGCAAACTGAAGGTGCCCGTCATTTTTGAAGGCATAATTCGGAATTTTTATAATGGGTATCTGATTCAGTATCTGTTCTTTAGAGGCGATCAAATAAGATTCGGCCCTGAACGTTGTAAAATCATGGTCGTTTACATCACGGGGGTAGCCATTGGTTATCACCAGATCCCGAAAACCATCGTTGTCAAAATCAGTAATCATAGGGCACCAGCTCCAGTCCGTTTGTGATACCCCGCTTAAGAAAGATGTTTCGCTGAAAACCGGGTCACCCAGGGAATCGTTCTGGCCTGGCCGCGGCCCCTGGTTAATCTGTAAGGTATTACGGTTATATTGATACTGGTAGCCGTAATGATCAAAATTTTTATAAACCTGGTATGAATTCGAAGACATGAACATTTTTTTGCGATAATTTCCTTCAGGAAACATATCCAGTTCAAAAACATCTGCCAGGCCGTCGTTGTTCATGTCCTCAATATCCTGTCCCATCGCACTTGCCGATGTATGTTTAAAATACTCCTTTGATTTATCGGTAAATGTGCCGTCGTGATTATTGATGTATAATATATTATTGGGCAAAAAATCGTTGGTTACATAAATATCTTTCCAGCCGTCGCGGTTAATATCAACAATAGTTGCCGCATGTCCATATCCCTCTATTAAAATACCGGCTTGTTTTGATACATCGTGAAACACGGGGTGTTTTAAAACCGGGTCCCAATCGTTGCGGTAAAGCCTGCCGGTACTATGTTTTGAACCATCAGTAACAATGGGCCTGAATATTGAGGTGTTATCTTTAGGGCCAACCTCATTAACTGTGAGGTACATATCAAGGGCGCCATCGTTATTATAGTCAAAAAACGAGGCCATTGTAGAGTGAACATTTATGTCCAGGCCATATTCCCTGCCCATTTCTTTGAAATGGGGAACCCCGTTTTTATCCGGCCCCTGGTTTATATAAAGTAAATTCCTTCTTTTAGCCGAATCGTTTAACAGGGTATTACAAACATAAATATCAGGCAAGCCGTCATTGTTAATATCCACAACCGCTACTCCGCGGCCCCATCCGCCAATACCCCCAACGCCTGCTTCTTTGGTAATATCTACAAATTTCATATTACCTTTGTTAAGATACAACCTGTTAGACACCTGGTTGCCTACGAGGAAAATATCCTGCAGCCCGTCATTGTTAAAATCGCCGATACCTACACCGCCGCCGTTATAAACATTAAGCTTATCAAGTGGGTTAATCGAATCGTTTTCAATGATTTTGTTGTTAAAATGTACCCCCGAATAAGAGGAAGGGACCTGTTCAAACAGCGTAGCCTTTTTTTTGCAGGAAATGACTGTAAATAGAATAAAACAAAATAAAAAATAGTATAAAATTTTCATTATGATACATTGTTTTTCAATGGCAATAAACCTGTGTTATCTGCTCCGAATCTGATCGTCCAAATAAAAAAAGCGCATGGCAATATATAAAAAAAAGAGGTGATGATATATATCACCACCTCTTTTTTTATTACTTTTTATTAATAAGTAAGGTTTTGTTTTAAAGCACCCTTTTCTATATCTATTTGTTTTTGAGGTATAGGATATAGTTCATTTCTGCCTTGTGTAAACTTTGCACCCTGCAATACTGAATTTTGAAAAAATTCAGTTGGATAACCGGTGTTTTTGGTTATATAAGCATTAAGTGTAGCTGCCATATATCCAGGAGCCGCAGGTCCTCCAAAAATAGGATCATACCGTTGTAAGTCAAAGAAACGACTGCCTTCCATAGCAAATTCCAGTTTTCTTTCAAACCATATTGCTTTACGGGCATAATCTTTGGTACCGTTAGCAATTTGGCCGGTGTACACACCTACTTTATAGTTTGCTGCCGGACGCGTATTATCCACAATAGGTTTTGAAGCATCTGGTTCCATCACATTAGTTTTCGGATTAAGAGTAAGTCCGTAACCGGTTAAGCGGCCCATAACCCATCCGGTTGGATCAGCAGCGCGTAACCTGATCAGATTTACATAAACCTGGGCTTGTGCCTGGCTACCTACTTCCACTTCGCATTCCGCTGCCCATAATAACACATCAGCAAAACGGATCAAATTAAAGTTAATTGAGGTTGAAGCACCTGAGTCCCATCCACCAAAGTTATCACTTGTAGAAGCTCCCTGACCCTGACGGTAAACGTTTTTCACATTGATATATGGTCCGGCATCGCCCTGGGCACGTGCCCAGCTTGCTCCAGGC
Source organism: Mucilaginibacter sp. UBA5151 (assembly GCA_002413785.1). Classification (GTDB taxonomy): domain Bacteria; phylum Bacteroidota; class Bacteroidia; order Sphingobacteriales; family Sphingobacteriaceae; genus Mucilaginibacter. Next base: position 107,761 of record DHXR01000034.1, read on the forward strand.
ATAATTCCCCAATCTAAAAATGGGATACCTCTGCGGCCTGCTGTCCAATCTAAACGTGGATCAAGCGGGGTAGTACTATCAGGCATATACGTGGCATCATCAGCGGCAATAGCCTGGTCTGATTTTAATAGTGTATTATCAAAAGTGTCAAACAGCGGCAAGCCAGTTTCCGAATCAACTTTATAGGAGTCAACTAAACTAAATGAAGGCTGATAAAAACCGCAGCAAGTTGTCGGGCCGGCTGCAGGATTATTCAAAACATCACCCGGATTACCATTATTACCGGCTGAACCATCCAGTACTGACATCTGAACAGGAAATACAGATTCAGGGCCATTCTTGGTTGATGCATTGAAGTTATCAGCGAATGGCTCAAGGGCATATTTTGCACCGTTTGAGGTTACCCCATTGGCAATAAGATCTGCCAACGCGATTTTAGCCTTAGCATAATTATGGTCAAACATATAAGCTTTTGCCAAAAATGCTTCGGCAGCATATTTATTGGCGCGGCCTGGCTGTGGCTGTTTTGCAGGTAATACGTCCATCGCAGCTGTGAAATCAGCTTCGATTTTGTCCCATACAGGACCGGGGTTCCCTACATTGAAATTCCCTGCTGTGTAAGTTATACTTTCATCAACATAAGGAATGTTCCTCCATAATTTTGCAGCTTCCAGGTGATAAACGCCACGCAAAAAGCGCGCTTCGGCTGTCACTTCTTTTGCATAATCAGCGCTTACAGAGCCATCTGTAACTAAAGGAAGTTCTCTTATTACGTCATTCGCACGCTGAATACCATCATAAAGAACCGCCCATTTCTCACCAACATATTCATTTGATGCATCTACTGTATGGTTCATAATTGCAGCAGCAGGTGGCTGGTCAGATGAATTTGACCCTTTATTTGCATCATCAGATGCAATACCACCAAAATGCCAGTTACTTACTGCAGCACCCCACGTAGAACCATTATTTACATTGCCTGCATTCATATCCAACATAGAATAGGCACCAATTAACAACCCATCAACACCTGCCTTATTAGCAAGTACCATGGCACTTAAAGACCCCACCGGCGCTTTATCCAGGTATTTCTTACAAGAGTAGGATATTGTAAGAAAGACCAGGGCGACTGGGATAATAAATTTAAAAATTGATTTTTTCATAATTTTAAAATTTTAAATTTTTTTATTAATATCTTTTTTTAAAATGACATATTAACACCTAAAATATATTGCCTTTGATTATTTGGATAATTACCCATATCAACACCAAAAGCATTTTGGCCATTAGTTCCGCTACCCACACCTGGAGGTAACTCCGGATCAAGGCCTGTATATTTAGTTATTGTAAATAAATTGGTAGCCTGTACATAAACATGTAATTTAGTTATGCCTATGCTTTTAAGTATAGAAGGTTGAAATGCATAACCTAACTGGGCAACACGGCATTTCAGGAAAGAACCATCCTCAACATAGAATGAACTGATTTCAGTTGTACCCATTGAATTATTATCAGTTTCAACAGGCAACTTTGGATTAGTTACGCCCGGAGCGCCATAAGAGCTATATAAGGCATCCTTACTCTTTCCACCCTGGAATGATCCATAAAAATCAGTAAAGTATTTAGTATAATGAAAATCCTTATTACCCTGTGATCCGTATAATACCATTGAGAAATCGAAATTTTTATAAGTGCCATTAAGATTTACACCGTAGGTAAAGTTAGCGTTTGGATTACCTATAAAGGTACGGTCAGCATCATTTACCACACCATCGCCATTTACATCGGCATACTTAAATGAACCAACTACCGCACCTGCATATTTCGGCACTGCGGCGTTTGCTATATCAGCAGGGCTATAAAAACCGGTGACCTTGTAGCCGTAAAATTCGCCGATAGCATGTCCTACTTGTTCACGTACAATTGGATTAACACGTGAGTACACATCATCAAAATAATTACCAGGTAAAGCAGTTATCTTATTTTTATAAGCAGTAATGTTAGCGCCAATGTTGAATCTAAAATCACCTGCTACGCCGTGATAGGTGGCTGCGAAATCCAATCCATTATTTTGAACATCACCCACATTCACCCAAGGAGAAGATGCACCGCCTACAGTTGAAGGTAATTGCAATGGGAATAATAAACCGCTGATTGATTTTTTATAATATTCAAGATTTAAATCCAGGTGGTTGAAAAGAGTAGCATCTATACCAAAGTTCAGGGTTTTATCTTGTTCCCATGAAGTTTTTTGGTTACCTATTGAGGAATTATAAAAACCCTGTGTAGTTGCATTAGTACCGCCTATTGCATAATAACCGTTACCAAAGCTTGAGTTATATGCTGAATAAGCATTTGCACCGGGAACATTTGCGTTATTACCGGCAATACCATAACTGGCCCGTAACTTAAGATCATTCAACCAGCTAACTGATTTTAAGAAATCTTCCTGGGATATCCTCCATGCTAATGAAACAGACGGGAAATTACCGTATTGTCTGCCCGTGTAAAATGCCGAAAATCCATCCCGGCGTATGGTAGCACCCAAAATATATTTGTCATTATAAATATAATCCAAACGGCTAAACAATGACACTGTTGAATTTGGCTGGTTTGCACCGCTATAATTAGTAATATTCTGAGTAGCGTTACTTAGGCTAGCATAAGCAGGGTCAACTGAAAATAAGTTTGTTCCATTGCCACCTACATACCTTCCGGTAAACTCCCTTGCCTCATAACCACCTAACAGTGATATACTATGTTTGCCAAACACTTGTTTATAAAGAACGGTGTTTGACCAGTTATAATTGCTGTAATATTGTGAGTTCTCATAAACTGAATTAACATTAAGGTGCCCTTCATAATCTTCATAAGGATTTGTATTGAATCCATAAGAATATTGGTTAGACATATTGCCGCCAATACTGGTACGTGCTGTAAAGTGTTTCAAAAAATCAACTTCGGCAAATATATTACCCTGCATGTTCCAGGTTTTAAAAAATTGATTTTTATATTGATTTAGTACAGCCACCGGGTTTGCTGAATTTCCAAGAGGTTCGCCACCAGGACCATCATAAGTACCGCCATAATTACCGGCTATATCATATACAGGTATTTGGGGCATCATACGATAAGCAAATGATAAGGGGTCACCTTCGCTTTGGTTATAAAACCCATTTGTAGGCAGTACCTTATAAAACATAAAAGCGTTTTCACCTATCCTTATATGGTCATTAAGGCTAAAAGTGGTATTTATACGTGTTTCATATCTTTTTTGATAGGTATTAATCTCAGTTCCCTGCTGGTCTAAATAACCCACCGAAAGAAAGTAGTTATTTTTATCATTAGCACCACTTGCTGATATTGTGTGATATTGTATAGGTGCAGGTTTAAATATTTCATGAAACCAATCAGTACCTTGCTGGTTAAATTTCTGGATCAGAAAATCATATTTAGGATTGCCCGGATCAAAGTGATATTGTGAGATATCAAAATTAGCGCCACCTACACCCGCCGAGTGAGGGCCCTGGAAACCATAAACCGGAACTGTACCTGGCCCATCCGGATAAAGTGCCTTGGCAACTGTCAGGTCATTTACATAATAAGCAAGCTGTGACATACCTTGTGGAGACAGCTCATTAAAAACATTGCCGCCTTTGGGTACTTGTGAACCATAATAACCATCATAAGAAAATGCAGTTTTACCGGCTTTTCCGCGTTTAGTTGTAATTACAACTACGCCATTACCACCGGAAACACCATAAATAGCTGCCGCGCCTGCATCCTTTAATACCTGGATACTCTCGATGTCGTTTGGATTAACATCCGACATTGAATTGCCCTGAACGCCATCAATAACGAATAACGGGGATGAATTACCAAAGTTAGAAATACCACGAATAAACACAGCGCTTCCGGCACCCGGAGCACCACGGGTAACTACTGTGACACCCGCAGCCTGTCCCTGTAATATTTGATCGGAACTACTGGCAGGGATCTTTTTTGCTGAAGTTAGGTCAACAACCGCCACCGCACCGGCAATGTCCTTTTTGCGCTGCGAGGTGTAACCAGTTACAACAACTTCATTTAAAGTGCTGTTAGCAGGTTGCAACTGAATTGTCAGGAATTCACTGCCCTTAACAGTGACTTCCTGCGTTTGATAACCAATGTAACTTACCACAAGTACATTGCCAGGGCTTAACGTTAAGGTAAAATCACCATTAACGTCGGTTACAGCGCCCGTGCTGGTGCCTTTGATCCTTACGGATGCACTAACAACTGGTAATTTGTCATCGCTTCCGATGACTTTACCTGTGTGTTTAGTTTGGGCTGTAACTACCAATGAAGAAACCATGCAGCATAACAGCAGGCAAAAGGTCCTTCCCTTTAGGAGTAAACTTTTAAACATGAGATTTGAGATTTAGTTGATTAATTTATTTGATTTTAAGCTTGTTAGTTAAGTGGATGTATTTATTATGGGGCGCGCAAATGCTACCCGGGACCAAATCAAATTGGAATCGGCCCTGGTGTGACAGGCCCGTAAAGATGGTACGTTAAAAAAGATTAAAAGTAAAAGTTTAACCATGTAATTTACTTAATAAATTTAAAACTTATCGCTCCCCATATTCCCGCAGTACTCTTCAAACAGGGGACGCCTCATCAATAAATGTTACAATAATATTAGTTTATAAATAATCGCTTGCTGAAGCAAATAGTTATATTAGTATCGATACTAATGTAGTTAGTGTGTATTGTTTACACAAGTAAGTTTATAAGAATTACGAATTAATTATTTTGAGATGCCAATAATTGCCAAAGCCGCAAACGTTTTCGTAAACATTACCAAATTATTAACAAAACATTTAAAATATTAAAGAAATAGAAATGTGATATTAACATAAAACAAGGCATTATCTTAAATAAAAAACCATATAAGCTCCAATTTGCGATAAAATGACATTTGTGCCCTGAATGTTGTAAAATCATAATCATTTACATCACGGGGGTAGCCATTGGTTATCACCAGATCCCGAAATCCATCATTGTCGAAATCAGTAATCATAGGGCGTCAGCTCCAGTCTGTTTGTGATACCCCGAATAAGAGGAAGGGACCTGTTCAAACAGCGTAGCCTTTTTTTTGCAGGAAATGACTGTAAATAGAATAAAACAAAATAAAAAATAGTATAAAATTTTCATTATGATAAATTGTTTTTCAATGGCAATAAACCTGTGTTATCTGCTCCCAATTTGATTATCCAAACAAATAAGCGCACGGCAATATATAAAAAAAAGCGGCGGCGATATACATCGCTGCCGCTTTTTTTTTAAAAATGTACCGGTTATTAATAACCAGGGTTTTGTTTTAACTTGGTGTCAATGTCAATTTGACCGATAGGTATCGGGTAAAGCTCGTTTTTACCCGCGGTAAATGTGTGGCCCTGCAATACAGGGTTGGTGCCAAGCCATTTTATATCCTGGGTTATGTGAGCGTTTTCAATGCCGGCCATAAAACCCGCAACTTCGGGACCGCCATACAGAGGGTCATAACGTTGCAAGTCAAAGAAACGCCTGCCTTCCATACCGGTTTCAAGTTGTCTTTCCACTTCTACCGCGTTAAGCGCATAAGCCTTTCCTTTTGCGGCAAACTGACCTGTGTATGGGCTGATTTGATAATTAGCAGCCGGAACATTGGTAAAACCTTTACCCGGGTTAGCATTATCAATATAAGTATGCACCCAATATTCATGGTGGTTTGCCATACGGTTCCTCACCACATTTACATCTGCTTCAGCGCCGGCCAGGTCACCGGTTACTACTTCCGCTTCAGCGCGCCACAAATATACATCTGCAAAACGCACCAGGTTATAGTTATTGGAATCATCCTCGTTTGGCGCCCAGCCCGACGCCATATCGGCTGTTGAACCCATCGCACTGGCCCAGAAAACATTTTTGATCGGGTTATACGGGGTAACATCGCCGCGCGACCATTGTTCACCGCCGCACAGGCCCCAGTCTAAGTATGGTATGCCAAAACGGCCCACTGTCCAGTCAATCCGCGGGTCCAATGCAGTGGAAGCCGGGGTAAACGGCGTCCCGGATGCTGATCCGCCAAGTGTGTAGTCGCCGGCTTTATTTAGCAGATAGCCATGGTCGTTGGGAATATTAACCAGGTTTGAATTAGGGATACCGCCTGTATATCCCAGCAACGGCAATCCGGCCTCGTCAACCTGGAATGCATTTCCAAGCGAAAGTGACGGCTGGTAAAAACCGCAGCAGGTGGTAAAACCAACGGAAGGGAAATTTAATGTTCCCCCGGGGTTTCCGTTATTGCCGCCTGAACCATCATTAACCGTCATTTGCACAGCGAATACCGACTCGGGCCCGTTATTATGAATGGCGTTAAAATTATCTTCATAAGGCCCCAACGCGTATTTTTTACCGCCTGATGTTTGGCCGTTGCTGATCAGGTCTGTTAACAGCGGTAAAGCCGTTGCGTATTTATGATCAAACATATAGGCATAAGCCAGCATCGCTTCGGCGGCGTATTTATTTGCACGTCCCAGCTGCGATTGTGTATTGGGTAAAACAGCCATGGCCGCGCTGAAATCGGCTTCTATTTTATCCCATATAGGGCCGGGGTTGGCTACGTTGTAATTGCCCGCGGCATAAGTTACCGATTCGTCAACATAGGGTGCGTTTCTGAAAAATTTCGCAAGCTCCATGTGAAAAATGCCCCGTAAAAACCTTGCTTCGGCAATAGCTTCGGCGCCATAAGCCGCAGACACCGAACCGTCTTTAATTAAGGGTATTTCCCTTATCACGTCATTGGCGCGCTGTATGCCATCGTACGAAACTTTCCATTTTTGCGATATATATCCGTTCGCGGCGTCAAGGGAGTGGTTTTCGACTTCGGGCGCGAAAGGCGCCTGGTCGGTAGTGTTTGATCCCTTGTAGGCATCGTCCGAGGCAATACCGCCCTCAGACCAGTTTTCGATACCCGATATAAAATCTCCACCATAGGTGGTGCTGTAACCGCTCAGCATGTGGTAAGCGCCGATGAGCAAACCGTCAAGCCCTGCCTTATTGGCAAGCACTGAGGCGCTTAATGACCCTACGGGTGGCGTATTAAGGAGTTTCTTACATGAATACGTTAATGTAAGAGCGACCAGCGACCCCAGGGCGATGAATTTAAAATAAGACTTTTTCATAACTCTAAAATTTTTTATTTATTATTTATTAAAATGTCAAATTAACGCCTACAATATACTGCCGCTGGTTGTTTGGATAGGCGCCGTAATCAATACCAAAAGCAGCGCTTTGGGCTCCATTAGCCACTGAAGGCACCAGTTCAGGATCTAAACCGGTGTACTTGGTAATTGTAAACAAGTTAGTGGCCTGAAAATAAACGTGCAGTTTGCTAAAGCCTATGTTTTTAAGCATTGCCGGGTCAAAGTTATAACCTAATGATGCAACGCGGCATTTTAAAAACGAACCATCCTCAATATAAAAAGAGCTGATAGTGCTTGATCCCATACCCTGTGCAAAAGCTGCTGCCGGTAAAGTTGCGCCCGGATTGGTTACAACGCCATTTTGAACTATAGCTGCTTTGTTGTACAGGTCGAGGTTTTTACCGCCCTGGAAAGTGCTGTAAAAATCGGTCCAGTATTTTACATAGTTAAAATCCTTATTGCCTTGCGACCCATATAATATCATGGTGAAATCAAACCTCTTGAAAGATGCGTTCAGGTTTACGCCATAAGTAAAATTAGGGTTCGGGTTACCAATCCAGGTACGGTCGGTGGCGTCAATTTTTCCATCGCCGTTAACATCCTTGTATATAAAGGAACCCGGCGCGGCGCCCGAATAACCGGGCAGGCTTGCTACTTGTGAAGCATTTTGATAAATACCCGCTGTCTGGAACCCGAAAAACGCCCCAATAGGGTGCCCAACCTCATTCCTTACGATATCATAATCACGTGAATAGCCGATGTCAAAGTAATTGGAGGAAGTGCTTTCCTTGGTGATCAAGCTTTGATAAGTTGTGATATTAGCGCCAATGCTATAGGTAAAGTCCTGGCTTGCCCTTCCATGCCATGTGGCGGAGATATCAACACCCTTATTTTCAACATCGCCTATGTTTACCATAGGAGCGGTTGCGGAGCCGACTGTGTTCGGAAGCGGTTGCCGGAATAATAAACCGCTGACAGCTTTTTTATACCACTCAACGCTCAGGTCTAAATGATTAAACAAGCTGGCATCCAAACCAATGTTGGTGATCTTGTCTATTTCCCAGCTAACTTTTGGGTTACCTAACTGGCTGTTATAAAAGCCCTGGCTAACGGCGCCGGCGCCGCCAATGCCGTAATAGGATGATCCGAAGCCTGAACGGTAGGCCGAGTACGCATTGCTGCCGCCGATATTGCCGTTATTACCCGCTTCGCCATAGCTGCCGCGGATCTTAAGGTCATTTATCCAGCTAACGCCCTTCATGAAATTTTCCTGTGATATGCGCCATGCAGCCTCTACAGCAGGGAAAGTGCCCCATTGCTGGCCGGGATAAAAGAAAGAGTATCCGTCGCGGCGTATTGTGGCGCCCAAAATATACCGGTCATTATAGCTATAGTCTAACTTGCCGAAAAATGATTCGGTTGCACTTGGCTGACCGATATAGCTGGATGGGGGGCTGACAGGAGTAGCGGCGCCAATGGTTACATAATTAGGGTCGAGAGAGAAGTAACCCTGGTTAGTAGCGCCAACCCCTCTTCCGGAATATTCTTTTTGTTCGTAACCGGCTAAAACCTGTATTTTATGTTTGCCGAATGTTTCTTTGTAAATAAGCGTGTTGGTCCAGTTATAGTTGGATGACATTTGTTCATTTTCGTTTGCCCCATTTGGATTGAGATGGCCTTCATAATTCTCATAAGGGTTATAGCTAATGCCCCAATAATACTGGTTATACAAATGGCCGCCTATGCTGGTACGCGCTGTAATGTATTTATTAATATCTGCCTCGGCAAATATATTCCCCTGTATATTCACAAAATGTTCGTGGTTGGTCGCCTGCCTTGCCTGGATAGCATAGGGGTTGCTGCCGTTGCCCAATGGTTCGCCGGTAGGGCCGTCATAACCGCCGCCATAATTACCGGCTACGTCAAATTGAGGGATGATCGGCATTTCACGGTAAGTATAAGCGATACCCCCGCCTTCCTGCTGCTGGGTGCCGTTATAGTCGCCGTTAGCTTCATGGTAATTAACGAAACCGCTTTCGCCAAAACGCACGTGATTATTAAGTACGCTGAAAGTGGTGTTTATGCGGGCCTGGTACCTTTTATAGAAATCGTTAAGTAAAGTGCCCTGTTCGTTTAAATAGTTCAGTGAAAACAAGTAGGTGCTTTGATCGTTGCCGCCGCTGCCGGTTAAGGTGTGCGACTGCTTGGGCGCAGGTTTAAAAACATCGTGGAACCAATCGTTGCCCGCCCCTGTAGCGAATTTCTGGATCAGGAAGTCCTTGCCGGGGTTTGACGCGTCAAAGTGATAATACTGCAATACGGAAGGATCGCTGGTAACGCCTGCACTGCCAAAAGTGCCCATTTTGGAACCTCCATGATAACCATAAGTAGGGATCACGCCGGGGCCGCCGGGATATAAAGCTTGGGTTGCCGCGTCGCCCGCTGTAAAGGCCAGTTGCGATTGCTGCTCCGGGTTCATAAGGTGCCATACATTGCCGGGTAATGGCTGCTGGTCCCCATAATAACCATCATAGCTGATCGTTGTTTTTCCTGATTTGCCTTTTTTTGTGGTGACAACAACTACGCCGTTACCGCCGGATATACCGTAAATGGCGGCGGCGCCTGCGTCTTTTAACACGCTGATGCTTTCAATGTCGTTGGGGTTAAGCTGCGACATATCGCCAACCTGGACACCGTCAACAACATACAAAGGCGTTGTATTGCCAAAGTTGGCAATGCCGCGTATAAATACCGTGCTTGCCGCGCCCGGGGCGCCCGAATTGATTACGGTAACGCCCGATGCCTGTCCCTGCAATAATTGCTCGGCGGAGGTGACGGGTATTTTTTTCGCGTCCGTAACATTCACCGTCGCTATTGAACCGGAGATGTCCTTTTTCAATTGAGTGGTGTAACCAGTTACAACCACTTCATTTAAAGTGCTGTTAGCAGGTTGCAACTGAATTGTCAGGAATTCACTGCCCTTAACAGTGACTTCCTGCGTTTGATAACCAAGGTAACTTACTACAAGTACATTGCCAGGGCTTAACGTTAAGGTGAAATCACCATTACCGTCGGTTACAGTGCCCGTGCTGGTGCCTTTGATCCTTACGGATGCACTAACAACTGGTAATTTGTCATCGCTTCCGATGACTTTACCTGTGTGTTTTGTTTGGGCTGTAACTACCAATGAAGAAACCATGCAGCATAACAGCAGGCAAAAGGTCCTTCCCTTTAGGAGTAAACTTTTAAACATGAGATTTGAGATTTAGTTGATTAATTTATTTGATTTTAAGCTTGTTAGTTAAGTGGATGTATTTATTATGAGGGCGCGCAAATGCTACCCGTGACCAAATCAAATTGGAATCGGCCCTGGTGTGACAGGCCCGTAAAGATGGTACGTTTAAAAAAGATTAAAAGTAAAAGTTTAACCATGTAATTTACTTAATAAATTTAAAACTTATCGCTACCCCATTTTTCCGGCAGTACCCCTAAAACAGGGGACGCCTCATCAATAAATGTTATAATAATATTAGTTTATAAATAATCGTTTGCTGAAGCAAATAGTTATATTGGTATCGATACTAATGTAGGCAGTGTGTATTGTTTACACAAATAAGTTTATAAGAATTACGAATTAATTATTTTTAGACGCCAATAACTGCCAAAGCCGCAAACATTTTCGTAAAAATTACCAAATTATTAACAAAACATTTAAAATATTAAAAAAATAGAAATGCGATATTGACATAAAACAAGGCATTATCTTAAATAAAAAACCATATAAGCTCCAATTTGCGATAAAATGACATTTGTGCCCTGGGTTTTTTAATATAACATACCCTTTGGAAAGGTGAAGGCCGCCTCAACCCATGATGTTAAAAAATCATCACAATATAGTAAAATGTCATTATAACACTTATTCAGGCCTTTTTTAGGTTCTATGACGGTTTGTGTGGGTTAGCCTTTTATAGAGCCTTCGGCTCGAAACATTTTGTAGCAACGGGTTTTAACCCGTTGAACAAGAAGCCAAATAGTAGGAGTGCCATAGGCACGATCCATTTTAATCATTAGTAGTCGCCGTATTTATATGGGTCGAACCTACGGTTCTTTATCTTTTCCTTCTGGCGTTTTCAACGGATTAAAATCCGTTGCTATAATATTTGTCGAGGCTACGCCTCTTCGGAGCGTTAGAAACCACATTTTATTATCATAATAACAATGTTTTTTACAATTCCCGATAGCTATCGGAATGAAACGAATACCCACACAAATCGCTATAGAGCCCTTTTTTACCTCATTGATCGATATTTGAAATGATGCAATTATTGTAACAATATCGATTCTGTGACGGATTGTGCGGGTGAGTATAGTTCTTTTTCCGAAATATGCTGATATCAACAGTAAATTGCCTTAGTGGTATGCTGCCCTGCCAACCGGCATTTTAGATTACCGGAATAATTGGAAGGCGGATAGGTTTCGTGCCTGCAGCACGCAAATTTATTTTCATTTGTTTTCTACCGATATTTGGCAACTGATGACGCCACGGGTTGTTTGTATATGAACTTATCCGCCACAATGGCGGATCAAATATCAGTAGAAAGAAGCAGGGAAATCGCGTTTAAATAATTAAAGCTTAAGGTACGATATGCTGATGGGAAATTCACCAGCTATTCATGCCCCGTGAGGGGCTGCCCGTTTGTAGAAAAAGAAATCACAACAAAATATTACCCCGTTCAGGGGTTACCCATTCGCGAAG